>NZ_JACVPE010000004.1:0-202008 GCF_018882005.1 Polynucleobacter sp. es-GGE-1
AATTTAGTCAGACCACACTCAAGTTTGGATTATCAAACCCCAACAGAGTTTGTCGCTGGATGGCAAAAAGAATTAATAACGGGAGCCAGAGTTTCTAGATGAAATTGGTCCGATAAAACCAGACAGGTCATAAGCCATATCAATTTTCGTTATTAATAATGTGGCTCAAATAAAAAACCACCTTAAGTTTTCACTCAAAGTGGTTAAACCCGTAAGGATAGGGTATGCCGAATTATTATTTTTTTCTTAAAAAGACGGGAATATCGCCTTCATAAACATTGGCGTTTACTTTTGCTTGCTCAACACAAGGTTGCTCCTTGTAATCACTCAATTCAATATCTAAGGCTTTAGCATAAATTTGGGCGTTGGATAAGGTATTCTCTGGCACTTGCTGGTACCCCAACAGTTCTCCATTTTCTATACGAACGATCTCAAAAATTTTTAATCCGCAAGTGCTGGCTGCTGCAGACAATGTCAGGCCCCGCAACTCCCGCGCACTACGAAGATGCCTGCCAATCTGCTTAAAGGATTGAATTTCTGCTAAGTTCATAAAAAACCCATACAAATGTAGGCTCTTATGTTCGCCCTCGCTGTAGCCCTAGTCAATTAGCCCTGAGGCTAATGAGAGAGAGGTAGCTCCACAATGAATCGTGCGCCGCTACCAAAGGCGTCCTCATAATGAATAGAACCTCGATATCTAGTGACAATGTGCTTGCAAAGCCATAGGCCTAGACCCATTCCAGTCTGCTTGGTGGTACTTAACAGCTCAAATAGTTGAGGTTTAAATTCAGTAGGTACGCCCCCGCCATTATCAGAAATGCTTAATTTGACGGAATGGCCAGATCTCATGGCCTCTATAGCAATACGACGCTGGAGTGTTCCTGAATTAGCCAAAGCCTGAGTGGCATTGTTCACAAGATTCAATAACACTTGCTCAATTTCAGCTGGGTTAACCTTCACTGCTAAGTCATCATCTACCTTTAACTGAATTTGGATATTCTTTGACTTTAGCTCTGGCTTCACAATATCTAGCACCTTAGAAATGGAATCGCCTAATTGAATATCCTGAGCATTCAAATCACCCTCAGTAAATATTGACCTTAAAGATTTGACAATCGTAGCGGCTCGCTTGTTATCCTCTTCCAAGGAATCTAAAATTTCTTTACCCAACTCCGGATTGAGGACTCCTTTTTCCAATTTCATTTTGAGAAACTGGATATTCAGATTAGATGCTCCAAGAGGTTGATTGAGTTCATGAGCAATTGATGCCGATAAAGCACCAGTAGCGGCCGTTTTATTGGCTTTCATCAGCCCATAAATCAAACGCTCTTTTTCTTTTAAGAGCTCGGTGATTTTCTCGTTTTCTTCTCTTGTTTTCTCAAGCGTATTAGCAATTTGATTTTCTTTTGTGATTTGTTTTTCTAAATAAAAACTGCCTAGAGCCATATATACCAATATCGTACTGCCATAGCCAATCCATAAAAGCGTTAAAGCTACTGCATCTTGGGCATATAAAAAGAAATTAGTTTGAGTACTACCAATTAACACCCAAAGCGTTCTGACAATTTCTCCGAATAAGGTTAATACTGATAAAAAAATAAGCCACTTTACAACCACTGTTCGGTCTTTTTTGTAATACTCCCTCAACTCCCATATTTGCCAGATTAAAAATAGCTCTTGAGTAGTAGTAATTAAGGCAACGCGATGCTTAAAGGTATCTGGAATTACCCGCAAGTAATCATAGAAAAAGAAAATAAAGATCGAAATAATTGATACAAGCAAAGCTTGAAACTTAGTAAAAGGCCGTTTATTCCATGAACGATATAAAAATATCAGGAGGAGAACTGAAACAATAAATGAGCTATTTGCAATTGTGAGAAAAAACTGATGAAACCACAAGGCAATTCCAAAACAAAAGGAAGAGAGTGAAAAAAGGCCGACACTCATTGGCCAATAGATACTGAAATCACCTTTTTCATTGGCACGATATTGATACAAGGCGCTTAAAAATAATCCCAGGCCAATGAGCGAAAAAACAATAAAAAAGATTTGATTAGCGACTTCCATCACTGAATATTACAGATAGCAGACTGAAATGTCGCTTAAAAAGGGACCCCGCTTGAGGATCCTTGCAATGAAGGGCTGTTGTAACAAAGGCATAGAAGATGAGATCTGATTAGCTATAGGGCTAATATCCTCAGGCTGTACTTTGATTTAAATTGACCTAATTAGCTAAATATAAACCCTCTCTTTATGACTAAATCAGGCCATATTTTCATAATCGATGACGATGACTCAATGCGCATTTCACTCTCCAGAATGTTGAGCGAGGTAGGCTATACCGTAGATCATTACCAATCTGGCATCAATTTTTTAAAAGAATCTCTCCCAATCTCTCCAGCAGTGATTCTTTTGGATATGCAAATGCCTGATATGTCTGGAGTTGAACTGCAGCAGCAGTTGTTAGCGCTGGGTCGCATAACACCTATTATTTTTATTAGCGGACAAAGTCATCCCCATCAAATTGTTTCTAGTCTTAAAAATGGTGCCATAGATTTTTTATTTAAACCATTCAATCTCGAAGATCTATTAATTGCCTTGAGCAAGGCGCTTGAGCTAGATAAGCAACAACTGGTTCAATTATCCAAAGAGTTAGATATCAAACAATGTTTTCTCACTCTAACGCCAAGGGAAAAAGAGGTTTGCTCTTTATTGGTTAGAGGCTTATTAAACAAAGAAATTGCTGTTGAGCTAGGCACGGTTGATGCCACGATCAAAGTGCACAAGGCAAGAGTGATGGAGAAAATGCATGCGGACTCTATACAAGCCCTAGTGAGAATGTATCTTGAGGCAGATTTAGTTAATGCTTAGATAAAAAATCTGGCAAGAGTAAAAAAAGTCATTCCCAATAATATGGTTGCCAAGATACTGTTGGTTACTAAAAATCCAATCACTCCGCCGATGGCACCAAATAGTTGGGGTGAATACAGGTTTAGTTCAAATAGTTGGGTTGCTGGATCTTTTGCAAATAGTACGTCTGGCAAAACAATGGCAATGAGAGCCGCAGTAGGTGCATAGCGCAAAAACTCATGAATACTTCTGGGAATGGGAAATTTTGAGCCCACTAAAAGAATAGAGCCCCTACTCAGTATGCTCACTAGCATCAAGCCAAAAAAAGCAATCCATAAGTCCACTGTATTCATGCATTCCTCTTTTGAGATTGTTTGTCTACCAATACCGCAGCCATCACACCAGCAATCACTGAGCAAACAATCGTTAAGCGATACGGCAGATTGATAGTTAAGATACAAGTGCCAGCAGCAGCTAATGCTGAGATAACAGCAGTTTTATGTTTAATGGCAGGAATAATCAAGGCTAACAATGCTAGAGGTCCAGCAAAGCCAAGACCCCAAGAGATCGGAATATAAGACCCAAAAAAAATGGCAATTAATGCACCTATCTGCCAAAAAACCCAATGCGCTAGAACCATTCCCATGAAGTAGAGCAGCTCAACTTGGCTCCCTTGAGGGTTATCTGGCGCAGGAAACTTTTCTACAAATTTTGCGAAACTCATATCGGTGTTTAAGCTCCCGATACCCAGTCTTTGCCAGAAAGAATAACGTTTAAAGTGAGGTTGAAGGACTGCGCTAAAAATAACAAAACGCGACATCACAATCAATGCAGTCAGCCAAACAGTCCAAAAGGGATAATCTCCAGCGATCAATGGCATCACTGCTAATTGCGAAGATCCTGCATAGACGAGGATGTTGAACCAAAATGTATTTACCGGGCTCAGTCCCGCGCCCAGCAAACTAATGCTCGTGACCAAGGACCAAGCAATAATCCCCGGAGATGATTCGAGCATCACTTTTAAACCCTGAATAAAAGGGGGTCGTTGGAAAAATTTCAAGGAAGTTAAATACTGTATTTAGCGGATTGGACAGTAACTCAATCGTGAGTTTCTATTCCCACTCAATCGTTGCCGGTGGTTTGCCGCTGATATCGTAGACAACGCGATTGATGCCACGCACTTCATTGATGATGCGATTGGAAACCTTACCTAGTAACTCATGTGGCAAGTGAGCCCAATGGGCCGTCATAAAGTCTTGCGTTTGCACTGCTCTGAGTGCCACAACATATTCATAAGTTCTGCCATCACCCATGACACCAACTGATTTCACCGGCAAAAAGACGGCGAAAGCCTGACTGGTCAGGTCATACCAGGACTTCTGGCTAGCTTCATCAATCGTGCTGCGCAATTCTTCTATGAAGATCGCATCAGCGCGTTGCAGCAAGTCTGCAAACTCTGCTTTGACTTCACCCAAAATGCGCACACCCAAACCCGGTCCTGGGAAAGGGTGACGATAGACCATCTCACGCGGCAGACCTAAAGCAACGCCCAGCTCGCGTACCTCATCTTTAAATAACTCACGCAATGGCTCTAGTAATTTGAGATGCATGTCTTCAGGCAGGCCACCAACGTTATGGTGACTCTTAATCGTATGCGCGCCCTTCTTACCTTTACCGGCAGACTCAATCACGTCTGGATAAATAGTGCCCTGAGCTAACCACTGAGCATTCTTGATCTTGCCAGACTCAGTTTGGAAGATTTCAACGAATTCTTTACCGATGATTTTTCGCTTCGCTTCGGGATCAGAAACGCCTGCTAACTTACCCATGAAAGTATTTTTTGCATCGACACGAATAACTTTAACGCCCAGGTTACGTGCAAACATTTCCATGACCATGTCACCTTCGTTCAAACGAAGCAGGCCGTGATCAACAAACACGCAAGTCAGTTGATCGCCAATAGCACGATGGATTAAAGCGGCAGCAACACTCGAGTCAACGCCACCAGACAAACCAAGGATAACTTCTTCATTACCCACTTGCCTGCGAATATTCTCAACTGCCTCGGCAATATAGTCGCCCATGACCCAATCAGACTTGCACTGGCAGATCTCATGCACGAAGCGCTCAAGGATTGCGGTGCCTTGAATGGTATGGGTCACTTCTGGGTGAAACTGAAATGCATAGAAGCGGCGCTCTTCATCAGCCATACCCGCAATCGGGCAAGATTCAGTGGAAGCCATCAATTGAAAAGATGGCGGCATGTTGGTTACTGAATCACCATGACTCATCCACACCTTGAGAATGCCATGGCCTTCACTGGTAGAAAAATCCTGAATGCCCTTGAGTAAGTTAGTGTGGCCATGAGCGCGCACTTCTGAGTAACCAAACTCACGTGCCTTACCCAATGACTCAGCTGAAGCCACTGCACCTCCCAATTGGGTTGCCATGGTCTGCATGCCATAGCAAATCCCCAAAACGGGAACGTCTAATTCAAATAAGATTTGTGGAGCACGCGGACTACCATCTTCGGTCACTGAGCTAGGACCGCCAGAGAGAATGATGCCTTTGCCACCCTGCTCTTGAATAAATTTGCGAATAAATTCTGGATCGCAATCGTAGGGGTGAATCTCTGAATACACGCGGGCATCACGCACACGCCTAGCAATTAATTGAGTTACTTGTGAACCAAAGTCGAGAATCAGTATTTTGTCGTGCACGAAAGAATCAGTCTTTAATTCAGCCTTAATTTCAGCTTTTATTTAGTTATTAATCAATGTGGTAATTTGGTGCTTCCTTGGTGATCTTCACATCATGTACGTGTGACTCGCGCACACCAGCTGATGTAATTTCCACAAAATTGGCTTTTTCATGAAGCTCGGCAATCGTCTTGCACCCAAGGTAACCCATGGAAGAACGAATACCGCCAGTGAGCTGATGCAAGATTGCAAGCACACTCCCCTTATACGGCACTTGGCCTTCAATACCTTCTGGCACGAGCTTCTCAGCATTGGCAACAATATCGCTCTGGAAGTATCGGTCAGCAGAGCCATCGGCCATTGCTCCTAAAGAACCCATGCCACGATAACTCTTGTAGGAACGTCCTTGATACAAAAACACTTCGCCAGGAGCTTCTTCAGTACCGGCAAACATACCGCCCATCATCACAGAACTGGCGCCAGCTGCTAACGCTTTAGCCACATCACCAGAGTAACGGACGCCGCCGTCAGCAATCAAAGGAATGCCCGTACCTTTTAATGCAGTAGCCACATTCACAATCGCTGTAATTTGAGGAACGCCTACACCCGCAACAATCCGAGTCGTACAAATAGAGCCAGGACCAATACCAACTTTCACGCCATCAGCACCATGATCGGCCAATGCTTTAGCAGCTTCACCGGTAGCAATATTGCCGCCGATTACTTGTACATGGGGGTAATTTTTCTTAACCCATTTGACACGATCCAAAACACCTTGGCTATGGCCATGAGCGGTATCCACCACAATGACATCGACACCAGCGCGCACTAAGAGCTCAATACGCTCGTCGTTATCAGGACCTACCCCTACGGCTGCACCAACCCGCAACTTACCCTCGCCATCCTTACACGCATTAGGATGCTCGGTGGCTTTCAAAATATCTTTCACTGTGATCAAGCCGCGTAATTCAAATTGGTCATTGACTACTAAAACACGCTCTAGGCGATGCTGACTCATCAAGCGCTTGGCTTCTTCCAGCGTGCAACCTTCTTTAACAGTCACCAAACGCTCACGCGGAGTCATCTTGGTTTTGACAGGGGCATCCAAATCTTCTTCAAACCGTAAGTCGCGGTTGGTAATGATTCCAACCACTTCTTTACCGGTCAAGACAGGAAATCCAGAAAAACCATGTTCGCGTGAAAGCTGAATCACTTGACGCAGAGTGACATCAGGACCAATCGTGATGGGATCCCGAAGAACACCAGATTCATAGCGCTTCACTTTTGCCACTTCACGCGCCTGTTCTGCAGGCTTGAGGTTTTTATGAATAATGCCGATACCACCTTCACTGGCCATGGCAATCGCCAAACGACCTTCTGTGACGGTATCCATCGCAGCGGACACTAATGGTGTATTAAGTGAAATATCCCGAGTTAACTTACTTGCCAAGCTGGCATCTCGAGGGAGCACCGCAGAATAGGCCGGTACGAGGAGCACATCGTCAAAAGTGAGTGCTTTTTGAATGAGTCGCATGCAAAACCCCTAATCGCAAAAACAGATTATAGCCTCCTAGCCTTCCTTTTGGCTGCCGCTGCCTGGAATTTGGCGTCCTGGTTCTGGTTTGCCTTTTTGCGCCGGACCGCCTTAGGGTCAATTAATAAGGGGGAGTAGAGCTCTAAGCGATCTCCGGCATAAATTGGGCTATCCCACTCCTTACGTTTTCCAAAAACGCCGTAACAGCCCTTTCTAGACAAAGCCGGGTCTGCTTGATCCACCACTACGCCAGCTTTTAGGAGTGCCAAGCCCACTGTCGGGGTTTCAGTAGGGGTGAGGACCAGTTGAAAAGGACTGAGTATCGGATTGCCTTGCCTAGCATCACAAATCCAGATCTCCATCATGCGATTAGCCATACAGCTCTTCTGCGCGCTTTACAAAACAATCCACAAATGTCCCTGCAATGTGTCCAAACACAGGTCCAATGATCTTATCCAGAATCATGCTCTTAAATTCCCAATGGAGCTTAAATTCCACCTTACAAGCATCTTCTCGCAAAGGAATGAAATTCCACTGCCCTGAAAAATGTTTGAATGGACCATCCACAAAAACCATATCAATGGTCTCGGGGCGATGGTTCACATTGCGGGTATGAAAGTACTGATTAATGCCCTTGAAATTGATATTGATTTTGGCATCCAAAACGGTTTCGGTTTGCTCAAAAATTTCTACCCCACCACACCAAGGTAAAAACTCTGGGTAACGCGCTACATCAGTCACCAAACCATACATTCGGTCGGCTGATTGGCCAATTAAAACGGTCTTGTAGACGTCTGCCATAATCGATCTTGGAAGCTAAATAAATATGAGTATCGTCGATAACAAAAAAGCCTTCTTTGATTATTTTATCGAGGAGCGCTTTGAGGCAGGGCTAGTGCTAGAGGGCTGGGAAGTAAAAGCCATCCGAGCTGGTCGCGTGCACGTCAAAGAAGCCTATGTCGTCATTCGCAAAGCGGAGCTTTTTCTGATTGGTTGCCACATTACCCCCCTGCTATCAGCCTCTACCCATATCGTTCCAGACAGCACCCGCACCCGAAAGCTTCTGCTAAATGCCATTGAGATCCGCAAATTGATCGGTAAGGTTGAGCAAAAGGGTTATACCCTCGTACCACTCAATCTGCACTTTTCCAAAGGCAATGTGAAGTGCGAAATCGGTCTGGCTAGGGGTAAAAAGCAACATGACAAGCGTGCTGCTACCAAGGAACGAGAGTGGGAAGTTCAAAAAGGCCGAATCGCGAGAGGCGATTTAAACGCTTAAAAGCCCAAAAACTGGGGTAGGATAGCCTAAAAGCTAATATCCGCGCTTTTATGCACTTATATAGTGCAATACAGCACCAAGCTGCTTCAAACCCCAAAGCTTATAACTCTTAAAGGCATTAGTTTGGTAACTATGAAATTGCCTTTTGACGAAATGCTGGATGCCGCAGGCAAAGCACGCCCTCACTACCAAGTTTTTCATAACTGGTTAAAGCAACAGAGCGACACGCTTATGGGTCTTAAGCGTGCTGAAGCTGACCTGATCTTTAGGCGCGTGGGCATTACATTCGCCGTCTACGGAGATGATCTAGGTTCTGAAAGAACCATTCCCTTTGATCAAATCCCCCGAATTTTCACTGCCAAAGAATGGCATCAGCTTGAGGCAGGTTTACGTCAACGCGTCAAAGCACTCAATCGCTTTATTTATGACGTCTATCACGATGAAGACATCATCAAAGCTGGCATCGTTCCCGCTGAGCAAATTTTTAATAATGCGCAATATCGCCTAGAGATGCGTAACGTCAGTGTGCCACGGGATATCTATGCACAAATTGCGGGTATCGATATCGTGCGCGCAGGCGAAGGTGAGTTCTACGTTTTAGAAGATAACTTGCGCGTGCCTTCTGGCGTTTCTTATATGGTTGAAGATCGCAAGATGATGATGCGTCTTTTCCCGGACCTATTCCAAAAATATCGTATTGCTCCCGTAGAGCACTACCCCGACCTCTTATTGGAATGCCTCAAGTCTGTTAAACCGGATGATGTCAAGAAACCAAATGTCGTGCTACTAACCCCTGGCATGTATAACTCTGCTTACTTTGAGCATAGCTATCTCGCCCAACAAATGGGGGTAGAACTCGTCGAAGGCAAGGACCTGTTTGTGAAGAATGAGCAAGTTTTCATGCGCACCACTCAAGGACCTGAGCGGGTAGATGTGATCTATCGGCGCGTTGATGATGACTTCTTAGATCCATTAGCCTTCCGCTCAGATTCGACCCTTGGGGTTGCAGGATTACTGTCTGCGTACCGCGCTGGCAATGTCACTTTAGCTAACGCTATTGGTACCGGTGTTGCCGATGACAAATCAATTTATCCATACGTTCCAGAAATGATTGAGTTTTATCTCGGTGAAAAACCTATTCTGAATAACGTGCCTACCTTCCAGTGCCGTAAGACAGATGATTTAGCTTACACCTTAGCCAACTTGGAAAAGTTAGTAGTCAAACTGACTCATGGTGCTGGTGGCTATGGCATGCTAGTTGGCCCAGCTTCTACTAAAGCAGAGATTGAAGCATTTAGAACCCATCTCATTGCCAATCCAGATAAATATATTGCTCAACCTACGCTGGCACTTTCTACTTGCCCCACCTTTGTGGAATCAGGTGTTGCTCCCAGACATATTGATTTACGCCCTTTTGTACTCTCTGGAAAGACGATCAAGATGGTCCCGGGTGGCCTCACTAGAGTCGCCCTCAAAGAAGGTTCTTTGGTAGTGAACTCCTCCCAAGGTGGTGGCACTAAAGATACCTGGGTCTTAGAAGAATAAGAGGGATAGCAAAAAATGTTAAGTCGTACTGCAGACTGCTTATATTGGATGGCGCGTTATACAGAGCGCGCAGAAAATACTGCTCGCATGTTGGATGTGAATCACCAAACTTCTCTACTGCCACAGCCAGCAGAATTTCTAGAGCAAAGTTGGAAGAAGTTGCTCACCATCTCTAAGCTAGAAGATGCTTTCTTAAGTAAATATGATGTCGTCAATCGTGAGAATGTTTTGGATTTCATGATTTATGAAACCAGCAACTCTTCTAGCATTGTTTCTTGTTTATACGCTGCTCGTGAAAATGCTCGCGTGATTCGCGGCAAAATTACTTCTGAAGTTTGGGAAACCCAAAATACTACCTGGCTTGAGCTCCAACGCATCTTAGAGGCAAGACATCAAGCCGACTCCAGCAGATTATTAGAGTGGGTAAAACATCGCTGCCACCTCTTTAGAGGCGTGATGCACGGCACGATGCTCAAGAATGAAGCTTTCTACTTTATTAACGTTGGCACTCTATTAGAGCGCGCTGATAATACTGGTCGTATTCTAGAAACCAAATATGAGGATCAGGCCACCCTCAAAGTATTGAGCACTCAAAAGAATCCCGATGATAGTTCAGATGGTGCATTCTTTGATTTTTATCATTGGGCTGCTCTGCTGCGCTCAGTCTCTGCATTTGAGATCTACCGTCAGATCTATTCTGATCAAGTTACTCCAAAGCAAGTTGCTCAACTCTTGATTTTTAATAAACAAATGCCACGTTCATTAGTTTGCTGTGTTAATGAATTAATTCCTTTAGTTTCTGAAGTGAAGAATCAACAATCCAAAGAAATTGAACGCTTACTGGGTAAACTCAAAGCAAGCTTAGATTACTCAGACATTGATGAAGTCTTTGAACAAGGTCTTGAAGAGTTTATTGAAGTCTTCCTTGAGCGCATCAACCATATTGCCGATGAGTTTAGCAACGCTTATCTCATCCCATTGGCTGCTGCCTAAGACTTCGTAAAGAATATATGCATCTGAAAATTCGTCATCGCACTGAGTATCGCTATGAAACACCAGTGCGCTATTCCATTCAAGAGCTGCGTCTGACACCCCCGACAACTGCAGGCCAGCAAATCGATAAGTGGAAAATCAGTACGCCCATTAAGGCATCAAGCTCTATCGATACCTTTGGTAACTTCTATAGTGTATTTGTGCAGGAATCGCCTTATACGTCCATGATGATTGAAGCGGAGGGTGAAGTTCATACCCAAGATGCCTTTGAGTTTAAGGATGATGCAAAAGCGGTCTCCCCTTATTATCTGCTGCAGCAAACCAATCTCACCGAACCCACAGATGAAATGCTGGGCTACTTTGCATCAAGTCTACCTAAGAAAAATTCGGTGGATGAGGTTTTAAAACTGGCTACTGCGGTTCAACAAGCAATTGGGTATGTTCCAGGTCAAACGACCTTTGCCACTACTGCTGCCCAATCCTTTGCCCTAAAATCTGGTGTATGCCAAGATCATGCTCATGTCATGCTGAGCCTATGCAGGGCTGCACAGATTCCTGCGAGATACGTTAGTGGCTACTTCTTTGCCGAAGAATCTCCCAACTTGGCTAGCCATGCTTGGATCGATTTTTGCAGCGATATTGAAAAAGGGATTTGGATCAGCATAGATATTACCCATGCCTGCCTAATTGATGCGCGCCATATACGCCTAGCGATTGGTCGCGACTATTACTCCGCAGCACCAGTCAAAGGTGTTCGTACCGGCGGGGGTGGCGAGGAGCTCAGCGCAAACATCTCGATTCAGCAGCTACCCTAAATCCTGATCGATATTTAAGAGATAATCCTAGATAATTATTAAGAGGATATGGGTATATGACATATTGCGTTGGGCTTTGCCTCAAAGATGGTCTAGTCTTTTTATCCGACACCCGCACCAATGCTGGGGTAGATCAAATTGGTACATTCAGGAAAATGACTTTGTTCCAAAAGGACAATGATCGTTTCTTTGCCTTAATGAGTGCTGGCAATCTTGCAATTACCCAAGCCGTCAAAGAAATACTCCTGCAAGGTCAACTGCTGAATGGCAAAAATCTTTGGACTGCTGAAAATACGCATGATGCAGCAGCAGTGATTGGCGATGCCATCAAACAGGTGTATGAACGTGATCATGTAGCCCTTGAAAAAGCAGGCATTGACTTCAACTGCAACCTCATTTTTGGCGGTCAAGTCAAAGGAGAGAGGCCGCGGCTCTTTAATATTTATTCTGCTGGTAATTTTATTGAAGCTACCCCAGAAACTTTCTACTTCCAGATTGGCGAATCCAAATACGGTAAACCCATTCTCGATAGAGTCCTGAATTTTTCTACTCCGCTTAATTTAGCAACAAAGTGCGCCTTAATTTCAATGGACTCAACTCTGAATAGTAATATTTCTGTTGGTTTACCTCTAGATCTTTTGGTATACGAGAAGAACTCTCTCAAAGCCAGCAAACTGGTAACGATGGATGAATCAAACCCCTACTTCCAAATGATTCATCAGCTCTGGGGCGAAAAATTACGCGCTGCCTTCAACTCGATATCAGAACCCAGTTGGAGCGGTGCCCATAAATCGAGCGCTATCTCAGCGCCCGCCAAGAAAATGGGTGCAGTACCTATCAATCATCAACCACCAAAAGCAAAACTAGCGAAATCCTCAGCTAAACCAACGAGCAACTCCAAGAAAACTTCAAGCGCTAAAGGAAAGCCTACGAAGAAGTCGTAATCCTTTAGCTTTAGCCTGAGTAGATTTCACTGATCTCAATGAGATTGAGATCGGGATCGCGTACATATATGGAATGGATTTTTGAAATGGCCCCCGTACGCATCACAGGACCTTCAACAATGGGCCAAGCTTCTTTTTCAAGCTTTGCAATGACCTCGCCTAAGGATCGCTCAGCAATAAAACAAAGGTCTAATGCTCCTGGAGTTGGAATATTGGCTTTAGGCTCGAACTCTTTGCCTTTGATGTGCAAATTAATTTTTTGATTGCCGAATTTAAAAGCCTTACGCTCAACTGGCGGAGTGCCGCCGATGAAAGATTCGAGTGTCATCCCCATCACGCGCGTATAGAAGTCAATGCAAGCAGTTTCATTTGCTGTGGTCAGAACTAAATGGTCAAAATGATCAATCATCTTCCCTCCACATCTATTACTGACGCAGCTCTTTGACATACTCTGGCGCTTGATGCAAATCACAAGTACGCCCTGCTTTAGCAACCTGACCAGGAACAGTGTGGCCAACAATAGCAGGCAACTCCCGAGCAATCGCTAACAAGCTTGGAATATTCATGCCGGTGTCATAACCCATCGCATCTAGCATATGAATCGCATCTTCACTTGATATATTGCCGCTAGCCCCAGGTGCATATGGGCAACCCCCAAGACCACCAAGCGAGCCATCAAATCTGGTAATACCTGATTGCACTGCTGCCAGCACATTGGCTAAGCCCATACCTCTCGTATTATGAAAATGCATCGTGACCTGCATCTCTGGGAATAACTTTTGCATCGACTCCGACATACTGATCACTTGAGCAGGGTTGGCCATACCAGTGGTATCGCAAATCGTGAGGCCACGGACGCCAAGATCAGCAAAGCGCTGCGCAAACCCTTCAACAACCTTCTGCGGCACATCACCCTCCATAGGGCAACCAAAGGATGTGGATAAAGAAACATTGATCGGCGTTCTACCATCGACATATTTGATCACCTCAGCTAAGCCAGCAAAACTCTTTTCGCGTGTCATACGCAAATTGGCTAGGTTGTGGGTCTCAGAGGTAGACATCACTAGGTTAAATTCGTCAGCCTGCGATTCAAAGGCGCGCTCAGCACCTCGAAGATTGGGCACGAGCACTGTGTACTCAACACTAGGAACTCTCTTAATTCTACCCATCACCTCTTCGGCATCTCTGAGCATTGGAATCGCTTTAGGAGAAGTAAACGAAGTCACTTCGATTTTGGCAAAGCCACATTGACTAAGCTCATCGATTAAGCGAACTTTGTCATCAGTCGGAATGAAGTTGGGCTCTATCTGAAAGCCATCGCGTGTCACTACGTCATTAAAGTAAATTCTAGTCATCGTTATCTGTATTGATTCTCTGTGCTTGTTTTGCATTTATTTAGTGAAGGCGACGCCACGCTCTTTCAGTGAAGCAATTTGTGTATCACTTAATCCAATACCCCGTAATATCTCATCGGTATTTTGACCGATGTCTGGTGCCAGTGTTCTGATAGAGCCTGGCGTACGAGAAAGCTTTGGAATGACTCCTGGAACGTCAACCTTAGTACCATCATGCATCTGAATAGTTTCAATATTTCCACGGGCTTTATAGTGTGGATCTTGTGCAATATCGGCGACGGTATAAATTCTGCCGGCAG
Organism: Polynucleobacter sp. es-GGE-1; assembly: GCF_018882005.1. Taxonomy (NCBI): domain Bacteria; kingdom Pseudomonadati; phylum Pseudomonadota; class Betaproteobacteria; order Burkholderiales; family Burkholderiaceae; genus Polynucleobacter; species Polynucleobacter sp. es-GGE-1. Next base: position 14,314 of record NZ_JACVPE010000004.1, read on the forward strand.
GCACTGCTACAGCATCTAGGGCTTCTAATGCTTTATCAGTCGTTAAGGTTTTGGCCCATTCACCAATCGCCTGGTCAAGCTCTACAACCCGCTTAACTCGACCTTCATTATTTTCTAATTGCGGATCATTACCTAAATCATCCCGACCAATCAACTTCATGAGTCTTTTAAAGATACTATCGCCATTGCCTGCAACCAATACATAACCACCGTCCGCACAAAGATAAGCGTTAGTGGGCGCAATCCCAGGCAATGCGCTACCAGCAGCCTGCCTAACCTCTCCAAACGCACTATATTCAGGCAGCAAGCTTTCCATACAATTAAAGACGGCCTCGTAAAGAGCAATATCAATCACTTGGCCTTCACCACTTTGATGGCGCTCTTGCAGTGCTAACAGAATTCCGATAACACCATGCAAAGAGGCCAAGGTATCGCCAATGCTAATGCCAACACGCACTGGGACTCTACCTGGTTCAGCAGTTAAATGACGTAAGCCACCCATGGCTTCTGCAACGACACCAAAGCCAGGCTTATCCCGATATGGACCAGTCTGGCCATAACCACTAATACGTAGAACAATTAAGCGCGGATTAATTTTGAGCAAATCTTGCGGATCAAGACCCCAGCCCTCTAAAGTGCCAGGACGAAAATTTTCGATGAGAACATCGGACTCTTTGACCAGAGCTCTCACAATCTCTTGCGCTTCTGTCTGCTTTAAATCCAAGGAAAGAGAACGCTTATTACGAGATTGGACTTGCCACCAAATTGAGGTGCCATCTTTTAACAAACGCCACTTACGCAAAGCATCCCCAAGTTTGGGTGGCTCAATCTTGACTACATCAGCGCCGAAGTCAGCCAATGTTTTAGCAGCAAATGGCCCAGCAATCAGCTGACCCATCTCAATCACTTTTAAACCCGATAACGGCTCCATAAGACAACCCTCTATAACTCCAAAAATAAGCTCAAGGCACCCTAATTATGCAATCAACTTCTCAGACTCACCAAAACAATAAGGCGCAACTCAATTGCGCCTTATTGTAGTTTTGGGCCTAAATTTACCCCTATTTCTTACCCAACATTTCCCAGGTCTCTACTACGCTATCTGGGTTCAGTGAGATGGAGGTGATACCTTTTTCTACCAGCCAACGGGCAAAGTCTGGATGGTCTGAAGGTCCTTGACCGCAAATACCAACATATTTATTTTGCTTGCGACAAGCATCGATTGAACGGGCGATCATAAATTCCACCGCTGGATCACGCTCATCGAAGTCAATCGCGAGCAGCTCCATACCGGAGTCACGATCCAGCCCAAGTGTTAACTGAGTCATATCGTTTGAACCAATTGAGAAGCCATCAAAATATTCAAGGAATTGATCTGCCAGAATCGCATTGGATGGAATCTCACACATCATAATCAGGCGCAAACCATTGACTCCCCTTTTGAGACCAAACTTCTCCATCATATCGATCACGCGTTTAGCCTGATTAATGGTACGCACAAATGGCACCATGATCTCGACGTTATCAAGACCCATCTCTTCACGAACGCGCTTCATTGCTGCGCACTCTAGAGCAAATGCTTCGCCAAAGTCTTCAGAGACATAACGTGATGCGCCGCGGAAGCCGAGCATTGGATTTTCTTCATCAGGCTCATAGCGTGAACCGCCAATCAACTTTTTGTACTCATTGGACTTGAAATCAGATAAGCGCACAATAACGGGTTTCGGATAGAAAGCGGCTGCAATGGTTGCCACACCTTCAACCAATTTATCCTCATAGAACTGACGTGGACTTGCATAACCACGAGCAACACTTTCTACAGCACGCTTGAGATCCGGATCGATATTAGGATACTCAAGAACTGCACGGGGATGCACGCCAATATAGTTATTGATGATGAACTCGAGACGCGCAAGACCAACGCCTGCATTAGGAATTTGGCAGAAATCAAATGCCAACTGAGGATTACCAATGTTCATAGTGATCTTCACCGGAATCTCTGGTAATACACCACGAGATATTTCAGAGACTTCGGTTTCGATCAAGCCATCATAGATATGACCTTCATCACCCTCAGCGCAAGAGACGGTAACCATCATGCCGTCTTGTAATTGCTCGGTCGCATCACCACAACCGACTACTGCAGGGACACCCAACTCACGCGCAATAATCGCAGCGTGACAGGTGCGACCACCACGATTGGTCACAATCGCAGCAGCACGCTTCATGACTGGCTCCCAGTTAGGGTCTGTCATATCAGCAACCAATACATCGCCTGGCTGAACCCGATCCATCTCGCTAGGGTCACGAATAATACGTACTGGACCCGCACCAATCTTCTGACCAATGGCGCGGCCTTTTGCTAATACCTTTGAGCTGCCTTTAAGCTTGTAGCGCATCTCTACCTGGCCAGCTGCTTGACTCTTCACGGTCTCAGGGCGAGCTTGCAAAATATAGATACGGCCATCTTGTCCATCTTTGCCCCACTCGATATCCATTGGACGACCGTAGTGTTTTTCAATAATGACGGCGTACTTCGCCAACTCAGTAATGTCAGCATCTTCCAAAGAAAAACGATTACGCTTCTCTGGAGTGACATCCACGGTTTGCACTTTCTCAGCAGAACCCTTGGGTGCAAATTGCATCTGAATTAACTTTGAACCTAAAGAGCGACGAATGATCGCTTTTTTGTTCTGCGCCAAAGTTGTCTTAAATACATAGAACTCATCAGGATTCACTGCACCCTGCACCACAGTCTCACCTAAACCATAGCTAGAGGTAATAAAGACGACATCCTCAAAACCAGACTCAGTATCTAAGGTAAACATCACACCAGCAGCGCCTAGGTCAGAGCGCACCATCCGCTGAATACCAGCAGACAAGGCTACTTCCGCATGGGCAAAGCCTTTGTGTACACGGTAAGAAATGGCACGATCGTTGTATAGGGAGGCAAATACTTCGCGGATTTTTTTGAGAACATCATCAATACCCTCGACGTTCAAGAAAGTCTCTTGCTGACCTGCAAAAGAGGCATCCGGTAAGTCTTCGGCAGTAGCAGAAGAGCGCACTGCAAACGAACCTTTGCCAGAGTCATCGAGAACTGCGAATGCTTTACGAATCTCTTCTTCCAGCTTAGGCTGAAATGGCGCAGTCTCAATCCAGTTGCGGATTTCAGCGCCAGCTTCTGCTAAGGCGCGGACATCATCAATATTGAGATTCTCTAAGCGCTTTTGAATACGCTCGGTGAGGTTGTTATGTTTTAGAAAATCGCGGAATGCTAATGCGGTAGTGGCAAAACCTGTTGGAACACGCACTCCAGTTGAGGCCAGTTGTGAGATCATTTCGCCTAAGGAGGCATTCTTACCGCCGACTGACTCAACATCTGTCATGCGAAGTTGCTCAAAAGGTAAGACATAGGCATCTGCCATACTGCTATTTTGCTGCTGTTGGTTGGACATAAAATACTCTCTAAAGATAAGGAAAGCGGTCTAGCTGTCGCCTAAAATGCGACTTACTCTAATATGACGCTATTGTAGTGCTGACCCCCCACTTTTAGGCCAAATCCATGTCTACCGAAACCCGTATTGTTTTTATTGTTTCCGATGGAACCGGCATCACCGCCGAGAACTTCAGCCAATCGATTTTGGCCCAATTTGAGGCCACTTTTAAGCAGGTTCGGCTGCCTTTTGTAGACAGCGTAGATAAGGCCCATGATGCAGTCAACAGCATCAATCAAGCGGCTAGTAAATATGGTGTCCAGCCGATTGTTTTCACCACCTTGGTGAATGCTGAACTCAATAGCATTGTCAGCAAAGCCAATGGACTCATTTTGGATATGTTCCAGACCTTCGTGGCACCACTTGAAGCCGCCTTAGGCATGAAGTCTACACATGCCATGAACCGCTTGCACCACAATGCGGATACTGAAGCCTATAAGAACCGTATTGAGGCCATTAACTATTCGTTAGCACATGATGACGGGCAGTCAAACCAGAACTTGGTCGAGGCCGACGTCATTTTGATTGGCATCTCCCGAGTCGGTAAAACCCCAACCAGTCTCTATCTAGCCATGCAGTATGGATTGAAGGCAGCCAATTACCCCCTAATTCCGGAAGATTTTGAACGGGGGCAACTACCAAAGGATTTAGTACCTTATCGTCAGAAGATTTTTGGCTTGATGATTGATGCTGAACGCCTCTCAGAGATACGCAATGAGCGTCGTCCTGGTAGTAACTACGCAAAACTAGAAAATTGTCGTTATGAAATTAACGAGGCGACTGCGATGATGAAGAAGCAATCCATTCCATGGGTGATGACTACTAGCAAATCTATCGAAGAGATAGCTACCACTGTCTTGCAAGCCATGAAGTCTGATAAGACGATTTTAGGGTAGCTTGGTTTAACTCAACTACGCCTAACGCGCATTGTTTCAAACAGGCAAACGGCAGCAGCGGTAGAAACATTCAAGGACTCCACTCGCGGGTCGATTGGTATAGCAACGCCTTTTGCTTGCGCTAAAAGATCTTCAGACACACCATGACCTTCGTTACCCATCACCCAAGCAACAGGATGCTGTAATTCTTTTTGTAGCGCAAAGAGTTCGTATTCTGCATCTACTGTAGCAGCAAGCATGGGGGCGGTGACAGCACTCAATACTTGTTGATTGGACCAACCCTCATAAAGATCTAATAAGCGATGAGCACCCATGCCCGCACGCAAGACTTTGCTTGACCATAAATGGGCGCATCCCGATAAAGTAATTACCTGAGTAAAGCCCGCTGCTGCTGCAGTACGTAAGATCGAGCCAACATTACCAGCATCTTGTATGCGATCTAATATCAGGACATCACCAGCTAATGTGCTAATTGACTGTGGGGGCATTAAGCAAGATTGAGGAAGATCAAGCAAGCCTGCAATATGAGGCGCATTGACTAACTCACCCAGCAAATCCCAGAGAGCGCTATCCAACTGGAAAACTTTAGTGTCGGGATAGATTTCAATATGAGAGTAGACCGCTTCAGAAATTTCGGGATTTTGTAAACCCACTTCCGAGGTAAGTAAGATCTTTAAGGAAGGGTCTCCCACCCAAGTCTGAACCAAATGAATGCCTTCCAATAAGGCTTGACCTCTGGCGTTTCTAGCCTTCTGCCCCTTTGATCCAGCGGCTTGCAAAAGACGAATCTCTTTGAAAAGCGGATTCTCTTTAGAGATGATGAGATCTAAATTCATATAGAGTTAGCTTGCATTCATCTCGAGTACTTTTCTGACTGGAGAAAAACTTCTACGGTGCTGCTCACAAGCGCCATACTGCTTTAACGCAGCAAAATGAGCCTCGGTCGGATAACCCATATGCTGAGCAAAACCATATTCCGGGTGACGCTCATGTAGGATTTGCATCTGATGGTCACGAGTCACTTTAGCCAAGATAGAGGCTGCTGATATTGCTGGCTCTTTAGCATCCCCTTTAATGATGGCTTCTGCAGCAATGGGTAGCTCTGGACAACGATTGCCGTCGATTAAAGCCTTATCAGGCCATTGTCCTAAACGTGAGCTCAAATCCTCAACAGCCCGTCGCATCGCCAACATAGTTGCTTGCAAAATGTTGATCTCATCAATTTCTGCAGGGCTAGCTTCGCCTATTCCCCAGGCCTTAGCCTTTTCCATAATTTGTTGATACAAAAACTCACGGCGTGCCGCAGTCAGTTTTTTTGAGTCCTTAAGACCATTAATAGGATTATGGGGATCTAGCACGACTGCACCCGCAACAACAGCACCAACAAGCGGACCTCGCCCTGCTTCATCTACGCCACAGATCCACACAATACTCATTGAGCCACCTGGCTCTTGCGACTATTGGTAATCGTTTGTACAACTGCTTGAGCAACAAGCAATCCCGTTGGTCGGCGCAGTGTTTCATGCATCTGCACAAAGCGTGCTTTTAACTCTGCGACCTGATTGGGATGATCTAGCCATTCTTGCAATGCATTGGCTAACTTTTGAGGAGTGGCATCATCTTGTAATAACTCTGGCACTACAAATTCACCGCACAAAATATTAGGTAAACCTACATAAGGCAGATAACCCTGACGCTTCATAATCTGGGCTGTGAGCCAAGGTACCTTATAAGAAATCACCATCGGCTTTTTCCACAAGGCAGCCTGCAGGGTAGCGGTACCACTAGCTATGAGGACTATGTCAGAGGCTTCCAACACCTCATCTGCCAACCCATCAAGTAAATGAATCTTAATGTCAGGATTGATATTCTTCGTTTTCAGCAATAGCTGCTCTAGTGGATCACGCAATCGCGGCGTTGCCACTGGAATTAAAAAATGGATTTTTTGATCCTTGAAACGCTCGGCCAATAATTGCATCGTTTCAAAAAAGACAGGGGCAATCAGCTCAATTTCAGAGTCACGACTTCCAGGCAATACTGCAACGACTATTCCATCCAGTGCAGTTGTTGACAGCCTTAAAGTCTCAATAATTTTTTTGCGGGCCTGAGGAACATCTGGAGTCAAAGGAATTTCAGTGGCTAATGGATGTCCAACATAAGTAGATGCTATACCTGCACGATCATAGATTTCAGTTTCAAAAGGAAAAATGCAGAGCATACGGTCAACTGCTTGTGCAATCTTTTTAATGCGCCCAGATCTCCATGCCCAAACAGAGGGAGAAACTAGATGCAACGTCGGAATACCGGCTTTACGCAATTGCAGCTCAACCCCTAAGTTAAAGTCAGGCGCATCAATCCCCAAGTAGACGTCAGGACGGCCCTCACCCAATAGATGGTTAATCAGTTCTTTACGAAGTTTCAGAATAGCTGGAAGTTGTTTGATAGCCTCAACATAGCCACGCACACTTAAGATTTCCATGGGCCAATCTGATCGCATACCTTCAGCTTGCATGCGTGATCCACCAATGCCATATACCTCTAAACCAGCCATATCCGGAATTTGATTTAATGCACTCAGAACTGGCGCAGCGAGTAAATCACCAGAGGGTTCGCCAGCTACACAAGCTAACTTTGGCAAAGTATTCCTATCGTTACCGAATAATGCCGCGAGTAGAGGCGGCAATAAAGTCATAGAACTCCGTCAGCTTTTCTACAGTGGCTACATCGGCCGAGCTTGCAGAAATCATTTTCTGAATTTCTACTTTAGCATCTTCAAAACTGAGACCATCCTTGTAGAGAACCTTATAAGCCTGACGCAATGCAGAAATCGTTTCACTGGAAAAACCGCGACGCTTTAAGCCCTCTACGTTAATGCCATGAGGTGAGGCTTTATCGCCAGCCGCAATTACAAATGGCGGAATATCCTGCACCAGCGCTGAAGCACCACCCAACATCGCATGTTGCCCAATGCGCACAAATTGATGAACCCCAGACATGCCACCCATAATGGCCCAATCATGCACATGCACATGACCCGCAATTTGCGCATTACTCGAGAAAATGGTGTGATTACCAACTTGGCAATCATGCGCAATGTGGACATAAGCCATGATCCAGTTGTCATTACCTATACGGGTAATACCTTCATCCTGAGAGGTACCTGTATGAATGGTAGTGAATTCACGAATCGTATTGCGATCACCAATCATGAGTTGCGTTGGCTCACCACGATATTTCATATCTTGGGGAGGCCCACCAATAGCAGCAAAGTGAGCAAAGTTATTGTCCTGGCCAATCGTAGTGTGACCCTCGATCACAGTATGCGATCCAATCTTGGTACCTGAGCCAATTTTGACGTGAGGACCAATCACAGAATAGGGACCAATTTCGACATCACTGGCAACCTCTGCTTTGCTGTCCACTACAGCAGATGAATGAATCTGGGTCATCATGCGCCTTTCGAACGAACCGCACAGGTGATATTGGCCTCAGCAGCTATCTCACCATCTACAGTTGCCTGGACTGCAAACTTATAAATACCAGCACGACCGCGCTCCAACTTTGCAGTCATGATGAGTTGATCTCCTGGTAATACTGGCTTTTTAAAGCGAGCGCCATCAATGCCAGCAAAGTAATAGACCGCATCTTCGGCACGCTCTTCAGAAAAGGTCAGTAAAGCAGCAGTTTGTGCCAAAGCTTCAATGATCAGTACACCAGGCATTACCGGAAAGTCCGGAAAGTGTCCTTGAAAGAAAGGTTCATTCATGGTCACATTCTTCAATGCAGTAATAGTCTCGCGTGGAGTTATTTCTAAGACACGGTCTACCAATAAGAATGGATAGCGATGTGGCAACAACTGGAGAATCTTATGGATATCGATCGCAATTGGTGTTCTCATAAATGACCTACTAAGAAGTGAATGAAATTGATCTACTAAAAAGTCCTAAGACTCAGAATTCTTATTTTTGTCTAATAAACGCAAGCGTTGACGTATTTTATCTAGACCACGCAAGATTGCAGCGTTTTTCTCCCAAGCGCTATGCAGCATCGAGGGGTAAACCCCCGTGAAATGCTGTCCTGGCTCAGTAATTGAACGAATAATGGAGGTATTACCAGAGACTGTTGTCCTATCAGCAATGGTGAGATGACCAGCAAAATTTGCAGCTCCCCCAATGATGCAAAAATTACCTATTTTTGTACTTCCGGAGATAGCAGCACAACCAGCAATAACACAACAACTACCCACAACTACGTTATGCGCAATCTGCACTTGGTTATCAATCTTAGTACCCGAACCAATCACGGTATCACTCATCGCGCCACGATCAATCGTAGTAGAGGCACCAATCTCAACATCATCGCCAATAACTACCTTACCTGTTTGTGGAATTTTGACCCACTCTCCACCAGCCGCAGAGAAGTCGGGCGCAAATCCAAAACCATCAGCACCAATCACGGCACCGCTATGAATAATACAACGCTCCCCAATTTGAGTGCCGTGATAAATCGAAACAGAAGGATAAATCAGAGTATCGCTATTGATGACACTATTTCTAGCAACCGTTGTATTGCCCAAGATAGAAACGCGTTCTCCCAGTTTTACGCCAGCCTCAATTTGGACAAAAGGTCCAATATGGCATGAGCTTGGAATATGGGCTGTCGGATCTATCGCCGCACTCGGGTGAGCCCCTGGAACATAAGTCGGCGAACTTTGTTTTGCAAAAAGTTGCGCCATCCTTGCAAAGGTAGCATAAGGATTCTTAGAAACAAAGTACGCACGCTGTGCAGTATTTTCACCAGGATTTGCATTTAGAAAATCCAAATCCGCTTTATTAACAATGAGAGCACCAGCTCTGCTATTAGAGGCCTGTTGACGATACAGTGGGTTTGACAGAAACGATATTTGATTTTTTTGGGCGAGCTCTAGTGGAGCGAGGCCAATGAATTCGCTTGAGGCCTCCCCCACCAAGCTTGCTTGAAACTGATCGGCCAGCTCAATGGCGGTAGGCATAAAACTTACTTCTGGCTATTTAAAGCCTTGATGACATCATCGGTGATATCTGCTTTTGGACTAACGAAAGCCGCTTCCTGAACGATGACATCTAATTTTCTTTGCTCGGCGATTTGACGCAGAACTGCGTTTGCTTTTTCAGCAATTTTTGCACGCTCTTCAAATGTACGCTGATTGAGATCTTCGGTAAATTCACGTTGTTTACGTTGCAACTCGCGATCCTGATCGGCCAATTCACGTTGGCGACGAACTCGTTCAGCCTCAGCCATTACCGCACCATCGCGGTCCAACTTCTCTGCAGCAGTCTGAATTTTTTGTGCGCTATCACGCAAATCATTCTGACGCTTAGTGAATTCATTCTGTAAACGAGTTTGCATCGCTTTTGCGAGATTAGACTCGTTAAAAACTTTTTCAGAATTAACCACAGCAACACGAGTTCCCGCATCTTGTGCATTTGCTTGGGAGACTCCAAATGCAATAGCTGTAACTGCCAAAGCAACTGAAATCCAATTTAAAGATTGATAAAACTTCATAAAACTTTCCTTAAGCAATTAAAACGCCGTACCCACCTGGAACTGCAAACGCTGGATATTATCCGTTGGTTGGGATTTAATCGGAATACCGTAACTAAACTTCAAAGGTCCTAATGGTGATATCCATGATAAACCCAATCCATAAGAGTATCTTAAGACTAAATTGATATTTTGCCCAAAGGCATTACCACCATCTACAAAGGTAAATACTCGCAAGGTCTTATCAACGCCAGAACCTGGGACGGGAACCGTATATTCCACATTACTTACAATCTTGGACTGTCCACCAGTAGGCTGATAAATGCCGTAGGTTGAGTTGTAGTACTGGGGGCCCAAAGAACCAGGAGCATATCCCCGCACAGAGCCAATACCACCAACATAATAGTTTTTAGTAATTGGAAAGGGGTTGCTACCATATGCATCGCCATAACCCACCTCGCCATTGAATGAGAGGATGTTGCCCTTAGAGAAAGAATGATATTTTTGGTACTGCCCAAACAGTCGATAGAAGGTCATATTCCCTACTGGAGTACCCACTTCACCAGATAGCTGTTGCAAAGAGCCATCGGAAGGAATTAAAGCGCTATCGCGTCCATCACGAGCCCAACCCACAGTCAAAGGGACGTTATACGTAGTCAAGGTTGCAGGGTAGCCAGGGGCTGCAATACCATAACTCTGTGCATAATTTAAATAGGGTATGGGAGTGTTAGCCGTTGTCTGTATCTGAAAGGCCTCAATACCACTTCCAAAAAATACTCGATCAACCTCGGTATATGGGACTCCAAATTTAATATTTGAGCCTACTGATTTAATTTGGTAATCAGGATCACCTGCATAGTACAAAGGCTTAGATGAACGATAGTACAAATCGGAGTAGCGACTAATGCCATCCTCTGTAAAGTAGGGGTCATAATTTGACAAGGTCAAGCTTTGATTAATCTTACCAACAGAGGCATTCAAGCCAACCGAAGTTCCAGTACCAAAAGCATTGTCCTGATTGATACCAGCAGACAAAATCAGTTTTTCAGTAGAAGAAAAACCAGCGCCAATCGTCACTGCACCTGTTGGTTTTTCTGTAACCTTCACATTGACATCCACCTGATCAGGTGATCCAGGCACATCTTGTGTAGTTATGTCAGTCTCAGTGAAGTACCCCAGCCTACCCAAGCGCTTTTTAGATAAATCAATTTTGTCACTATCAAACCAAGAACTTTCAAATTGACGCATCTCCCGGCGAACCACCATATCGCGAGTTTTTGCATTACCTGAAATTTCTACTTTACGAACATAGATACGACGCCCTGGATCTATCACCAAAGTAAGATCAACTTCAGATAATTCTCGGCGAATATCTGGCTGAGGATTAATGGTTGCAAAAGCATAGCCATAGGTACCCAACACCTCTGCAATAGCCTTGGTACTCTCCGTTAAACGAGCGGATGAGAATGTATCCCCCGGCTTTAATACGATCAACTGCTTAAACTCAGCCTCTTTACCCAATAACTCACCCGCCAGACGCACGTCTTTTACTGTAAATTTCTTACCCTCACGAATGCTGACGGTTAAGTAAATTCCTTTTTTATCGGGCGTAATCGAAACCTGAGTAGACTCAATCACAAACTCAAGGTAACCACGATTTAAATAATATGAGCGTATGGTTTCCAAATCAGCGGTAAGCTTTTGCTTGGAGTAGAGGTTATCTTTACTGTACCAAGAGAGCCATCCACCCGTCTTGAGTTGCATTTCACCTTTTAGAGTATTTTCGCTGAAAGCCTCAGTACCAATAAAATTAATCTCTTGGATTTTGGCAACAGGGCCTTCGTCAATATTGAAATAAACAGCAACCTGATTGCGCTCAACCGGAGTAACAGTGGCAACTACTTCGGCCGCAAACATGCCTTTGCCCACATATTGTCGCTTTAATTCTTGCTCAGCTTTATCAATTAAAGCTTTATCATAAAAACGCGCTTCAGCAACACCTACGGTCTTTAAAGATTTGCGAACAATTTCTTGATCAAACTCTTTCATTCCCGTAAATTCAATTCGAGAAATCGTTGGGCGCTCCTCAACAATCACAATCAGCACATCGCCCTGAGCCTGAATTTGTACATCTCTAAAAAATCCAGTGCTATATAGGGCTTTAATTGCTTCCGCGCCCTTTTCTTCAGTAAATGTTTCACCAACCTGAACAGATAAATAACTAAATACTGTGCCAGGTTCCACGCGCTGCAATCCTTCAACCCGAATATCTTTCACAACGAAAGAATCTGCCGCAGAAACATTAAAGCTAAGCCCAATAGTCACAATCAATAGCAATCTAGCTAAAAAACGACCAAAAAGAGAATAAAGTAGTGTTAGAAAATTCAAGGCGACAAATAGCGTTGTAAATCGTTAAACAAAGCCAGTAAGGATAACGAAATCAGCAACAGAAAGCCCACTTTTTGGAACTGTTCCTGCATCGAAATCGAAATCCGTTTTCCAGCGACCAACTCCCATGCATCATACAGGAGCTGACCCCCGTCAAGCATGGGAAAAGGGAGTAAGTTGAGGAGCCCAATGCTGATGCTAATTAATGCTAAAAATGCCAAAAAGGGTTGCCAGCCAATCTGGGCAGACCTACCAGCCATGTCAGCAATACTTAAGGGGCCTCCCAACTGCTTTATGGAGGTTTGACCGGTAAACATTCCCGCCATAAGCCTGAGAGATACCTTGCTGATTAACCAAACTCGCTGGCTTGCAAATCCCCAGGCTTGAAGGGGGTTCAATTTGAGCTCATCCCATTGAGCCAAAGGAGTGGCCTGAGGCAGTAAGCCCAGACTTTTCATGGGATCACCTTCCGGGGTGATCTTTGGCAAATCATCAGCCTTAAAAGCTTTGATAAAGCGGCTGCCACTTGAATCCTGGAGCTCCAGCGCGAACCCAGACCCTCCGGTTAGAGCATCCATGAGATTCCAGCGCAAAGCGTTCCAACTTGGAACGGAGTCAAATTCCCCAGAAATGGGCGCAGCACCCGAATCGAGAGTCTGCCATCCAGTTACCCTATCTCCCGCAGCAACACCGAATTTTGCAGCAACTGAATTTTCTGGGGGGCTTTGTAAGACTGCTGGGAGTTGTGGCACACCAGAAATATAGATGATAGAAAATAGCGTGACCGCTAAGAAGAAATTTGCAAATGGTCCTGCCGCCACAATCATAGAGCGCTGCCAAAGAGGCTTTTGATCAAAAGCCTGCATCTCATCCTCCACCGCAATATCTTGAGAACGATCTCGACCATCTAATAATTTGACGTAGCCACCTAGAGGTATTGAAGCAAGTACCCATTCAGTTTTGTTTTTTGCGTGACAAGTAAAGAGTGGTTTTCCGAAACCGACTGCAAAGCGCAGGACTTTTACGCCGCATGCACGAGCTGCTAAAAAATGGCCAAACTCATGAAAGCTCACCAATACACCAAGAGTCAGCAAAAATGCACCAAGGGTAATTAATGCTTGCAAAGAAAATCCTTAATCACCTTAATTACTTTTGTAGAACTTGAATAAACTCACGCGCCACTTTTCTGGCTTGTGCATCCGTACTCAAAATATCCTCCAATGAATCTGCATTAGTCAGAGCAATGGCGTTCAAGGTCTTCTCCACTACTGCGGGGATTTGGAGATAAGGCAAGCCCGCGTCTAAAAACACAGCGACAGCAACTTCATTGGCAGCATTCAGTACTGTAGGCGCTGTACCACCTGCTTTGGCTGCAGCAAAAGCCAAAGCAAGACACGGGAAGCGAGCAAGCTCTGGCTCTGAAAAATGGAGACTAGCCAGTTGAGTTAAGTTTAAGGGCGCTACTCCAGCCTCAATACGCTCTGGCCAGGCTAAACCATAAGCAATGGGGGTGCGCATATCCGGTTGACCTAACTGTGCCAATACTGAGCCATCACGATAGCGCACCATTGAATGCACTACGCTTTGAGGATGAATCAAGACCTTAATTTTTTCAAGCGGCAAACCAAATAACCAGAAGGCCTCAATGACTTCAAGCCCCTTATTCATCATGGTTGCAGAATCCACAGATATCTTTCTACCCATGACCCAATTTGGATGGGCGCAAGCCTGATCTGGAGTAATGCTCGCTAATTGATCTAATGGCGTATTTCTAAAAGGCCCACCTGATGCAGTGAGCCATAATTCTTCCACGCCATGATTGGAATGTGGAGCCTTAGTAAATTCATTTGGCAAGCATTGAAAAATAGCATTGTGCTCGCTATCAATTGGAAGTAATTCCCCACCTCCATCTTTCATGGCTTGCATAAACAAATTGCCAGACATCACCAGGGCTTCTTTATTTGCAAGCAGAACACGTTTTCCAGCTTTGGCTGCTGCAAGGGTTGGCACTAAGCCTGCTGCGCCGACAATGGCTGCCATCACTGTGTCACATCCAGAATCTGTTACCGCTGTTACTAAGGCTTGAGGACCATACAACACTTGAGTCTTAATATTGTTCTCAAGCAATAATTTTTCTAAGCGCACAGCATCGCTGGCTTCTGAGACAACAGCAATAGCAGGCTTAAATTCAATACACTGCTCTGCCAAGCGATCAACTTGCTTACCCGCAGTAAGTGCTGCCACCTGAAAGCGATCAGGATGCGCCCGAATCACATCCAACGTATTCACACCAATAGAGCCAGTAGAGCCCAGAACGGTAATAAGTCTCTTCATTACACCAGCCCCGCAAGTAAAGCTGCAATTGGCATAGTAGGTATCAATGCATCAACACGATCCAATACCCCACCATGCCCTGGCAACAAATGACTGCTATCTTTCACGCCAGCCAAACGCTTTAATTGGGACTCAAAGAGGTCACCAAAAATACTGAAGGCTGTTAATACTGTCACCATCAGAAACATGGCGACCCAACCAAAGCGTATCGCCCATGCACCAAATAAAGTAGCTTCGAAGGGTAAGTAAAACACGCACAAAAATGCGTATGTGTAACAGAGAGCCAGACCGCCTATTGCACCCTCAACTGATTTCCCCGGGCTAATTTGGATGGCTAATTTGTGTTTTCCAAACGCCTTACCAACAAAGTAGGCGCCAATATCGGCTACCCACACCAAAGCAATCGTGGTTAACAAAAATACGAGCCCTAACTCTCGCAAGAAAACCAAAGCGAACCAAGTTGCTGGCAGCAAAATGAGTCCGAGTACTCCGTAAAAAGGACGCAACTTTTGCAAAGAGAGATTCATGCCTTTAGCAAGCATCAATGGGGCGATAAAAAACCAAAAGAAGACTGCTAAGAGCAATAGAGCAAATTGCCAATCGACGTTTTTCATCCCTAGCAAAAATAAAATAATCATTAAGCAAAATAGAGCGTAAAGCCAGGCTGCCCGCCCTGCTTCAGGCGCAAGCAAACGACTCCACTCCCAAGCAGCAGCAAGTAGAGTCGCCAAAAAGAATGCGCCAACATACACGGATGGCAGTAAAAATAAGATTGGCAATAGAACTGCAAGTAAAACAAGGGCAGTAATCACGCGGGTTTTTAACATGTGGAGTAGTTTAGATAATTAAACTGCATCACTCATCACTTGCGATGCAAGCTGAGCGCTGGTTCGCCCGAAACGACGTTCGCGCTGACTAAACCAATCAAACGCCTTATGGAGCTCAGCTTCATCAAAGTCTGGCCATAAAACATCTGTGAAATATAACTCTGTATAAGCTAACTGCCATAATAAAAAGTTGCTGATGCGTTGTTCACCACCAGTGCGGATAAATAAATCTGGCTCTGGGGCATAAGCCATCGAAAAATGGGGTTGCAATAAATCCTCACTGACATCTTCCGGCTTCAAATTTGGATTGGCAGCCAAGCAACGACTCATCGCCTGCAAGATATCCCAGCGTCCGCCATAGTTTGCAGCGACAGTAATTGTCAGCGCCTTACATCCAGCAGTCTTTTCTGCTGAGAAATGAACCATTTCCTGAATTGCCTTATCAAAGCGACTGAGATCGCCAATCACACGCAAACAAATATCATTTTCTGCAAGACGAGAAACTTCCGCCTTGAGCGATTTTAGAAAGAGCTTCATTAAGAAACCCACCTCTTCTGGTGGGCGACGCCAGTTCTCAGAACTAAAAGCAAATATCGTCAAATACTCAACGCCGGTACGACGGCACTCTTGAACGATTTTCCGAACCGCAGCTAAGCCTTCAGTATGGCCTGTCACTCGAGGCATCATACGTTTACTCGCCCAACGCCCATTACCATCCATGATGATCGCAACATGGCGAGGAATAGCGCTTACCTCTGGAATGGCTTGAGTAGAACTGAGGTGTTGGGTCATAAAAGAATCAAACTCAATCCGGCCTTAAACCGTCATGATCTCTTTTTCTTTTTCAGTAATGATCTTGTCGATATCTACGACTGCTTTATCGGTCATCTTCTGAATCTCGTCAGTGGCACGACGCTCTTCATCTTCAGAAATCTCTTTATCTTTGGTTAAGCGCTTGAGATGTTCATTGGCATCGCGACGTAAGTTACGCACTGCAATCTTAGTGTCTTCACCCTCGCTTTTGACGACTTTAGTGAGCTCGCGACGACGCTCTTCAGTCAATGCAGGCATTGGCACGCGAATCACAGTACCTTGTGAGGCAGGATTCAAACCCAAATCCGAATCTCGAATCGCCTTCTCCACGGCAGCAACCATGGTCTTTTCAAATGGCTGAACATTAATCGTGCGAGCATCTGCTAGGCCCAAACTCGCCACTTGACTTAGTGGTGTTGGATTACCGTAATACTCCACTTGAATATGTTCCAGTATTCCTGGATTGGCACGCCCAGAACGAATCTTCGCCAAATTCGTTTTCAAAGCCTCAAGAGACTTTTCCATCTTTTGATTGGTATTGGTTTTAATTTCTGCTGCAGACATCAGGCCTCCTATTAAACGTGCACCAAAGTACCTTCAGATTCACCCTGCACTACACGCATCAATGCGCCTGGCTTGAGAATCGAAAATACTTTGATTGGTAATTTGCGGTCACGACACAATGCAAATGCAGTAGCGTCCATAACTTGTAAGTTCTTAATTAACGCCTCATCAAAGGTGATAGTCTTATAAAAAGTCGCAGTAGGATCCTTGACTGGATCGGCGCTATAGATGCCATCCACCTTAGTAGCTTTCAGCATCACTTCCACACCCATTTCAGCGCCACGCAAGGCGGCGGCAGTATCGGTTGTAAAGAACGGGTTACCTGTACCGGCTGCAAAGATCACTACTTTGCCTTCGCTCATCGCGCGAATGGCACGTGGGCGTATGTAAGGCTCAACCACTTGGTCCATTCTCAGGGCGGATTGCACGCGCGCTTCAACCCCTTTTTGACGCAAAGCATCTTGTAATGCGAGAGAGTTCATCATGGTCGCCAACATGCCCATATAATCAGCAGTTGCACGATCCATACCAGCAGCGCCACCAGCAACGCCGCGGAAAATATTCCCACCACCAATGACGATGGCGAGCTCAACACCACTATTGACCACTTGGGCGATTTCAGAAACCATGGAATCAATAGTGATCGGATTGATGCCAAAAGCATCTTCCCCCATCAGGGCTTCACCAGATAATTTGAGGAGGACGCGTTTGTAGCCTGGCATGTTTTTATTTTCCGTAATTTGCCAAGTACTTTGCATACTTAGCTTATTGATCTTTAAGTACTTTTTAATATCTCCGCCAAATTATAAAGGGCTTGGGAAAGATCAAACAAAAGGGCACAGAAACCTGAGTTTCTATGCCCTTTTGGGTATTACTGACCTACTGGGGCAAGCCCAGAGCTGGCTAATTACGCAGTAGCTTTAGAGGCGGCAGCTACCTGAGCAGCCACTTCAGCCGCAAAGTCGTCTTGACGCTTCTCAATGCCTTCACCCACAACAAACATCGTAAAACCTTTGACGTTTGTGTTGGCAGCTTTGAGCATTTGCTCAACGGTTTGCTTATCGTTCTTTACAAAAGTCTGATTCAGTAAAGAAACTTCTTTGAGGTACTTCTGAATGGAACCTTCCACCATCTTCTCAACGATTTCAGGTGGTTTACCAGATTCAGCAGCCTTTTGAACCGCGACGCTACGCTCAATCGCAATCGACTCAGCAGGAACGTCAGCCGTAGACAAAGCAACTGGCTTCATGGCAGCAACGTGCATCGCAACATCTTTAGCAGCAGTGTCGTCGCCTTCAAACTCAACCACAACACCAATGCGGGTGCCATGGAGGTAAGAAACTAACTTATTGCTACCAGTAAAACGCTTGAAGCGACGTGGCATGATGTTCTCGCCAATTTTGCCAATCAATGCGCTGCGCACTGTATCCACCGTAGATCCGTTTAAAGGCAGTGCGAGCAATGCAGCAACATCAGCTGGGTTCTTTTCAGCAACCAACTTGACGCAGTCATTTGCAAATGCCAAGAAGTCATCATTCTTAGAAACGAAGTCAGTTTCGCAATTCACCTCTAACAAAGCACCGTTAGTACCATTGATAGAAACGGCTACGATACCTTCAGCAGTAACGCGTGAAGCCGCTTTACCAGCTTTGCTACCCAGCTTTACGCGCAGAATTTCTTCTGCACGAGCCATATCACCATCAGCCTCTGTCAAAGCTTTTTTGCACTCCATCATCGGAGCATCAGTCTTGGCGCGCAATTCGCCAACCATTGCAGCGGTAATAGCGGCCATTATTCAGCTTTCCCTTCTTCAACAAACTCTTCTTCACCTTCTTTAACGGCTGTCAAGATTTCTTGAACAGAGTTCGCTTTGCCTTCGAGGATTGCGTCAGCAATGCCACGCGCATAGAGGGTTACAGCTTTGCTTGAGTCATCGTTACCAGGGATGATGTAATCAACACCTTCTGGTGAGTGATTAGTATCCACCACAGCAATCACTGGAATACCGAGCTTGTTCGCTTCAGTAATCGCAATCTTGTGATAACCAACGTCCACTACGAAAATCGCATCAGGAACGCCGTTCAAATCTTTAATACCACCTAGAGCTTTTTGTAGTTTGTCGAGATCACGGTCATTCGTCAAAGCTTCTTTCTTGGAAAGCTTTTCCCAGTCGCCAGCTTCTTTAGCAACTTCCATGTCCTTCAAACGCTTGAGGGAACCTTTAACTGTTTTGAAGTTGGTTAGTGTGCCACCCAACCAACGGCTATCGATATAAGGCATACCAGCACGAGCAGCTTCTTCAGCAATGATCTCGCGTGATTGACGCTTAGTACCAACAAACAAAATCGTGCCACGATTAGCAGCAACTTGTTTTGCAAATTTCAGGGCGTCCTGAAACATTGGCAATGTTTTTTCCAAGTTGATGATGTGGATCTTATTGCGATGACCGAAAATAAATGGGGCCATCTTTGGGGACCAGAAGCGTGTTTGGTGACCAAAATGGCAACCGGCTTCCAGCATTTGACGCATTGTTACTGACATAACATCTCCTAGGGGTTAGTTCTAAAGTTGAGTCCTAGCTGCGCTAAAAAACGCCACCCTGGAGGGCTCAACTCGCGATTTCAAGTCCAAAATAGACTTGAGTCCAAAATTATAGCTTAAATATCAAGGCTCTAGCTAGTCTTAGCCAAGTCTGTCCCAAGACCCAGTGCGATAAAACTGGCTCTGAATACCCTAAAAACTGGGTTACCGCCTATTTTTTAGGCAGTATTGGTAAGCTAAGACTGTCCAAGTCGTTGATAATCAAGGAATGAATAGTGTATTTACCGCAGAAAAAGACATCCTTGGGATGCGTGAGGCTGGTCGCTTAGCGAGTGAAGTTTTGGATTATGTAGCTCCCCATATTAAGGCTGGCGTTACCACTGGCGAACTTGATCGCATTTGCCACGAGTACATGCGGGACGTGCAAAAAACTATTCCTGCGCCACTGAACTACCAACCCCCAGGTTACCCACCATTTCCGGCGTCCATTTGCACCTCGGTCAATGATGTGATTTGCCACGGCATTCCTGGGGACAAAGTTCTCAAAATTGGTGATGTGGTTAACTTAGATATCACCGTTATTACTCCCGATGGTTATTACGGCGACACCAGTCGAATGTTTATGGTTGGTGAAGTTTCTCTGCTGGCCAAGCGTCTGACGCAAATTACTTTTGAATGCATGTGGCTGGGCATTGCTCAAGTGAAACCAGGTGCATCACTCGGTGACATTGGTCACGTGATTCAAACACATGCTGAAAAAGCAGGTTATTCCGTTGTGCGTGAGTACTGCGGGCACGGTATCGGCAAAGTGTTTCATCAAGACCCGCAAATCCTTCACTATGGTCGCCCAGGCACTGGTGAGAAATTAGAAGCTGGCATGACTTTTACCATTGAGCCGATGATCAACGCAGGTCGTCGTGAAATTAGAACCATGCCAGATCAGTGGACTGTTAAAACCAAAGATCGTAGCTTGTCTGCGCAGTGGGAACATACTCTTTTGGTGACGCAAACTGGCGTTGAGGTATTAACCTGGTCAGAGGGCAGCAATCCTCCGCCGGACTGCGTTAAAGGTCTTGCATTCAGGCCTTTAACAGCTAGCGCGTAATCACATGACTCAGTTGCAGACAGTCAATAAGATTACTGATGCGGCAGGTCTGCGTGTCGCTCGTGAAGTTGCTTATACAGAGTTTAAAAGAACACAGGCTGCCGGCAAGCTTACTAAACAACTAAGCAAACTGACTGATCAACTACTCGCTCACTTGTGGAATGACTATGACTTGAACAGCGAAGCAACCCTGGTAGCTGTTGGCGGATACGGAAGAGGCGCCCTCTTCCCTTATTCTGATATTGACATTCTGATATTGCTTCCACCCAACACAACTATGGTTGATGCTGTATCAAAAAAAGTAGAGCAATTTGTTGCAAGGTGCTGGGATACTGGCCTTGAAATTGCCTCCTCAGTAAGAACCGTTGCAGAGTGCATTTCAGAGTCAGAGCAGGACATCACGGTTCGCACTTCACTTCTTGAAGCGCGCTTAATCTGCGGGAAAAAACAACTCTTCAAAGAATTTGCCGCCGCTTATGAATCTGCAATGGATTCAAAGAGCTTCTTTCAAGCTAAACAAGCAGAGCAAATACAACGTCACTACAAATATCAAAATACACCTTACTCGCTTGAGCCTAACTGTAAAGAGAGTCCCGGTGGCTTACGTGATCTGCAGGTCATCTCTTGGGTCAGTAAGGCGGCATTATTGGGTAACACCTTTAAAGACTTAAATGAAGCCGGCTTAGTCACCCAGCGCGAGCTAACAGAACTGAATCGCAATCAACGCTTTCTGGACACCCTGAGGGCCAATTTGCATCTGCTCGCAGGACGTCGCCAAGATGTGATTGCTTTTGACTTACAGGCGCCACTGGCGAAATCGATGGGCATTGAAACCGATTCTTCACGCCAAGCCAGTGAAGCGATTATGCGTCGCTACTACTGGGCTGCTAAAGCGGTCACGCAATTAAACGATGTTCTTTTACAAAACATTGAAGCACTCCTCTTTCCGCAAGAATCTAAAACCACTCGCCCTATTCCAGGCGAAGGTAATGAGTATTTCATTGAGCGGCAAGGTGTACTCGATATCACTGATCCACAATTATTTCAGAATCATCCTGAACAAATTTTGCGAACCTTCCTGGTATTTTCGCAAACAGCTAACGTCAAAAGCCTTTCAGCAACTATTTTTCGAGCACTGTATAACGCCCGCCAAAAAATGGATGCTAAGTGGCGAGCCAACCCTATTAATCGAGCCCTCTTTATCGAGATTCTGAAGCAACCCGAAGGTGTAAGTCGAGCATTCCACTTAATGAACCGTAGTAGCGTTCTCGGTCGATACCTGCCTGCCTTCAGAAAAATTGTTGGGCAGATGCAGCATGATTTGTTTCATGTCTACACCGTTGATCAGCACATCTTGATGGTGTTGCGTAATGTGCGCCGCTTCATGGTTGTTGAACATACCCATGAGTTTCCATTTTGTAGTAGCTTAATTGCCCATTTTGAAAAGCCCTGGTTACTAGTGATTGCCGCACTTTTCCACGACATTGCCAAAGGACGTGGCGGGGATCATTCGCAACTTGGCAAAGCCGATATGCGCAAGTTTGCAAAAGACCATGGTCTTGATAAAAAAGATACTGAGCTCTTGATCTGGTTAATTGCAGAACATCTCAATATGAGCCAGGTAGCTCAAAAGCAAGACATCACAGATCCAGATATAGTACGGGCTTTTGCCAAGAAGATGGGTGATGAACGTCATCTCACCGCTTTGTACCTCTTAACCGTAGCTGATGTCCGTGGCACCAGCCCTAAAGTCTGGAATGCCTGGAAAGGCAAACTGCTTGAAGATCTCTATCGCGCCACTCTTAGAGTCTTAGGTGGAGCCAAGCCAGATGCCTCTTCAGAATTGGCGCAACACCAAGAAGAGTCTAAAGCTAAATTACGCCTGTATGGCATCAATGACGAAGCTTATGAAGAACTATGGAAACAATTAGATGTTGCCTTCTTCCTTCGCCAGGACTCATCTGATATAGCCTGGTTAACGCGTCATCTCTATAACAAGGTGAATAACGACCAGCCCATTGTGCGCGCAAGGTTGTCGCCCATTGGCGAAGGTTTGCAGGTCGCGGTGTATATCAAAGATCAAGAAGATCTATTTGCCAGAATCTGCGCGTACTTTGAAAAGCATGGTTTCTCTATCTGGGATGCACGCATTCATACCACTCGCCATGGTTACGCTTTAGATACCTTCCAAATTTCTGGTAGCACTCTGGTAGATGAAGGCAGTAGCTACCGCGACATCATTCAACTGGTAGAGTTTGAACTAACTGCTGCATTAAGCAATGCAGATCCCTTACCCACTCCAAGCATGGGTCGCCTCTCTAGACAATCTCGCACCTTCCCCATTAAGCCCCGGGTTTATATGGCTCCAGATGATCGCGGGCGCTATTACACACTTGCACTCTCTGCAAGCGATCGGACTGGACTGCTCTACACCATCTCTAGAGTGCTAGCTAAACATCAAGTATCGATTCATACCGCGCGGATCAATACTCTTGGCGAACGAGTAGAAGACGTATTACTGCTGGATGCCGCCAACTTGGGCAAAAATCCAAAGCTACAGATTCAATTAGAGACCGAGTTACTTGAAGCTTTAGGGGCTTAGATTAACTACCTAAGTAGCTAACTAAGAATCTATTTATGCAAAAGCAGACTCATGATGAGAATGCTCATACTTCTCCATCCATGCAAGGCCTGCAGCAGTGTTCTTGAGAGGCTTATATTCACAACCAATCCAGCCCTTGTATCCAATCTTATCTAAGAAGCCCAATAGGAAGTCATAGTTAATTTCGCCAGTACCAGGCTCATTACGTCCAGGATTGTCTGCTAACTGAATATGCCCAATTCTAGGGAGATATTTTTGAATCGTATTTGCTAACTCACCTTCCATGCGCTGAGCATGATAGATGTCATATTGCAAATACAAGTTATCAGCACCTACCTCATCCATGATTTCAATCGCTTGCTGAGTTCTTGATAAGTAGAACCCTGGAATATCATAAGTATTGATAGGCTCAATTAAGAGATTGAGTTTTGCTTTGCTTAACTGCTCTGCTGCGTAGCCTAAGTTACCAACAAAAGTATCGCGTAGCACTTTAGGATCAACCCCGGCAGGCGCCTTGCCTGCTAAACAATTTAACTGCTTAACATTTAAAAAAGTGGCATATTCAATCGCTTTATCTACCCCAGCACGAAACTCTGCAACGCGATCAGGGTGGCAAGCAATACCTCGCTCGCCAGCCTCCCAATCGCCTGCAGGCAGGTTATGCAAAACCAATTTCAACGCATAAGTATCCAAACAAGACTTAATTTCATCCTTAGAAAATGCATAAGGAAATAAAAATTCTACAGCCTTAAAACCACCAACTCGAGCAAGCGCAAAGCGATTTAAGAATGCATCTTCTGTAAAGAGCATGGACAAATTGGCGGCAAAACGAGGCATTGAATATTCTCTTTTCTGAATGACAAACTAGGACTGAAGAACTGCTACTGGAGCATCTTCAATAGATTTAGCAACAGGCTCAAACTCGTTAACGCTATCGATTTCTGTTCCCATCGCAATGTTAGTGACTCGCTCTAGAATCACTTCAACTACGACTGGTACTCTAAATTCAGCAATCCATGCCTCGGCTTGAGCAATTGCAGGAGCCAATTGGTCTTCACGCTCTACTCTGATGGCCTTACAGCCAAGTCCCTCAACAACCTTCACGTGATCGACGCCATAGCCCTTCACAATACCAGCGCTTTCCGGAATATTGACGTTATCGAAAGCCAATTGCACACAGTAATCCATCTCAAAGCCACGCTGTGCTTGTCGGATTAATCCAAGATAACTGTTGTTAACCAAAATTTGGATGAATGGCAACTTAAACTGTGCGCCGACAGCCAACTCTTCAATCATGAACTGGAAGTCATAGTCGCCTGAGAGGGCCACAATCTTACGGGTTGGATCAGCAGCACGTACACCTAGAGCTGCTGGAACTGTCCAGCCCAATGGACCAGCTTGACCACAGTTAATCCAATGACGAGGCTTGAATACTTTCAAGAATTGAGCGCCAGCAATTTGCGAGAGACCAATCGTACTGACATAGGTGACATCTTCGCCAAACGTTTGAACCATCTCTTGATACACGCGCTGCGGCTTCATTGGAGATTCATTAAAGTTTGTCTTGCGCTGATAGTCGATGGAATTTTTTCTACCCAAGCATTCAGCTGACCACTTAGTGCGATCTTTCAGCTTGCCAGCTTTCTTCATCTCCGTTGCAACTTCTATAAACAGGGCTAACGCAGCTTTTGCATCGGACACAATACCAAAATCAGGAGTAAAGATACGACCGATCTGAGTAGGCTCAATATCGACGTGGATAAACTTACGGCCCTTGCAATACACCTCGGTTGAACCCGTGTGGCGATTTGCCCAACGGTTACCGATGCCTAAAACAAAATCACTTGCCAACATCGTGGCATTGCCATAACGATGTGATGTTTGTAAACCAACCATACCAGCCATCAATGGATGACTATCAGGGATCGAGCCCCAACCCATGAGCGTTGGAATGACAGGAATGCCAGTGATCTCTGCAAACTGCACTAAAAGATCTGAAGCATCAGAATTAATCACGCCACCACCAGACACAATTAAGGGACGCTCAGATTCATTGAGCATTTCAAGCGCTCTTTCAATCTGCTTGCGAGTTGCCTGTGGTTTATAGGCAGGCAATGGCTCATAAGTATCGATATCAAACTCGATCTCAGCCATCTGCACGTCAATTGGCAAATCAATCAATACTGGTCCAGGACGGCCAGAGCGCATTAAGTGAAAAGCCTGTTGGAATACTCTTGGAACCAATGCTGGCTCAAGTACGGTAACTGCCATCTTGGTTAAAGGCTTAGCGATTGAAGCAATATCCACCGCCTGGAAATCTTCTTTATGCAATTTAGCGCGTGGAGCTTGACCTGTAATACATAAAATTGGAATGCTATCTGCTTGCGCTGAATACAAGCCGGTGATCATATCTGTGCCGCCGGGGCCCGATGTACCAATACAGACACCGATATTTCCTGGAGCGGCTCTTGTGTAGCCCTCTGCCATATGAGAAGCACCCTCTACGTGTCTCGCCAATACATGGGCAATCGACTGACGTTCGCGCATTTGGGCGTATAGGGGATTAATTGCAGCACCTGGTACTCCAAAGGCTTGGGTAACGCCCTCTTTTTCCATCACCAACACTGCTGCCATTGCTGCTTTCATTTTTGCCATGATTCATCTCCTCATATGGGTATGGACGAATCATCCCCAAATTCAGGTAAATAGAGAACCTCAGCAAATCTATATCTAGTATTCCACTGTGGAATAGTGTAAAAATCACCTATCTATTGCCACCAGAGAACCCTGTCATGGATCGCGTACAAGGAATATCCCTCTTTATTCGAGTCGTAGAAACGGGCTCATTTAGTAAGGCTGCTGAAGATTTAGGCATTACCCAACCCACAGCCACCAAATTTGTTGCATCCATGGAGAAGCGCTTAGGGGCATTACTGCTGCACCGCAGCACTCGTGGAGTCACCCCCACTGAGATTGGGAAAATTTATTACGAGAAATGCAAGTTGATAGCCCGTGAAATTGAAGAGGCTGATGACCTAGCTTCCTTGATGCAATCCAAAGTTCGCGGCAGGCTAACGATTAATTCATCGGTTGCTTTTGGGCGGCGGGTTCTCACACCCTCCATTCTCGAATTTATGGCACTTCATCCAGAGCTTGAAGTCAATCTCAGTATGGATGATCGATATATCAATCTTGTCGAACAAGGTGTCGATTTAGCGATTCGGATGCGACGTTTACCAGACTCTTCTTTAGGATCGAGATTTCTTGGTACCAACCCTTGGGTATTGGTTGCTACCCCTCAGTATCTCGAAAAACACTCGATCCCAAAAGCCCCAGAGGAAATCCGTAAACACCTTGCCTTAATCTACTCCACGGTGCAAGGCGACCATCGCTGGAGTTTCACAGACCAATCAGGTCATTCAGAATCTATCGAGGTGAAAGGGCCGTTTACCTCTAACAATCTCTCTTCCGTCTTATCAGCAGCTAGAGCAGGTATGGGTTTGGCTGCACTCCCCTGTTATGTAGCGCATCAATCGATGAAGGATGGAGTTCTGAGACCCATCTTGGAGGATTGGACACTACCAAGTCAAGAAATTCATGCGGTCTTCTCCTCACCAAAACATGTCCCCACCAAAGTAGTCCAATGTATTGATTGGCTGCAGGGACAATTTAAAGGGGAATGGTGGAAGGGTTTACCGGCAGGAAAGTCTGAATAAAAAAAATCCCATCATCAAGATGGGATCAAACTACAACATACTGCAGGACTTTGGTAAGACTAATGTTCAAGTACAAGCTCTGGCAGAGCCAACCTGCCTTGTGAGGTTTGAACCTTAGTGTTTAAAAGTTTAGTTAAAGCAAATACAGTGCTTAAACAAGGTGTCAGAGTATTGGTAATGCGCCCAAGCTCAATCACAGAACCAAGGAGTGCATCGATCTCTAAGTTATTGCCAGCTTCGAGATCCTGAAGCATTGAGGTTTTGTGTTTACCAACTTTTTCTGCTCCAGAAATACGTCTTTCAACATCCACCCGGAATATAACTCCTAACTTCTCAGCAATAGTTTGTGCCTCGAGCATCATATTGCGCGCCAAATCCTTAGTCAGAGGATTTCTGCAAATGCCCTCAAGATGCTCATGAGTGAGCGCACTGATAGGATTAAAAGTCATATTACCCCAGAGCTTTAACCAAATCTCTGAGCGGATATCTTCTAAGATAGGTGACTTAAATCCAGCATCTGACATCATCTGAGAAATTTTTTGGATGCGCTCGGATTGAGATCCATCAAGCTCACCAAGCGGAAAACGATTGCCCTCTACATGACGGATTACGCCAGGAGACTCTGCATAGGTGGCTGGATAGACAACACAACCAATCACATTTCGTGGATGAATCTTTTTCATAATCTGCCCACCAGCATCGACCGTCTCTACCGGGAAGTTTTCAAATGGGCCTGGTAGATTTTGGAAGTACCACCATGGAATGCCGTTTTGCATTGGGATCAATGTGGTCTCAGGGCCAACAATGCTAGCCAAATCATCAATGATTGGCTCAATTTGATGTGCCTTTACAGCCAACATGATGACATCAGGTATGCCGACATCACTAATTTTTTCCACTGCCCTAACCTGAGCAACAATAGGACGAGGCTCGCTCTCCATATAGAGTGTTAGACCATTTTTTTGGATTGTTGCAAGGGTAGCGCCCCGCGCAACTACGGTTACTTGATTACCAGCCCTGGCTAATTTAGCAGCCAAGTAACCACCAATTGCTCCACCACCTCCAATGACGCAGATTTTCATACAGCCTCCTCAGAATCTAAAAATATGATTTGAAGTATCTTGCGCAAACTATGTTCGCTTGTGAATACAAGAGATGCTATATGAGATATTCCCGGAAGGAATATCGAGTATTTAATAGCTAGGAATCACTCCACAGTTTTCCTGCTGTCGCCCAATCAGATTTTTTTACATCCTGATAAATCACATCGACTGATGCTGCAGTGCAACCCATAATTTTTACAGCAGCCTCTGTGATGGCTTTTGCATATTCCCGCTTTACATCATCACTGCGACCTTCAAATAATTGCACTTGAATTAATGGCATTGTTTTCTCCTTTTAGCTATCCATCAAAGCTCTTTCATATGCAGGCCATTCTAGCCGACCCTCATCATCCCCATCACTACATAGCTGTCCATAAGTTAATTCACAGATTTCAGCAGGTGGACAAATGAAATCCTGATCAGACCTAGATAGCACCTGAATTTTGCAGGCCTTATCCAGAACATCCATTAAATAAAATGCTTGCTGTATGGAAGCTCCACAAACAATGCTACCGTGGTTATGCAAAAGGATTGCTTTCTTATCAGCCAAATTTTCTAATAGAGTAGCCTGCTCCTTGGCAGACAATGCCAATCCCTGATAGTCGTGGTACGCCACATCACGATAAAAACGTAAAGCATGCTGCGAAATTGGCAAGAGTCCTTTTGCTTGAGCCGATACGGCAATTACTGAATCTACGTGAAGATGTAATACACACTTTGCATCAGAGCGCGCAGCATGTACTGCACCATGAATCGCAAATCCTGTCTGATTGACAGGGCCCTCCCCTGTCAATACCTGGCACTGCAGATTTACCTTTACTAAATTTTGAGGAGTCACTTCATTAAAGCGCAATCCAAATCGATTGAGTAAATAAGTACCATCTTCATCAGGCACTGAAGCTGAAATATGGGTATAGATTCCATCATCCCAATTCTTTAAATAAGCCAATTGATAAGCTGTCGCTAAATCAATGCGAACTTGTTTTTCTTGGTCAGAGATTGGCTCTAAGCCAGCCCAATCCTCAGAGTTGATATGAAATTTAGAATGCAAGGAATTCATCTGAGAATAGAGCTACTTTAATAACTGCAACATTGCTGACTCATCAATCACTGGTACACCCAACTCTTCTGCCTTAGTAAGCTTGCTGCCTGCATCCTCTCCAGCAACGACATAGTCAGTTTTTTTAGAAACTGAGCCAGCGACTTTAGCACCTGCTTTTTCCAGGAGGTCCTTAGCCTCATCGCGGGTCATGGTTGGGAAGGTACCAGTAAGGACAAAAGTTTTACCCGCTACAGCTGCGCTGATGATTTTTTCCTCGACAGAAAGCTGCATTCCTGAGGCCAGGAGTTGCTCAATGACCTCTCGGTTATGTGCTTCTTGCATAAAGCTGGTGATTGAATCTGCAACCACAGGACCCACATCTTTAACAGTCAACAAATCCTCGATACTGGCATCCATGAGTGCATGCATCGATTGATAATGATTGGCCAAGTCCTTTGCAGTGGTCTCACCAACATGACGAATACCGAGGGCGAAGATAAATCTAGCTAAGGTGGTATTTCTGGATTGATTAATCGCCTGAATGAGATTATCCGCTGACTTATCACCCATCCGCTCTAGATTCGCTAAAGCAGTGAAACCGAGGCGATAAAGATCAGCCGGCGTTCTCACGAGATTCTGATCTACCAATTGATCAACAATCTTTTCACCCAAACCTTCAATATCGAGAGCCCTTCTGTGGGCAAAGTGTATTAAAGCTTGCTTACGCTGCGCACCACAAAATAAGCCACCACTGCAGCGTGCCACTGCTTCATCGGCTAAACGCTCAATATGAGAATCACATACTGGGCAATTGACTGGCATCACAAATTCTTTCGTATCTGCAGGGCGGCGATCTTTGATCACCGAAACTACTTCGGGAATCACATCACCTGCTCTTCGTACCGAAACGGTATCCCCAATACGCACATCCTTGCGCTTGACTTCATCTTCGTTATGCAAGGTAGCATTGGTAACAGTAACACCCCCCACCTCGACTGGAGCCAGTCGTGCAACGGGAGTAATCGCACCAGTACGACCTACTTGCACATCGATTCCCAATACAGTAGTCAGCGCCTCTTGAGCTGGATACTTATGGGCTAATGCAAATCGTGGAGCTCTAGATACAAAGCCAAGTTTTGTCTGCTCTGCAAATGAATTGACTTTATAGACAACACCGTCGATGTCATAGGGCAATGCATCACGTTTGGCACCAATCTCATTGTAGAAAGCCAAGATCTCCGCAACTGAATGAAGAATCCTGCGCTCTGAGCACACTGGCAACCCAAGTTTTATATAAGCGTTGAGTAATTCTTCATGAGTTTTTGGTAGCCAAGACTGCGGCTCTAAAGCACCCAGCCCATAGGCAAAGAAAGAAAGTGGTCTTTTTGCAGTGATCTTTGAATCTAATTGACGTAAGCTTCCCGCAGCAGCATTGCGAGGGTTGGCAAATTCTTTTTCGCCACTAGCAGCTGCCTGTTGATTCATTTTTTGAAAGTCTTGAAGGTACATAAAGACCTCACCACGAACCTCTAAAACTCGTGGAATACTTTTACCCGTTAATTTCAGAGGGATGGCGCGAATTGTTTTGATGTTCGCAGTAACGTCCTCACCACTAGCCCCATCACCACGAGTAGCGGCTCTGACTAGAGAGCCATTTTCATAACGCAGAGAAATGGCCAGACCATCAAACTTCAACTCGCCTGCATAAGCTACATGATCCGCGTGCAAGCCTTCACGACAACGACGATCAAAAGCGCTTAGCTCAGCTTCTTCAAATGCATTATTGAGCGAGAGCATGGGTACTTCATGAGTCACTGAATCAAACTCTTTTAAGGCAGTACCACCGACCCGTTGAGATAAGGACTCTGGTGTAATCCACTCTGGATGAGCCGCTTCAATATCTAATAACTCTCGATAGAGGCGGTCATATTCAATATCAGGTAATAGTGGATTATCTAGAACATAGTAAGCATGCTCTAGGCGGGCAAGCTCAGCCTGTAAGAATGCGTAACGCTCCGCTGTATTTATCGGACTATTCGACGACAAAGTGATGTCCTAGCTAAAGAGTCTGTTAGCTGTGGAAGATCCAGCAGGGATGCCAGATTTCTCAAGATTGGCATAAAGGCCATCAAGATGCTGACGAATACTGATCACAGCTGCTTCGCTCAAATTAATACCATTGTCATCTACTAAACGACCATGAGCAGCTTGTGCAATCTCCACGCCCTCAGCCAACATTCTTTCAAAGGCGCGCTCTTCTTGCGCAACCAGAGGAACTTCTAAGAGTAAGGTCAATTGCATTACCGGCTTATTTGGATCTAAACCTGCGCTGGTAAAGATCAATGCCCCACTACTATAGAACTCATATTCACGGCCGTTACGCGCTAACTTGAAGCCACGTTGACGCATCAGTGCATCAAAATTACCCCAAGGGCAAGCTTCATCAAAGAGTACGTTGATGCTGAGTTGAATATCACTATCTGCCGCCATCACATCCAACTCCTTAGCGCTCTCTAGCATGGAGTTGACGCTAGGCATGTCGATTTGGGAACCCAGGGTATCGGCGAGCGCTTGAGCGCGAGAACAGAAATCAGATAATTCCAAGACGCCAATAGCACCTCGGCGACTTGCTAATTGAATAGCTAATTGGAGTTCAGAGTATGAAGATTGCGGGTTTAACTCTTCCCACCCCTGATCAATATTCAAACCTTCGCACATCCACTTTGCAGCAGATTGCGTTTGTAAGTCTGTCCATGTATTAATTTCTTCAAGAATCTCTGCCCCGCTGATACCCTCATCAAAGCGTAGCATAATGACGCAGTCAATGCGAGGATCGATGGCAAACTTCTCAGGAGAAGAAGTCGTTGCTAAAAGCGCGCTACCAAAACTAGGTTCATTACGCTCACTTGAGTCAGCATCTGCAAAACCCTGACCAAAACTAGGCTCGCGTGCAAAGCGATCATCAAGAGCATATTCACTCTGCTCTCTTGCTTTACGACGTGCCCGGGAGTACTTAAGGTTGAGGATGGCTACCAATATCAAAATCAGTAGCCCAATAACTGCTAAGGCAAACTGCAAATCAGACAAACCCAACATTGTCATGATTTGTTCTACGTACACTTAAGCAGCCTCTACCATTGAAACCGCTGAAGAGATATCCACGGCAACAATGCGTGATACGCCTTGCTCTTGCATCGTGACACCAATCAACTGATGGGCAATTTCCATGGTGATTTTGTTGTGGGAAATAAACAAAAACTGTGTTTTATCTGACATTTTGGCGACCAGTTGAGAATAGCGCAGGGTATTGGCATCGTCTAACGGTGCATCAACCTCATCAAGTAAGCAGAATGGAGCTGGATTCAACAAGAAAAGAGAGAAAACCAGTGCGATCGCCGTCAAAGCCTTTTCACCACCGGAGAGCAAGTAGATGCTGCTATTTTTCTTGCCTGGAGGTTGGGCCATTACTTGAACGCCCGCGTCCAAAATCTCTTCACCAGTCATCACCAATTCAGCATGACCACCGCCGAACAGTTCTGGGAATAATTTTCCAAAGTGACCATTGACTTGATCAAAGGTGCCTTGCAATAAATCACGAGTCTCTGCATCAATCTTGGCAATCGCATCAGTCAGAGTCTGCATTGCTTCATTCAAGTCAGCAGATTGTGCATCTAAAAACTGCTTACGCTCACGTGAGCTGGATAACTCATCAAGCGCAGCCATATTCACTGGACCCAATGATTGAATCTCAGTATTTAAACGATTGACTTCAGTCTGCAAGGCACCCACCTTTAGGTCAGGACTAAAGTTTGCTTCCAAGGCAGTTAAGTCAGCTTCTGCATCGGTCAACAAAGTCGCAAATTGCTCATAGTTCAAGCGGGCAGCCTGCTCACGCAATTGCAAATCCACCACCTTAT
The DNA here is from genome assembly GCF_018882005.1 of Polynucleobacter sp. es-GGE-1. Classification (NCBI taxonomy): domain Bacteria; kingdom Pseudomonadati; phylum Pseudomonadota; class Betaproteobacteria; order Burkholderiales; family Burkholderiaceae; genus Polynucleobacter; species Polynucleobacter sp. es-GGE-1. The sequence goes on from NZ_JACVPE010000004.1 coordinate 47,182, forward strand.
CGCGCATTGGCTGCAAGCTACGCTCTATCTGCATACGGGCTTCATCAGCCTCACGCAATTGATGTAATAAAGCATCTTGCTCAGTACGAGCGTTTGCCAAAGCCGCTTCACGCGCGCTACGAGCTAACAAGAGTCCCTGTAATTTTTCTTGCGCTTCTTCGTCACTTAAGGAAACTAACTCTTGAGTGGCCTGATCAAACTTATCCTGAATCTCCATGATCTGAGTGCGAGCAGTACTTTGATCACGTTGCAAGTCTGCTATACGCTGTTGCAGTGAGCGAGTTGCAAAGGCAGCCTCTTGTGCAGACATTTCTGCTGCGCGTAAAGATTCACGCAAACGATCACGTTCTTGCGTGGCAGCCTCTAATTTTTCTTGAGCAGATGCTAAAGCATCTTGGAGGCCCTGCTTAGATTCTTCTGCTTGACTTAACTCTGCCGCAGATTGCTCTTGTGTATTACCTAATTGCTCACCTTGCAGACGCAACTCACCCAATTCATCCTGAATTTGGGCAGCGCGCTGGCTATATTGTTCTTCAGCCTGAGTTAACTGCATTCTCTCTACTTCAAAGCCATGAGCTTCTTGCACTGCCTGCTCAGCATTGATACGAGCTTGCTCTGCTGCTTGATGAGCCGCTTGATAGTTAGCAACGCATTGATCTAGTTCACCTTGCAATTCGCTCTGCATCAATTTTTGAGCGCGTAACTGTTTCTCAAGACTTTCCATCTCTTGCGCACGGGCCAACATACCAGCCTGCTCAGAATCTGCTGCATATAACTGCACGCTTACACGACTCACTAAATGGCCTTGCTGAGTAACAAATGCACCACCAGCTGGTAATTTTTCACGGCGATGCAAAGCATCTTCGAGACTGGAGGCAATATAAATATTGTCTAACCACTCTTGCAACACAGAGGTAAGCCTTGGGGCACCAGCACTTTGCACACGACTTAATAAAGGTGTGAAATCCGCTGGAGCTGATGTATGTGCTGGGCTAATTTCTTCTGTCAGCAAAATCGCCAAACGACTTGGAGGCGCATCATTGGCTAAAGCGAGAGTTTCTTGCACACTCTTTGCAGTCACTGCAGCCAAACGCTCACGCAATACCGACTCCAAAGCGGCTTCCCAACCGCTCTCTACTTTGAGCTCTTGCCAGAGACGCTTACTTTCTTTAAGACCTTTACTTTCAAGCCATGGACCAATCTTGCCTTGCGCTTGCACGCTGGCTTGTAAGGCGGTCAAAGCAGTTAACTTAGCCTCAGTTTGAGCCAAATCTTGATTGGCTGTCTGAATTTTTTGTTGGGCAGCATTACGTGCCTCATCTGCAGCAGGCACGCGTTGCTGTGTTTCACCTGCGCGTTGTTTTGACTCTTCAACTTTGCGCTGCGCCATAGCTTGACGATCAATCGCCATTTGCAAAGCTTCTGCATCTGGCCTACGCATACCATCAAGCTCACCTCTTAAGCGGGCTTCACGCCCTTTGAGCTCATCGGATTGAGCTGACATGGCACGAATACGCTCACCCAAACTCGCAAGACGTTGTTCAATAGAGGCTAAGCTTTCGCGGGCGTTATTGAGATCACGTGCAGCAGTTTGATAAGCCTCTTCACGACTTGGCATCTGCCCTTGTAAGCCAGTGAGGTCTGCCAAGAGAGTTTGTTCTTTTTCTGAAGCTTCATTTAGTTCATGCTCAGCAGTGCGTTGCGCTTGAGCAGCATCAGTTTCTTGCACGGTCCAGCGCTGCAATTGTGCCTGCAAATCTTGAGTTTGTTGTTGTAAGCGTTGGCGCGCTTCTTGTACATAATGAATCTGTGATTCAACCTGACTCACATCAGAGTTGGTTTCATATAACTCACCTTGCGCCTCAGAGACTTTATCTTGCAATGCGTATTGTTGAGTACGCATGGTTTCCAGTTCAGACTCAGCATGACGCAGCTTAGCAGTCTGCTCTTCCAAGTTCACTTGGGTATCACGGATAGCATTGGCATGACGCTCTTGCTCTTTTCCAGCCTCGGTCTGACGCACAAACCAGAGTAACTGTTGCTGGGATTTCATTTGCGCAGAGAGCTCTGCATGACGCTCGGCAACTGTTGCTTGTTTTTCTAAGCGAGTGAGTTGTTGATCAAGCTCACGCAAAATGTCTTCAACACGGGTTAAATTTTCGACAGTGTCCTCTAAACGAGAAGCAGTTTCTTTACGACGCTCTTTGTATTTAGAAACCCCAGCTGCCTCTTCCAAGAACACACGCAACTCTTCTGGTTTTGCCTCTAAGATGCGATTAATTGTTCCTTGACCAATAATGGCGTAACCTCTTGGACCCATACCGGTACCCAAGAAAATATCTTGAATATCTTTGCGGCGGACCACTTGGTTGTTGACGTAATAACTAGAATTACCGTCACGAGTCAAAACACGTTTGATACCTAATTCTGTAAAAGCACTCCACTGACCTTGAGCACGTCCTTCAGAATTATCAAAAATGAGTTCTACGCTGGCACGACCAGATGGTTTGCGTAAACCTGAGCCATTAAAAATAACGTCTTGCATGGACTCACCACGCAACTCACTGGCGCGGGATTCACCCAAAACCCAACGTACAGCGTCAATAATGTTCGACTTTCCGCAACCGTTAGGGCCTACAACACCAATTAATTGGCCAGGCATTTCAAAATGGGTTGGGTCAACGAAAGACTTAAAGCCGGAAAGTTTGATGGATTTCAGTTGCACGGCGTACTTTGCAGGGAAAAAAGAGGTTCAAAAAAGGGGTAAAAATTTACATCTAAAGTGGGAAGATGATAGCAAGCTTAAGGCTACTTAGACGCGTTTTTGCCCCATCGATATAATGGTAGATCTACCTCCAGGGACAAAATCCCTTAACAATCTGATAGTTAACTGAAAAGCATGAGCCAATCACCACAAAGCATCATTGAACAAGCCTGGGAAAACCGCGCAGACCTCTCACCCAACAGCGCCCCTGGAAGCGTCCAGAGCGCTGTAAATGCGGTCTTGGAAGGCCTCAATGCGGGCGCCATTCGAGTCGCCGAGCGTCGCGATGTCGGTAAGTGGGAAGTAAATCAGTGGGTTAAGAAAGCCGTACTGCTTTCTTTCCGACTAGAGGACAACGTTCCAATGAGTGCTGGTGGTTACACCCAGTTCTACGATAAGGTTCCTAGCAAATTTGAAGGTTATACGGCTGCTGACTTTGCAGCGGGCGGATTCCGCGTGGTTCCCCCTGCTATGGCTCGGCGAGGCTCTTTTATTGGCAAAAATGCTGTTTTGATGCCTTCTTACGTCAATATTGGTGCTTATGTTGGTGAAGGCACTATGGTCGACACTTGGGCAACCGTTGGTTCTTGCGCTCAAATTGGTAAAAACGTTCACCTTTCTGGTGGCGTTGGCATTGGCGGTGTTTTAGAGCCAATTCAAGCCGGCCCAGTGATTATTGAAGATAACTGCTTTATTGGCGCCCGCTCTGAAGTAGTTGAAGGGGTCGTCATTGAAGAGAATTCGGTTCTCTCCATGGGTGTCTATATTGGTCAAAGTACCAAAATTTATGATCGTGAAACTGGTGAAGTGCATTACGGTCGTGTTCCTGCTGGCTCAGTAGTAGTTCCAGGCTCATTGCCTTCTGCTTGCGGTAAGTACAGTTTGTATGCCGCAATCATTGTAAAAAAAGTGGATGCACAAACCAGAGCCAAGACTGCCATCAACGAACTGCTGCGCGACTAAAAATCTATGAGCGCCACGCTTGAGCTTACTGAAGCTCTGATCGCTTGCCATTCCGTAACACCGGCAGATGGTGGCTGCCAGGATTTAATTGCTCAACGCTTACAAGCAATTGGCTTTCATACTGAGAGCGTTATTAGTGGGCCTGAGAATTTTCAGGTCACCAATCTTTGGGCCATCAAAAAAGGGAAAGCGGGCGATCAAGGCAAAGTGCTGATGTTTGCTGGTCATACCGATGTAGTGCCCACTGGCCCGCTTGAAAAATGGACCAGCAACCCATTTACGCCAACGATTCGTGATGGCTTACTCTACGGTCGTGGTGCAGCTGATATGAAAACCTCTCTAGCTGGATTTGTAGTTGCCACAGAAGAATTTGTTACTACCCATCCTGATCATCAAGGTTCCATTGCCTTCTTAATTACTAGCGATGAAGAGGGTCCCGCCAATGATGGCACTGTCATCATGTGTGAGCGTTTACAACAACATGGTCAACGCTTGGATTACTGCGTGATTGGCGAACCAACCTCTGTTGATCAGTTGGGTGACATGATTAAAAATGGTCGTCGCGGCTCTTTATCCGGCAAAGTGAAGATCAAAGGTATACAGGCGCATATTGCCTACCCTCATTTAGGTGCGAATCCCATTCACTTGTCTGCGCCAGCCATTACAGCATTGGTAGAGACTGAGTGGGATAAGGGCAATCAATATTTTCAGCCAACCAGTTTTCAGATTTCGAATGTTCATGCGGGCACTGGTGCCAATAATGTGATTCCTGGTGAGCTAGTAATCGACTTTAATTTCCGCTTCTCTACCGAGAGCAAACCAGAACAATTGCGCGAACGTCTTGAAAACATTCTCAAAAACGCTGGTCTTGATTTTGAGATCGACTGGGTATTAGGTGGCAGCCCATTCATTACTGGTGATGGCGATTTAGCAGGTGCCTTACGCAAAGCCATTAAAGCCGAGACACGAGTGGATACCGAACTCTCCACTACTGGGGGTACTAGCGATGGTCGCTTTATCGCCAAGATCTGCAAAGAGGTTGTGGAATTTGGGCCGCTCAATGCGACTAGCCACAAAATCGATGAGTGCGTCATCATTGATGATGTTGAGCCCCTCAAAAATATCTATCGCAAAACGCTTGAGCAGCTCATAGCTTAATCTCACCCCACTGCTTTTCTTTTTTAATACACAATTCATCCATCATGGACCCTGAGCCTTCACAAGCCTTTACAGTCAATCAGTGCATTGATCAAGTCGCACTCAAACTAAAGGCCGCAAAATTGCATTATGGGCATGGCGCTAGCGATGCGCAGAGTGAAGCCTTGTGGATTACCAGCAAACAATTGGAACTCAGTCCTGCAGAAGCACTAGATCATCTAGAGCGAACACTAACGAGCGATCAATACCAAATGGCATTCGCTATCGCTGAGCAAAGAATTGCAACTCGTAAACCACTGGCCTACATTTTGGGTGAAGCTTGGTTAATGGGTGTGCCATTTTTCTGTAGCGAACAAAGTATTGTTCCCCGTTCATGGATTGCGGAGCTGATTGTGGATGGATCATTGGAGCCATGGTTACCGGCCGATGGCAAAGCATTAGATCTTTGCACTGGCAATGGCTCTTTGGCTATCTTGCTTGCTCTTTCTTGTCCTGATATTCATGTGAGCGCTTGTGATATCAGCATGCCAGCCTTATCTGTTGCAGCACGCAATGTGGATCGCCATAGCTTAAGCTCTCAAGTGGAATTATTAGATGGCGATCTTTGGGATGCACTACCCGAGCCCAATGAAGACAACCTCTTTGATCTGATTATTTGCAACCCACCTTATGTCAATGCCACTTCAATGAGCGCTCTACCAGCTGAATATCAAGCTGAACCAGCCTTGGCCCTTGCGGGTGGTGATGACGGTATGGATTTAATTCGCAGGATTATTGCTCAAGCGCTAGATTATCTCTCTGAACGTGGCGCTATTCTGCTTGAAATTGGTAATGAGTATGAGAACTTTAAAAAGGCGTTCCCACAAATTCCTGTGATTTGGATGGAAGTGTCCGCTGGCGAAGAGCAAGTACTCTTAATACAAGCAGAAGATCTGCGTTAAAAAATAAAACGATTTACTGAAAATTAACTGAGTTCTGCAGCAGCTGCGATCGCTTGATCAATTCGCTCTACAGGAATTACTTTTAAGCCCGGGATCTTGGTCTTGGGCATATTCGCCTTTGGAATAATGGCCACTGTAAAGCCTAACTTAGCAGCCTCTTTCAAACGCTCTTGACCGCGCGGACAAGGACGAATCTCTCCAGCCAATCCTACCTCACCAAAAACGATGAGCTCCTTAGGTAAGGCGCGATTACGAATCGATGACTGAATTGCTAGCAGCACTGCCAAGTCTGCCGCTGGTTCTGAAATCTTGACACCGCCAACAGCATTTAAAAATACATCTTGATCAAAACACGCCACGCCCGCATGGCGATGCAATACCGCTAAGAGCATTGCTAAACGGGCTTGCTCTAAGCCAACTGCAAGACGCCGTGGGTTAGGAACATGTGCTGTATTTACCAATGCCTGAATTTCTACCAAGAGTGGTCTACTGCCCTCTTGAGTGACTAATACGCAAGCGCCGGGAACCATTTGCTCATGCTGCGATAAGAAGATTGCCGAGGGGTTGGTGACACCTCGTAGACCTTTTTCAGTCATTGCAAATACACCAAGCTCGTTAACGGCACCAAAACGATTCTTAATCGAGCGCACTAAACGAAATGAAGAATGGGTATCACCCTCAAAATACAATACCGTATCCACAATGTGCTCCAGCACCCGTGGGCCAGCCAAGTGGCCATCTTTAGTCACATGACCCACCATCAATACACAGATCCCACTGGATTTTGCAGCTCTGGTGAGTTGGGCAGCGCACTCACGCACTTGGGCGACGGAACCTGGCGCTGAACTTAACACCTCAGAATACAAAGTCTGAATAGAGTCCACCACCAATACCTGTGGCTTGACAGTATCCATGATGGAGATGAGTTTTTCTAACTGAATTTCTGCTAAGACCTCTAGTTGTGGCGCATTGAGCGCGATGCGTTTTGCACGCAATGCTATTTGTGCAGCCGATTCTTCACCACTGCTATAGAGCACATTCATACCTGCAGAGCTCATCTCAGCCAAAGCTTGCAGTAGGAGTGTTGATTTACCAATTCCTGGATCGCCACCCAATAAAACTACGCCACCAGGTACTAGCCCACCACCTAATACGCGATCAAACTCTTCAACACCAGTACTAAAACGTGGCAAATCTTCGGCAGTAATTGCAGAGAGTTTTTGTCTTGGTAATGATTGCGCTAAACCCTGAAACCGCGAGTTAGACGTGGTCTCGGGCAAGCCCTCTTCCATAGTGTTCCACGCCTGACACGATGGGCACTGGCCCTGCCACTTTGCAGAAGTGCCGCCACAAGATTGGCAGATATAAACCGTTTTGACTTTAGCCAAGGGATTCCTAGTAATTGAAGCTAATAAATTCAGTGTTAATCGAGTTGCGTGCCAGCTTTATTTTCTTGGGCACGCTTAGGGGCGTCCTTGCGACGCTGCTCCAGATCGGCCGCTCTTGCAGCCGCAGCTTTTTGCTTATCTTCAAACTCGCGTTGATTATCAACCCGTTCTGCAGCCTTGACAGGCGAGGCCCGCTCAGCGGCACGCTTTTGATCTTCCTGATCTTTAATACTCTTACGTAAATTGCGTTGTACTTCATGCAAAGCACGTTCTTGCTCGCTAATGGGATCAATTTCTTTACGATATTCTGCTCTAGCGCTACGCAAGCAATAGTTCACCCAATAGTTTTGATAGCAATCTGATGAAGCTTTGCCCCAGCGGTACTTAGCCCAGTCTCTTTGCAACTCTAGCTCTGACTCGATCTTATCCAATTTAGCTAACTCAGCCTCTTCAGCAGGCGTTGCTAAAGTAATACCGCTAATGGAGCTCAGTAATAAAAATATCCCAATGAATATTTTGGATCGCCGAGAAAAATTCTTTCTCAAATTTCCACCTTTGCGCCCAACTCAACCAAGCGATTTGCAGGAATTTTGAAAAAGTCTGATTGACGACCGGCATTTTGATACATCCAGCAAAACAAGCGTTCACGCCACAATGCCATACCCGGAATCTCCGTAGAGACAATGGTGTCACGTGACAGGAAGAATGAGGTATTCATTAAATCAAACTTCAAGTCAGAAGACTTCTGCAGTAATTCGATGATCTGGCCCATGTCCGGAGTTTCATTAAACCCATACACAGTGCGAACTACGTAAACACCATTACCAAGATCTCGCAAGGTAATGCGCTCATCATCCTTAACATAAGGGACATCCCAAATACTGACCTTTAAGAAAAAAACTCTTTCATGAAGCACGTGGTTGTGTTTGAGGTTATGTAAAAAAGATACCGGTAAATAATCGACGTGAGCCGTTAAGAAAATGGCTGTACCTTCAACTCGATGCGGTGGATGCATCATCAAGGCTTCGATAAAACTCTTTAACTCAATGCCATTATTGATCGCCTTCTGACGTAAGATCTTGCGGCCTTGATACCAAGTCATCAAGAAAATGAAGCAGACTGCGCCCAATAACAGCGGAAACCAACCGCCTTCCATAATCTTCAATAAATTAGCCGTTAAGAATGCGAGATCAACAGCTAAGAATGCACTGATTACCAAGGTTACTAGGATAGTATTCCAGCGCCACACTACACGCATCACAATCGCTGCCAAGAAGGTGGTGACGATCATAGTGGTAGTCACCGCAATGCCGTAGGCTGCAGCTAAGTTTTCAGACTTCTTAAACGCTAACACCACCACAATAACCAAAACCAATAAAGCCCAATTAACTAATGGCATATAAATCTGACCGATTTCCCGTTCAGACGTGTGACGCACTTTCATACGAGGTAAAAAACCTAACAAGATGGCTTGGCTAGTCATTGAAAAAGCACCGGATATTACCGCTTGGGATGCAATCACGGTTGCGGCAGTAGCTAAGATCACCAATGGGAAAACAAACGCTTCGGGCACCATCAAGAAAAATGGGTTGCTAATAGTTTCTGGGTTATTCAAAAACATTGCACCCTGTCCAAAGTAATTTAAAAGCAAACAAGGCATCACGATAAAGAACCAACCCATCCGAATAGGCTTCACTCCGAAGTGGCCCATATCGGCATAAAGCGCTTCAGCACCAGTCAGCACTAGGAACACCGCGCCCAGCACAATAAAGCCTTGCAGAGCATGCTCATCCATAAAGTGAATGGCATACATTGGATTGATAGCAGCAAAGATAGCTGGATGCTGTACGACCTGATATATACCCATTAGGCCAATCACTGCAAACCACAGCACCATAATGGGTCCAAATAATTTTCCAACTACATCGGTACCAGTCTTTTGAATCACAAATAGGATAACTAAGATCACTACTGTAATCGGCAACACAAAACGAGTGAGATCACTAGATATCACCTCCAGACCCTCGACTGCAGACAGAACTGATATTGCAGGTGTAATGATTGCATCACCGTAAAACATACAGGCCCCAAAAACACCGGCCATGATGATTAACAATGAGCGCTTGGAACCGCTTGGTGCCGTCCTTAAGGCCAATGCCATCAGCGCCAAAATACCACCCTCACCATGATTATTGGCGCGCATCACAAACAAAACATATTTCAACGACACCACAATTGCAAAAGCCCAAAAGACCATGGAGATCACACCATAAACAGCATCGGCTGAAAAAGGAATACCATGCTCAGGACTAAAACACTCTTTCAGTGCATATAGAGGGCTGGTACCAATGTCCCCAAAGACCACGCCAATCGCAGCAAACATTAAAGCAATCGAAGCGCCTTTTTTGTGAGGATGATCCTCTCGTGAAATTTCTACCGGCCTCAATAGAGATGATTCAGAAAACTCCGGATTACTCACTGACATGAATTGTTCCTAGCGTGTTGTTGCGTGGCAATATATTACTCCTTATGTCAGATCATTAAATCTGGAATTTTTGGCAGAAAACCGCATATTTACGCGTCTTTTGAAGGTTTACCTCGACAGAGGGGTCCAAAAAATGGTAGAGTCTATGTCTTCAGACGCGGGGTGGAGCAGTCTGGCAGCTCGTCGGGCTCATAACCCGAAGGTCGTAGGTTCAAATCCTGCCCCCGCAACCAAATAAGCAAAAAGGCTTCTTCGTCGATCGACTAGGAAGCCTTTTTTGGTTTTAACTCATGCCATCAATGCAAGGTTGGCTATGAAAGCTGATCTATTCTCCCCAGCACTCTTGGCTTTGGCATCCAACCTAGCCAACACTCTTTTGGGTAGTGTGATGTTGATCCTCTCAATATCATCCGACAGTAGAGCGGGATCAATCTCCACAATTGCCCAGACATAACCCTTAAATTCTTTTCGCTTTTGAAGCTCCCTCAACGAGCTGGGCTTTGGTATTTCTTGACCTTCATCTAAGGCCACCTCAATCCATAGTTCTATCGCTTCTTTTACTTTTTCAATAGCTTCGTCAATTCCGCTATCAGCAGCAGAAAAACAGCCCGGCAAATCTGGAACGATGACGCCCCATGCCTCTGACTTACTGCCCGGCTCAATTGCAACTGGATATTTCATTCACCCTCCCCCATTAAGCCTGCTTGTTTAAATATTACCTTTAATAAACCGGTTGGCATATCTTTTCTTGGATGTGTAACAACAATATGACCTTGCTTCAAGGGATGAACATAAACATGATGCGATCCTCTTATTCCCCGCAGACGCCAACCGTCACGCACTAACTTTTCAATAACTTTTTTACTATGCATTCATACCCTTTAATTATACACATCATACACACTAAAGAAAAGCTCATCTAATGCCTATGCCACAACCTTTTGACCTCCTGCCTCCAAAAAATCACCTTAGAGCTCGACTTACCTTGATCTCTAAAAAGCCAAATCTGGGCTCCAGTTCTTGGCGTTTGATAAAAGGGAATATCTAAACCTGCATAGCGAGCGGTCACCGTGGGGTGAGGGTGACCATAACGATTGCGATAACCATTTTGCGCAAAAGCAAAATCAGGATTTAATTTCGTTAATAAATCAATGGATGAAGATGTTTTGCTTCCATGGTGTGGGGCCATAAAAATAAATTCTCGATCTCCCATTGCATTGAGCGCAAATTGATCCAAGCGAGCAACAATTTCTGCCTCACCCTGTTTCTCAACATCTCCCGTTAACCATAAAGAGCCATTTTTATTTCGCACCTCTAATACACAACTCATCTCATTGGGTTTCATTGAGTATTGATTTTGAAAAAGAGTGTCTTCATGAGGATGCCAAATTAAAAACTCCACTTCGTCCCAAGTCCAATATTGGCCATAACGACATGGAATGCTGAGAATTTTTCGAGACTGAAGATTCAATAGCAGTGGGTTATTGTTCGGCAGTGAACCCATCATTGATTGAAAAGAAATCTGTTTCAATAAAGAGGCAGCGCCACCCACATGGTCACTATCGCTATGACTAATAACCATACGATCGATTTGATCGATACCTCTACCGCGTAAATACGGCAAAATGACGCGCTGACCAGCATCATCCCTCTTACCTTGAATCGGCCCGGTGTCATACAGCAATCTTTTATGCGCCGTTTCTATCAATACAGCAGTACCTTGTCCAATATCCAATACGGTAGCCCTAAACTCCCCGGCTTTAAGAGATACATTGCCAAGATTTACCGTTGGCATGAACAGTAGCAATAAAGGTAATAATGCTAATGACCGGTATAGCCAAGTACTACTGAGTTCTCCAGGATGAATTGCATAAACAATCCCGACCCCTGAAATCAGCAAGAGCCACCACTCCGGCTGGCCAGACCAAACCACAGACCAACTCCAATTGGCCATCCACTCAAGCACTAGAGCCAGATATTCCATTGATGCATGTGCAGGGAGCAAGAGCCAGCGACCAATAAAGTCAGGCAACAATGCGCCTGCGATTGCTAATGGAGTAACAACGTAACTCACCAAAGGAATTGCTAAAGCATTAGCGAATGGTGACACTACAGAGACTTGATAAAACCAATACAAAGTAAGCGGAAGTAAAGCGATAGTTACCACTGCTTGAACACGGCATGCTTCGCGCATTGCTTGTAAAGCTCGATTTGACCAATGTATCTCTAGCTCTTTCCCAGTGGGTATACCCAATAACCCCGAAGAATCTTTCATGGCATAAAGAATGGCAGCGACTGCTCCAAACGAAAGCCAAAAGCCTGGTGTATAGGGCGCCATCGGATCAACGAGAAGCACCAATACGAGCGCCCACCACCAAATATCAAAAGATCTTGGATTTCTGCCAGTCCACAAAGCAAACGCAACAACACCAACCATATACATCGTTCTTTGCGCCGGTATCTGAAAGCCAGCTAACCAAGCATAGATAAACGCCGTGATAAACCCAGAGGCGGCTGCGACCTTACTCACTGGAATGATGAGTGGTAGAGTGCGGCGCCTCCATATCCACCCTGCAGCAGAAGCGCCTACACCTGCCAACATCGTGACATGTAATCCCGAGATAGAAATCAGATGACCTATACCGGTTGCATTAAATACCCGCCAGTCATCCTGCTCAATCGCATTTTGATCACCCATCACCAATGCAATCATCACGCCACCATAACGAGCATCCTTTGGTAACAGTGATTTGATCTTTTCACGTAATTTCCAACGTGCCAACTCCATGCGAAGTTCAAACTCAGTCAGTCTAATATCACTTGCTTTTAACAATTCACCCGATCTAATAGATCCACTAGCACCAAAATCCTGATGGAAGGACCAGCGCTCAAAATCAAAGGTGTAAGGGTTTAAAGAGCCATAAGGTCTCTTTAGTTTGACTTTCAATTTCCAGCGCTGTCCTGGAATAATTTCAGGGATTTCTTGGGCACTTCTCCATGCTGGTTGCCAACTCAAATACACTCGCTTGGGAAAGTTACTGACTTCGCTATTGCCAGAAAATAGATGGTCTATCTCAAAAGCGAATTTAGCGCTTGCAGAACTGCTCTGCGGCAGAGCGGCAACTCTCCCCTCAATGCTGAATTCTTTACCCTCCAACTCCTCAGCAAGAATATTTACCAAGCGGCTCTCCGCATAGTGGGCATTCCACGCAAAGCCCATACTAAACAACAAGATGCAAATCAAAATCTGTTGATGCCACCTGACTTGAGGTCGCAGATATAAGAACAATAGACACAGCACGCCCACAGCAGAGCAAAAAAATGGCCATCCTGATGGCACTTGCGGCAAAAAGAAAAGGAGCGATCCCCCGGCGATAAACGCCGTAATAGCTAAGCGCAAGGTTTTAAGAGGCTAGAGTGAAGTTTGGATTGCCAGCACAGAGGGCTGACCAACGCGGCAATGCTTGCATAGCATTACACCAGACAGCAGAAGCAAATTCAGAATCACTAATGCCACGTATTACAGCTATCTCTTTCACTATCCGAACCACAAAGGCGGGCTCATTAAATGCAATCCCCTCTTGCTTTAACCAGGCTGGCGGAATATCAGGAGAATCTGTTTCGGTAACGATACTATCGATAGGCAACTTAACTAAGAGTCTGCGAATCTGCAGTGCGCGCTCGTAAGTAGCTGCGCCACCAAACCCTAATTTGAAACCAAGCTCTATAAATTGCTCGGCTTGCTGGAAGCTACCGTTGAATGCATGCGCAATTCCTCCGGAGATTTTACGACGCCTAAGGGCTTTCAAAATAGCATCTTGTGAGCGCCGTACATGCAAAATCACTGGCAATTTAAATTGCTGAGCTAAGTCTAATTGCGCATGAAAGAAATATTCTTGCTTATGTGGATCCAGACCCTCTACAAAGTAATCCAAACCAATCTCACCAATACCTACAAACCTTGGATCAGAAAGTGACTGGGTAATCTGCTCTTCAAGTAACGCAATATCTTCTTCGTGAGCTTGATTGGTATAGAGGGGATGAATACCTAATGTATAGACCAAGCCAGGGATCGCATTTCCATATTGAGAGGCAAGTTCTCTAACATGCTGACAATCAGCAGCTTTGACTGCGGGCAGCAAAATAGCCTGAACGTTCTTTTCTTTTGCGGCAGAAATGATGTTTGGCAAGGAGTTTGAGAACTCTGGCGCGTCTAGGTGACAATGAGTATCAATCCACATGGGATGCATTGCTTCCATTATTACTGCAAGAATGTCTTAAGGACTCCGCGCTCCAAGTGCAAAATACGATCACAGCGTTTAGCGCGCACCGGATCATGCGTCACAATCACAAAGGCAGTGCCTTGTTCGCGCGCAATCTCTAACATCAAATCAAATACTCCATCAGCTGTTTCTGTATCTAAGTTACCAGTAGGCTCATCTGCTAGAACGCAAGCAGGATTGCCGACTAAGGCTCTAGCCACTGCTACGCGCTGACGCTCTCCCCCAGATAACTCACCCGGGGTATGCAATTCACGCTTAGCTAAGCCTACAGCTTTGAGCATCTTGCTAGCATGCTCCATCGACTCTTCATTGCTCAAGCCACGAATACGCAATAACAATGCAACATTCTCTAATGTGCTGAACTCATCCAAGAGATGGTGAAATTGGTATATAAAGCCCAAGCTTTGATTACGCAATTGGTCTAATTTGGCTACCGATAATTGATTGATGTTGGCATCATTCAAGAAGACTGAACCAGCGCTTGGGGTATCAAGGCCGCCTAATAAATGCAGTAATGTGCTTTTGCCAGAACCTGATGAGCCCACAATAGCGACTTTCTCAGAAGGTGCCACATCCAAATCAACAGATTTAAGGACCTCTACTGCTGTAGCGCCCTGACCATAGGTCTTAGCCAAGCCTTTAGCAATCAACACATGCTTGATAGCCTTATTCATATCTCAAGGCCTCAGCAGGTTGGACCTTAGCAGCACGACGACTAGGGTACAAGGTAGCCAATACCGATAAACCAAAAGCCATCAACCCAACGGTCACTACATCACCTAAACGAACATCCGAGGGAAGTTCGCTAATAAAGTAAACCTCACGCGGCAAGAAGCGTACGCGGAAAATGGCTTCAATCGCAGGAACAATCACATCAATATTGAGCGCGATGAGTAAACCAAGACCAACGCCAGCCAAAGACCCCATCAAACCAATTGCCAAACCCTGTACCAAGAAGATTCGTTGGATTAAACCTGGGCTCGCACCCATCGTTCTGAGAATGGCAATATCGGCCTGCTTCTCATTAACGGTCATCACCAAAGTAGAAACTAAATTAAATGCAGCCACTGCAATAATTAAAGTCAAGATGATGAACATCATCTTCTTTTCTGTTTGAACTGCTGCAAACCAATTTCGATTGGAGCGGGACCAATCAGTAACCCATAAAGCTTTAGGAACTACAGCAGCTAACTCAGTGGCAACTTGAGGAGCACGCTGCATATCATCGACCTTAACGCGAAGACCTGATGGATCACGTAAGCGTAACAAGGCTGCAGCATCTTTCCAGTGCATGATGGCTAAAGAGCTATCGTATTCATAATGACCACTATCTACGATACCAACTACTTGCAACGTCCTCATCCGCGGCATTGCTCCAGCAGGCGTCAAATCACTCTCAGGCACAATCAAATTAATTCGGTCACCTAAGCGAGCACCAACCAAAGAGGCGAGCTGTGCACCTAATGCAACCCCAAAGCCACCCGGCTTGAGGTCATCAATACTGCCAGCAATAAATTGTTTTGGCAGATCAGAAACCTTACCTTCTTCACTCGGCAAGATTCCCCGAATAGCAACACCCCGCATCGAATTATCTCGTGCAAGCAATCCTTGTGAACTGACCATGGGTGCTACGCCAACCACATGAGGCTGTGTCGCGACTTTCAAAGCCAACGGCTCCCAATTTACCAATCCTTCAGGCGAAGTGATTTCTACATGAGAGAGAACAGAGAGCATGCGATCACGTACCTCTTTCTGAAAACCATTCATCACTGACAGCACCACAATTAGAGACGCAACGCCTAAAGCGATACCAGCAGTAGAAATACCAGAAATAAAGGATAGGAAGCCATCGCGCTTACCAACGGTCTTACGACGCTTGGAGCGGGTATAGCGTAAGCCAATTTCTAGCTCAATGGGGAGTCTCAACATAGCTACAGTTTAGACAATTACACAGGCAAACTGATGGAATACTTAAATGCCACCTAAAATCAGGGGAATGAGCTCAGACACCACCTTCCCTCAAAATGCCCAAAGCAATCTTCGGCGCTTTACCCTGTTGTTATCGG
Organism: Polynucleobacter sp. es-GGE-1; assembly: GCF_018882005.1. Taxonomy (NCBI): domain Bacteria; kingdom Pseudomonadati; phylum Pseudomonadota; class Betaproteobacteria; order Burkholderiales; family Burkholderiaceae; genus Polynucleobacter; species Polynucleobacter sp. es-GGE-1. Next base: position 63,230 of record NZ_JACVPE010000004.1, read on the forward strand.
GGGAGGATACCTTAGATGAGCAAGGCAAGGAGGATCGGCCAATCAAAGGCTTGCCTCACGAACGCTTCTTACTTGGAGACTTGGTCCCTATTGCACCCGTTTTATTGATGAGCCAGTCATCTCAGGAAGTCAATCCCAATCAAGAAATTGCCTGCCTACAGCCCATTCATTTGCACGCTACACGGGACCATCTCATTTTGATGAGCCAGAATCAGATTGATCTGACTGAAACTGAATCGTCTCAACTTCTCAAAACTGCACTGCCCTTTATTGAGGAAGATTTTCAGAGCCCCATTTTGTTTCAAGACAAGCATTACTGGTTTATTCCTGCAGGTCCATTTGCCAGTTTGGCAAGCTATAGCGTTGATCAAGCGCATGGTCGCAATATTGACTGGTGGATGCCACGCGATACGCATGAAGCAGGTATCGCAAAACGTTGGCGCAAGTTACAAAATGAGATACAAATGCTCTGGCATATCGACACTGTCAGTGAAGAGCGCGAACAACGTGGCCTACTCAGTATTAACTCGTTATGGATCAGCGGTATTGGCAAACTCAACGATGTTCAAGCACCTGTGTCAATCACGCAGTCAAAGCAGTTATATGGTGAACACCCCTTGCTTACTGGTCTAGCGAAGTATTTAAGCATTCCCCACCATACCTCAGTTAGAAACGAAGTCTTGGCTGGAGCGTTTGCATGGTTAAAACAGCCAGAGACTATATGGCCCCAGTTAAACAAGGCATTGACTGATAAAGATCTGGATGAATTGCTTATCATTGATTTTCCAAATGGCAAAACGCGGGAACGCATCTTTACCGCAAGAGATCTTTACAAAAAATCTTGGGCCTTTTGGAAAAAAGCAGAACCTCTCTCCTGGAAAGAAATCATTTCTTCATGAGTCTTTTCTCCCAACGTCCTTTTTCTGAGCGCACCGCTACTTGGTTACAACAAAGTGGTTTGCATCCCCTGTTAGCGCGTTTATATGCTGCACGCGGTCTGGAGTCTCCAGATGAACTATCGCTGGAATTGAAAAATCTACTTTCTCCAACTGAGCTTAAGAATTGCATCAGCACCGCATCTTTGCTCGCAGATATTCTGGAGAAAAAAGAGTCCATGCTCATCGTTGCAGATTATGACTGCGATGGTGCCACGGCTTGTGCAGTGGGACTGCGCGGCTTGCGCATGCTAGGTGGCGTAGATACACCAATTCAGTTTCTAGTACCCAATCGCTTTACGATGGGTTACGGCTTAACGCCTGAAGTGGTTGAGCTTGCAGCACAACAAACTCCAAAGCCTAAATATCTCATTACGGTTGATAACGGTATTGCGAGCGAAGCGGGTGTAGATCGCGCCCGTGAACTCGGTATGGAAGTCATTGTGACTGATCACCATTTGCCCGGCGATCGATTACCAAAAGCCTTGGCGATTGTGAACCCCAATCAACCAGGCTGCACCTTTCCGAGCAAAGCACTTGCTGGCGTAGGCGTTATGTTTTATGTATTGGTAGCACTGCGTGCAGAGCTGCGTAAGCGTGGTAAGTTTACGAATGAGACTCAACCCAAAGTTGAAAATCTCTTAGATCTCGTTGCACTCGGAACTGTTGCAGACGTTGCTCAACTTGATCGCAATAATCGCGTCTTAGTTTCAAATGGTTTAAAGCGTATTCGTGCAGGCATCTCCCAGCCAGGTATACAAGCATTGTTTCAAGCAGCAGGACGTGATCCTCGCAAGGCCAATACTTTTGATCTAGGTTTTGCGATTGGGCCCAGGCTCAATGCGGCTGGACGTCTAGCGGACATGACTCTGGGTATTCGCCTACTGCTGACTGATAATACGGATGAGGCGATGACGCTTGCGCAAGAACTCGATCGCATCAATCGCGAACGCCGTGTGATTGAAACCGGCATGCAAGAAACAGCCCTTGCCCACCTCTCAGAGGAGCAACTCGCAGGAACCATCGCACAACGCACGAGTATTTGTTTATGGAATCCAGAATGGCACCAAGGTGTCGTCGGCATTGTAGCTTCCCGTTTAAAGGAACGTTTTAATCGCCCCGCGATTGTGTTTGCCCCAGATGGCAATACTGGTGAGGAGTTACGTGGCTCTGGAAGGTCATTGAGTGGCTTTCATTTAAGAGATGCGCTAGATATTGTTTCAAAACGTGAGCCTAGACTAATTCTCAAATTTGGTGGACATGCCATGGCGGCAGGTCTGACGATTCATAAAAATGATTTTGAGAAGTTTGATGCCTGCTTTCAGGAAGTTGCAAACAGCTTATTGAATGATGAAATCCTAGAGCGTCGCCACCCCCATGATGGCGCCCTACAGCCCTCAGAATTCACCCCCGAGATTAGTGATCTCTTAGCAGAAGAAATCTGGGGCCAAGGATTTCCACAGCCTGTTTTTTACGGAGACTTTGAAATTACACAGCAAAGTCTGATGAAAGAGAAGCATCTGCGTCTGATGGTGCGGCCATTAGGATCTGACCCAACTGAAGGCAAGTTGACGGCAAAACCATTGACAGCGGTTTGGTTTAACCGTACTCAAAGCTTGCCCGCCACAGCCAAGCTCGCTTACCGCCTAGTGACCGATCGCTATCAGGGTCAAGCCCGTATCCAACTGATGATTGAGGCCCACGACGAAAGTCCTGGTAGTTAAGCCAGCACCCAAGGGACAGATGTAATAACCCCCTTATAATTAGGGGATGGAAGCTGAACAACTTAACACTATTTCAAATACCTTATCCGATCTGCTCACCCGTGAGCAAGCTCTTCGGGGGTATCTTTGACTTCGAAGTAAAGTCACGTCGCCTTACTGAAGTCAACTCAATTCTGGAAGATCCCACCATTTGGGATGATCAAAAGAAAGCGCAAGCGCTGGGTAAAGAGAAAAAATTACTCGACGGCGTAGTTGCTACCCTCACTGATTTAAATACCAATATCACTGGTGCCATTGAATTATTTGATATGGCTAAGGAAGAAAGTGATTTTGAGACGATTGCAGCAATCGAGCAAGACGTTGAGAGTTACAGCAAGATCATTCATGATCTTGAATTCCGCCGCATGTTCCACAACGAGATGGACTCGTGCAATTGCTTTATTGATATCCAAGCAGGCGCTGGTGGTACCGAAGCTTGTGATTGGGCCAGCATGCTCTATCGCCAATATCTCAAGTACTGCGAACGCAAAGGTTATAAAACCGAAATTCTCGAAGAATCTGATGGTGACGTTGCCGGTATCAAGAGTGCGACGATCAAGGTGGATGGGGAATATGCCTACGGACACCTTCGCTCCGAGACTGGCGTGCATCGTTTAGTACGTAAGTCTCCGTTTGACTCTTCAAATGGACGTCACACTTCATTTGCTTCGATTTACGTCTACCCTGAAATTGATGATTCGATTGAGATTGATGTCAATTCTGCGGATATTCGGACTGATACCTACCGTGCCTCTGGTGCAGGTGGTCAGCACATTAATAAAACCGACTCGGCTGTACGCTTAACCCACATCCCAACAGGAATTGTGGTGCAGTGTCAGAACGATCGTAGTCAGCATCGTAACCGCGCCGAGGCCATGAGCATGCTCAAGTCTCGCCTTTACGAACACGAGATGCAAAAGCGCCGCGCTGAGCAAGATAAGCTAGAAGCGAGCAAAACGGATGTAGGCTGGGGTCATCAAATCCGCTCTTATGTTTTGGATCAAAGCCGCATTAAAGATTTACGAACTAACGTTGAGATCTCTAATACTCAAAAAGTATTGGACGGCGATCTTGATGCCTTTATTGAAGCTAGCCTGAAACAAGGTGTTTAATTACCCACGAATATGAACGATAAAACCAATCTACCAGTCACCGAAGCTGTTGATGAAAATCACATCATTGCAGAGCGCCGTGAAAAGCTCGCAAAGTTGCGTGAGAACGGTGTTGCCTTTCCGAATGACTTTGTTCCAACGCATTTAGCAGTTGATCTTCATGCTCACTATGACAGCCTGACTAAGGAAGAGCTAGCTGTCAAGAAGATTCATGTCAAAGTGGCTGGGCGCATGATTCTCAAGCGCGTGATGGGTAAAGCCAGCTTTGCTACTATTCAAGACCGTAGTGGACAGATTCAGTTCTACATCAATGATGAGCTCACTGGTGCAGATACTCATGGCGCCTTTAAACACTGGGATATGGGTGACTTTATCTCTGCAGAAGGCAATCTCTTTAAGACCAATAAGGGTGAACTCTCTGTCGAGTGCAGCAACCTGCGCTTACTCAGTAAATCCCTGCGCCCCCTACCAGATAAGTTTCACGGCCTCTCAGATCTAGAGACGAAATATCGTCAGCGCTATGTGGATTTAATTGTTAACCCTGAAAGCCGCAATACTTTCAAGGTGCGCAGCAATGCGATTGCATCACTCCGTCGCCATATGTTGGATGCTGACTTCATGGAGGTCGAAACACCCATGCTCCACCCAATTCCTGGTGGTGCAGCGGCAAAGCCTTTTATTACCCACCACAATGCACTCGACATGCAGATGTTCTTGCGCATTGCGCCTGAGCTTTACCTCAAGCGTCTAGTCGTTGGTGGTTTTGAGCGCGTCTTTGAAATCAACCGTAACTTCCGTAATGAAGGCGTCAGCCCACGTCACAATCCAGAATTTACGATGATGGAGTTCTACGCAGCCTATACCGATTACCGCTGGTTGATGGATTTTACAGAAGGCTTGATCCGTGCTGCAGCCATGGATGCACAAGGTACTGCCGTCTTGACCCACCAAGGTCGTGAGCTTGATTTAAGTAAGCCATTCCAACGCTTAACAATTAGTGAGGCAATCCTCAAGTATTGCGGTCAGTCTGGCAAGAACTACGAGGCTGCTCAACTAGATGATGCAGCATTCATTCGTGCTGAGTTGAAAAAAGGTGGTGAAAATCCTGATTCTCCAACATTGAAAAATGCTGGTATCGGCGCTTTGCAATTGGCCTTGTTTGAATTGGTTGCTGAGGAGCATCTTTGGGAGCCTACCTACATCATTGATTACCCAATTGAAGTCAGCCCACTAGCCAGAGAATCCGATACTCGCCCAGGTATTACTGAGCGCTTTGAGTTATTTATTACTGGTCGTGAAATTGCCAATGGCTTCTCTGAACTCAATGATGCAGAAGATCAAGCGAATCGCTTTCGCAAACAAGTAGAGCAAAAAGAAGCAGGTGACGAAGAAGCGATGTACTTTGATCATGACTTTATCCGAGCCCTTGAATACGGCATGCCTCCAACAGGTGGTTGCGGTATTGGTATTGACCGTCTAGTCATGCTCCTCACAGACGCACCAAACATTCGTGATGTCATTCTCTTTCCACACCTGCGTCGCGAAGAAGAGTAAGTCACAAAATCATCTTCAGTAATTTGAAGACATTAAAAAAGGCACCCTAAGGTGCCTTTTTATTGAAGCAGTATTTTTAATAAGATGACATCTCATTAAATTCATGCGCATCATGCTTTAGTACTTGTTGAGCAATTAATAAAATTCCTGCAAAGAAACTAAAACATACCAAGAGGGCAAAGGCATGATATTGGTTGAGACCGCTTTGATTTAAGAGCTCAAGATAAGCCTCACTTTGCAAAGCAAGATGAGTCGCCAGAACAAGCAAGGCAACCCCAGTGACCACTTGGGCGACAGCAAATAATGATTGCGTTATTTGTTTGCGAATATCTGCTGCACGATTTAAGTGAGCCAATGGAGTCTTGCCAATGATCTGTAAGTTATTCTGAGTGTGTGCCATGAAAGCCCCTTAATCTCTAATAATCTAGATCTTATGATCAGGGCTTATATTTGTAAAAGATGGACTTTTCATACCTTAACTACTTTTAGGTATATAGAGAACACAGTACATAGAAATTAAGTCCTTTTTTTGAACAAAGTGACTAATAAGACTAAGAAAAGCACTGAAAACCAAAATAAAGACCATTCCGGCACCTGAAGACCAAGAATGGCTGGAAGTTTTGCACTGCATAGTCCGTCGGCCTTAAATAACCAAGGAATGTCTTTTGAAAGCTGAAACTGATTAATCCAAATTTCCAATGGGTCAATCCCACAGGATGTTTCTGGATGAGATAAAAGCCATACTTGTCGCCCAGCCACTGAAACACCATATGCTGCCGATAGAAGAGCTAGGGCATGGAAGAGCTTTCGGAATGGGGCAATACCCACAGCCAAAAAACAAAAGATGGCGATAGCCAAATAACCGACTCTTTGCAAAATACATAAGGGGCAAGGTAAAAAGCTGACGCCTTGATAGCCGGACTGCTGCAAAATGACTGCAAAAATAACCAACCCAAGACTGAACAGGGAAATGTATAAATAGCGTACTGAACTCATAAAAGGATCATAGCTTGTTAGCGGACGGGTCGCGAAAGGCCAGCCTTATTACTAAAAATTGGACCGATATCACGACTTAGTCCTATTTATGCGCCAATTACCGTAAATCACACCATCAGGAATGTGATAATTACCCATTCTTTGAAACTCAGTCTTTTATTCACAAGCATTTATGGCCGCATACAACACAGAAACCGTTCTCACCGTTCACCACTGGAACGACACCCTATTTAGCTTTACTACTACTCGCAATAAAGGCTTGCGCTTTCGTAGCGGTCACTTCTTAATGATTGGTCTTGAGCTTGAAGGCAAGCCACTTGTTCGCGCATACAGCGTTGCAAGCCCTAATTACGAAGAGCATTTGGAGTTCTTAAGCATTAAGGTTCAAGATGGTCCATTGACATCACGTTTACAAAAGATAAAAGTTGGTGACCCTATCTTGGTAAGTGAAAAGTCTGTTGGCACCCTGGTATTGGATGACTTAAACCCAGGAAAACATCTCTACTTATTTAGCACTGGTACTGGTCTCGCTCCATTTATGAGCATCATTCGTGATCCAGAGACTTATGAGAAATTTGAAAAAGTTGTTTTGATTCATGGTGTGCGTCTAGTGAGCGAGCTTGCTTACGGCGACTATATTAAAAATGAACTCACTCAAGACGAATACCTTGGCGAACTCATTCGTGAGAAACTCATCTACTACCCAACTGTAACGCGTGAAGCATTCAAACATACCGGTCGCCTTACGACTGCAATTGAATCTGGCCAACTATTCAAAGATATTGGTCTGCCACCACTTGATCCTGCAGTAGATCGCGCAATGATTTGTGGCAGTCCATCCATGCTCAAAGAAACCTCAGAGATGCTTGATGCCAAAGGCTTCAAAGTCTCACCAAGTCTTGGCCAAATGGGTGACTACGTCTTCGAACGTGCATTCGTAGAGAAGTAATCAACGTTCTACTGAAATAAATCCATCTCTATTAGGCATTTTTACCAAAGGCAACGTCTTGGCATCCATCACTTGATCTTTTGTAATGATCTTGTTGAGAAACAAAATATAAGCTGTGGCTGCATACACTTGATCATCAGTTAAAGACTGGGGTGCTTGATGTGGCATGGCTCTTTTGACATAATCAAAAATAGTCGTTGAGTAAGGCCAAAAACTTCCTACAGTCTTTATGGGATTATTGGTATTTAAAGAACCTCCGCCCACAAGGCGATTGGCTGGTCCGCCTTGCCCTTGATCACCGTGACAAGATGCGCACTGTTGCTGATATAACTTTTCTCCAGCAATGGCAGTGCCTGAGCCAGGCGGCAAGCCTAGCCCACTTGGGCCAACATCTATATTCCACGCCCGAATTTGATTTTCAGAAATTGGCTTACCAAGACCTATCGGTCCGCTCGCTTGGTAACTGCTAGTACAGCCCAATAAAATACCAATCCAGGCTACGAGAAGACTTAAGTAGATGCATCTATTAGCGACCATTCGTAATCTCCCCGTTAGCAGCAACACGCCATGGTTGTATAGCGTTATTGTGATAGAAAGTGTTCACACTCTTGGCTTTAATCACACCATCCATTGTGGGTTGCATTTCACCACTTGAATCGACCGCCCGACTCATCAATGTTGCTGGTGCACCATCCCACACCCAAGGAAAACGAAAGCGCACCAAAGATTTGTCCATCACCGGCTCCTGCAGCACTGCCTCACCCCATGATTTGCCGCCATCCGTTGATACCTCAACCCGTCGAATCTTGCCATTACCAGACCAAGCAAAACCAGAGATTTCATAAAAGCCTTTAGATTTAAGCTTCATCATCCCTGAAGGCTGCGTAATAACAGATTTGACCTCCATGGCGAAAGTAAATTGCAGCGCCTTACCATCAGATCGCAGGTCGGTATAAGCAGAGGTTTCTTCGCGTGTTTGCCAAGGCTCAGTACCCAACTTAATTCTTCGTAGCCACTTAATACTCATATTGCCCTCATACCCAGGCAAAAATAATCGCAAAGGATAACCTTGCTCAGCCCGTAACATCTCACCATTTTGGGCATAGACTAATAAAGCATCATCCATCATCTTATTCATTGGAATACTACGAGTCATCGCAGCACCATCAGCACCCTCCGCTAAAGCCCACTTAGCTCCAGGCTGAATGCCGCATTCTTGCAAAATGGTTGATAAGCGAACGCCAGTCCACTCGCAACAAGAAACTAAGCCATGAATTTGCTGTACCGTTTGATTACTGGCTTTTTTGAGCTCAGCAGCACTATTGCCAGAACATTCTAAAAAATAAATCCTCGATTCAGAAGGAAAGCGAACGATATCGTCCATCGTAAAGACCATCGGACGATCTACCATTCCATGAATCACCAATTTATGTAGATCCGGATTGATATCAGGAACTCCTGCATGATGGCGCTCAAAGACAAGGCCATTTGGAGTAATGATCCCGTGTAAGCTCTGTAAAGGAGTTCTTGAGCCCGTGAGAAATGTTGGCGCTGGCGAAGGAAGAAGTCGCACAACATTCTTCTCATATTTTGAAGGCAAACCATAAGGCGGATTTACAAAAGTTGACCCCTGAGTTTTGGTCCAAGGATCAATCTCCAAGAAACTGCCTTCTGTGGTTTGAGCAAGAGCAGAATGGGTGCTCATTGCACTACCCACACTAGCTCCCGCAATGACTGATGATTTTAAAAAGTGTCGACGCTTAGAAAATTCATCCTTCTTAGACATGAATACTTTGCCTCCCTGATAGGTGCTGATGAGCTTATATTTTTTAAAGCATACCGCCAAAATACTCAGAGTTGCTATAACTTTTAACCCTAGGTTGCATACAAAATAAAGATGAGCCCAAAGGCAGCAATAAAGAGAGTTTCAACCACCAACATCAGTACAGGCTGCCAACCTAGCTGAGCCAGTTCTTGGAAATTGGTTTTTAATCCCGCTGCAGCAATAGCAATCACCAACATCCAACGTGATAAAGCACCAATTTGATGAGTAATCGAAGTTGGCAAAATTTGCATTGAGGCCACAATAGATAGTGCAACAAAACCCAATAAAAATGTGGGAATTAATCGTAAGCTACCCCACCCTAAATTATTGGTGGCTTTCTGCGCACCAAAGAAAATTGAGATCACCAAAACCACAGGGAGCAGTAGAGCCACTCTAAATAACTTAACCACAGTAGCCACGTCCCCCGCCTCAGGACCAAACAGCATCCCTGCAGCAACTACTTGAGCCACATCATGAATGGTGGCGCCAATAAAAATTCCTGCTGAAAGGGCGCCAATATCGAGCATCTGTAATGCAAAAGGATATGTCACCATCGCAATCGTTGATAACACCGTCACACCAACAACAACCAGTAAAGTAAATTGCTCGTTTTCTTTTGATTTGGGCAGCACTGAAGCAACTGCAAGGGCAGCAGAGGCACCACAAATTCCAACTGATCCACCGGCTATCAATCCAAAATCTGGAGATAGCTTTAAAAACTTGGCAAGCAAAAAGCCGAGATAAACCGTTGATGCAACAGCCAGAATTACCATGAAGCCAGTATTCATGCCAATCGCACTAATATCTGCAAAGGTAATTCGGATTCCCAAAAATGCTACACCTAAGCGTAGTACAGTCTTTGCGCAAAAGTCTATGCCTGGTTTTACCGCCTCATTTAGATACAGAAAATGGAGCGAAAGACCCAACAACAAAGCATACAAAAGTTGAGGCCCACCATAATTTTCAGAAAGAAAGCTAGTGGACATAGCTATTACCAAACAGATTAATATCCCCGGTAAATTACGCTTACTAGTGCTGTACATGCAGGGCTATACCACTAACTCACTAAAGTATTCATGTTGACTGGTGTTCAGTGTTGAGACTCGCCATTCCAAGGGCTCGTCCTGAATCCCAAGTGCAACCCTTCTAATCATCAGGACTGGTGCATCCGGCTTTAAGCCGAGCCATTCTGCATGCTGCTTACTGGCAAGGCCTGCCCTTAAACGCTCACTACTGCGGACTACGGTTTGCCCGTATTTCATTTGATATAACTGATAGATGCTACCTTCGCGATTTATGTAATCGGTTCGTGTGAGCTTTTGAAAGCGCTTTTTATCTAGTGTAATCTGATCAATCATCACACATTTATCGTCTAGATAAAGGCAATTCACGAGACGCCATACATCTGCACCTTCTTTAATCTGGAGCTTACTAGCCTCTTCCTTGTTTGCAACAGCGCTGATCAAAGAAATCAAATCAACCCTTGGGTTAACCTTTTTGTCGGCATCATGTTTTACAACATGGAAAAAGTAATAGAGCAAACGCTTGAGATCATGCTCAGCAACATAGGTGCCCCTGCCTTGGCGACGAACCACAATACCTTCAGCAACTAACTCGTCTACCGCTTTGCGCAGGGTTCCTATAGATACGTCTAATTCTTTTGATAAATCCTTTTCGGCAGGCAGAGCTTGCCCCATCGGATAACGACCCCTGACCAGATCATCGGTGATCTTTTGCTTTACCTCTTGATAAGCGGTCAGGGATTTCATACTTTAAAACTTACGCGGATTCGTATAAACGAGTTAATACGAACTCACGGTGACCAAGAATTTCAGAAGCAGTCAATTCGCCATCAGCAGTGCGCAGGAGGCACTCTAATAATTTATCACCAGCTTGATCCATATTCTCTTCGCGACGTAAAAGTCCAGACACATCAACGTCAATGTGCTCACCCATGGTACGAACTGTTTTTGGATTAGCGCAAATCTTAATGACTGGAAGAATCGCATTACCGATCACATTACCCTGTCCTGTTGGGAAGAAGTGAGCAGCAAATCCAGCAGCAGCACATAAGGTCACCATCTCAGCAGCAGCTGAAGAGGAATCCATGAAGTGCAAGCCTGGGATCTTAGGCTCTTCACCCTTATCCAAAACACTATCGACGATACATTTCTTACCGATTTTCTGAATATTGCCTAAGGCTTTTTCTTCAATCGTAGTCAAACCACCAGCAATATTGCCTTTCGTTGGCTGTGAGTCAGACAAGTCGCTTGTCTTATGGCGCTCAATCACATCCTGATAGCGATCAAACATTTCACGGAACTTTTTCTTCACTTCTGGTGTGCGGCAACGCGCTTCTACTAAATGCTCGCCACCTGTTAACTCAGTCGTTTCACCAAATACGAGAGTAGAGCCAATACCATAGAGTTTGTCAAAAGCATCGCCTACTGTTGGATTTGCGCCGCAACCAGAGGTGGTATCAGACTCACCACATTTAGTAGATACCCACAGTTCAGATAAAGGTGCCTTAACCCGTTGCTGCTTTGAGGCATGTTTCATCATCTTGTAAGCGGCTTTGCTAGCTGAAGCGATCGTGGCGATATCGCCATTACCTTCAATCCAGAAACCCTCTACTGGCTTACCAGAAGCCTTGATGCCATCAACCACAACTTTAGTCCACTGCGGCTCAATACCAATAACTACTACAGCAGCTACGTTTGGATTACAGCCAGTTCCAATCAAGGTACGGAAGTGTAGATCTAAGTCGGCGCCAAATTGCAAACGACCGTATGAGTGAGGAATTGCCTGAGTTCCTTTAATGTTATTTGCCACAGCTTCGCAAGCTGCATTGGACAAATCATCTAAAGGCAGAATTAATACGTGATTACGAACTCCCATGCGGCCATTTTCACGGCGGTAACCCATGAAGCTCGCGTCTTTCAAATTAATCATCTTGTTTTCTTTCTCAATGAATGGGTGAATAAGAGCCTGGATTACCAGCGCTTCGTTTTTACGTTTTGGACATGGAGGTGTTCACCTTTTTTAATGGGAGCAACAACCTTGCCGATGTCTACGCCATACTTCATCACCGTATCGCCGGGTTTAAATTCATTTAATGAAATTTTGTGGCCAATGGGAATGTCGCTCTCAGACTTCATATTGAGCGTTAAATCTCCATCCATCACCCAGCCAATCAAATCATCTCCAGCTTTTACGCCTTCAACTACCACCACACCTACGCCATCTCCTGGCTCATGCACGACAAAATGGATCATGATCTCTCCTCTTTAATCCTGTTAATTGACTACTAACTCCATGACTGACTGATACCAGTCTGAATTTCTTCTATAACTACATCAGAAACGTTGACGCCTTCTTGAAAGCCTGAGGCACGCTGTTTAAAACGTCTTTGACCAGGAACGCGGGTTCCGGAATCAGATGCCAAGATTTTTAAGAACTCTTGCATCTTGCTTGCAAACATTTGGCTACCTGCCAATCCAGGGTCAATCGTTAATAACAGTTGTCCAATACGCGGACGATTTCCCTTGGCATCAAAAAAAGAATCTGCTTCATAGGAAAAACGACTTCCCGATAAGCCAACAACCAACAATTCCACGATCAAGGCAAGCAAAGCGCCTTTATCTCCACCTAACGGCACCATCAATCCTTTGAGGCCCTCGTTAGGATCAGTAGTTGGTTTGCCTTCAGCAGTTAATGCCCATCCCTCTGGAATAGACTCGCCCTTTTTTGCTGCAACCAGCAACTTACCTCTAGCGACAGCAGAGAGTGACATATCAATCACCATCGGATCACGATTAGCAACCGGAAATGCTGCGGCTAGAGGGTTGGTGCCAAATAAGGCCTTGCTACCACCAACCATCGGCATGGCTGCTGGCGTATTGCCAAACAATAAAGAGATGTAACCGGCACGCGCTGCCGCTTCAGCAAAGTGTCCAGCAACTCCAAAGTGATGGCTATTGGTAACTGCGACCAGGCCAACCCCTGTCTTAGATGCGAGATTCACAGATAAATCCGTAGCAAATCGCAATGCTGGAAATGCCAACCCATCACAAGCATCAACTAATGCAGCAGATGTTTTAAATGGACGCACTTTAATTTTTGGCGACAATTCAATCCGACTATTTTTAGCATGGCCTGCATATTGAGATACCCGCGCCAATCCATGAGAAGCCAATCCATCGAGCTCAGCAAGTGCTAAAAATTGAGCGGTTTCATGAGCCGCTTTCTGACCAATGCCTGCTGCTTGCAAACCAGATGATGCTAAATCAACCATCTTTTGATAGGATAAATTCATCTTAAGCTCCTAGAAACCGATTCACTTCATCGGCGATCATTTGACTAACGCGCTCATTGCTTTCATGCGTCACTCCTGCAACGTGCGGAGTCAGAATGAGATTCTCAATGCCCGCAAAGTGACTCAAATCTTTGGCTGGCTCACTCTCAAACACATCAATAGCTGCACCGCCTAAACGTCCAGAGCGCAAGCGCTCTGCCAGCGCCCTCTCATCGACGATGCCACCACGAGCTGTATTAATCAGGCAAGCACCAGGCTTCATTTGATCAAGTCTGGCAGCATTAAATAGATTCTTTGTTTCTGGAAGAAATGGGAGGTGCAAAGTCAGCGCGTCGCTTTTTCCAAGTAAATTACTTAACGAAAGTAATGGCACCGAAAATCCATCAAGCTCCACAGAGCTGCCAGACAGCATTGGGTCATAAGCCAGGCACTGCAAACCAAAAGCACGCGCTTTTTTTGCTACTACTCTACCGATACTGCCAAAACCAACAATGCCAATAGTCTTGCCCAAAAATTCATGGTAAGCAGAGAAACGTGGGCGAGGCCATTCACCCTTTAAGCTGGAAATCGTTGCGGGAATAAATCCCCTAGTCAAAGCAACTGCAGCACCAACGACATACTCAGCAACAGACTCAGCATTTGCACCTGTAGCAGGAATGACTTTGATATTGCGTTTAGCGCAAGCAGGCAATTCAATATTTTCAAGCCCAACCCCAAGTCGACCTATCACCTTTAATTTGGGGGCCCCGGCCAAGATCTCTTCATTAACTTGGGTAAGGTTCCGAACAATAAGACCCTCAATATTTTGCAAAGCAGCAATCAAAGCTGGGCGGTTCTTATATAACTCTGGCTCATAGGCTACTTCATGCTGAGAACGCAGGGTTTCTAGGGCTTGACTTGTGATGAACTCGGAGATCAAAATAGATGACATATCTAGATCATATAGATGATTTAGATATCCTGCAATACCCTCTTTATTGTGCGGTGCAATTACGAAATAGATTGCGCAAGACCAAGCTGGAGGAGACACTGGTAATACATAAGCTTATAACTAATAAATTGAGATCTCACGAATTTTTAGATGCAAATGCAGATAAGATATTTAGATCAAATTAACACCGGAGAAAGTAAGCATGTTTAAGCAACACATCAGCAAGCTAGGGAAAAAAATTGCATTGATTGCGGGCGCACTTGCCCTACTCACATCGCCTTTAGCTATGGCGCAAAACTGGCCAACAAAACCCATCAAACTTATTATTCCTTTTGCCGCAGGTGGCACCACTGATATTCTGGGGCGCCTACTGGCCCAGCAACTCACTAAAGACCTTGGTCAAAATGTGATTGTAGAAAATAAACCAGGTGCAGGAGGAAATATTGCTGCTGAATTTGTAGCGCAATCACCTGCTGATGGCTACACCATCATGCTTGCATCCGGAAGCATGCTGACGGTAAACCCCTTCCTCTATAAGAAATTGCCAGTGAACTATGCCAAGGATTTTGTCTACATCACCAATGTAGCAAGTGGTCCGATGTTAGTTTCTGTAAGCACCAAATTACCAGTTAAAAATCTTGCTGAATTCATTGCTTATGCAAAAACCAAAGATCTTAATTTTGGATCTGCAGGTATCGGCAGCCAAGTACATATGGCAGCAGAGAATTTGACTTATTCCGCAAACATCCCAGCCACCCATGTACCTTATAAGGGTGAATCTGCTGCCATCAATGATTTAGTAGCGGGGCAAATTGACTTTATGGTTGGCAACCTCACAGCAGCTACAGGCTTTGCTAAAGCCGGTCAAATTAAGCCGTTAGCAGTAACTAGTTTGAAGCGCTCTAAACAATTACCCGATGTTCCAACAGTTGCTGAAGCCGGCATTCCTGGATTCGAGTCAACTGGATGGTTTGGGTTAATTGCACCGGCTGGAACACCCAATGCAATTACTGAGAAGATCTATGCAGCTACTGTTAAAGCCGTAGGATCTGATGCTCTAAAAGCTAGTTTAGATTTGAATGGCTTAACTGCAGTAGTTAATAATCAGAAAGAATTTGAATCGCAAGTAAAAGCCGAGTCAGTTGTTTGGGATAAGGTGATCAAGGGTCGCAATATTAGCGCCCAGTAATTACTAGCACTACCAAAAAGGCGAAGATCATGTCTTCGCCTTTTTTATTTTAGAGCTGACGAATCAGCAACATCGTTCCTGAAAAAATCAGAATAGATCCATAAGCTACGCGCATAGCAGCATTACTGAGTTTGCTATGAACATGTGTTCCCAGCCATATACCAAGGAAGGTTGCGGGCATTAAACAAATGGCTAGACCGATCACAGGCCAACTTAAAATTAATCCCGTTACTATCATGAGACTTAGACGTAAAAAGGTCAGCATAAAAATGGCAAATGCCATTGTTGCTCTCAATGCTTTTGGATCATTGATTCGCAAACCTAAGTAAGAAACATAAATAGGTCCACCGGTAGCAAACAATGCCGTAAAAGTTCCACCCATAAATCCAAAGGGAGCAGCCCACCATTTATTAATGGGATCACGTGCTTCATTATTTCTTTGCCATAAGACACGCACACCATTTGCAGCAGCAAAGCAGCCTAGGGTTAGTAGCAAAGGTTCACTAGGAGCCTTCATTAGTAAGACAATTCCTAGCACCATCCCAATCAAGCTAAAGGGGAATAGCCACTTGAGCTCCTTGAAGTTGGCGTCAGCAGAAGATTTTCTACCGAGATACAGTGACGCGCAGATATCAATGATGACCATCATTGGAACTACTGCTTTAAGGGGATACATCTGGACCAACAAAGGAACAGCAACGATAGATGAGCCAAACCCTGAGACACCAAAAATAAAATAGGCGCCAAAAATAATCAGGGTAGCAAGCGCGAAATGAAGTGGCTCAATTAAATCAAAAATGATTAACTCTCTACCAGAATAGTTTCACCCGGCTTTACCATGGTGAACTTCACTGGCCTATTTTCAATGTGCAAATTCTGATTCAAAATATTGACCGCCGTGAAATATGATCCTTCTAAAGAGCCTGGCTCAGGAAAATCGTCGCGATAATGGGCTCCCCTCGAATTTTCGCGGGCAATAGCAGCTTCTGTAACAGCCTTACTAACCAGAATGAGGTTTTGTAGATTCATCCAATCTTGCCAGGTGACACTATATTCACGCTGAAGATTACTCACACCCATTTGCTCTAATGAAGCGCCAAGTTGCTCCAGGGTATTACGAGCGCGTAGCAGACTCTCTTTTGTCCTTGAAATACCAACGTCATCCCACATACACTCAGCAAGCGCATCGCGTATCGCCTCAATATCACCAGCAGGTTTTTGCAATGGCTCCTCATGGGCCTTAATGCTGGCATGCACTTCATCCATATCGCACTCACGAAGAGATTGCCCAGCAACCCAGCTTGCCATTGCTTCACCAGCAATGCCACCAAACACTGTAGAGTTAGCAACTCCATTTCCGCCCAAGCGATTAGCACCATGGACGCCTCCGGTATCTTCGCCGGCGGCAAATAGTCCAGGCAAATCAGTACTGCAATCCTTCTTAAATACCAGTCCACCCATCATGTAATGAGCGGTGGGAACAACCTCAACCAAATCACCTGCCAAATCAAATCCACTATCGGCGCAACGCTCAACCATACCCTTAAATTGCTTACGTACATTCTCCGGACCTAGATGACTCATCTGAATATAGACCCCGCCATTTGGGGTGGCGCGTCCCGCACGAATCTCTGAGTTAATCGATCTTGAAACAATATCTCGGGTGGCGCGCTCATTGCGAGGATCATAGTTGCCCATAAAGCGCTCATGATTACCGTTGAGCAAGTATCCACCTGCGCCCCGGAGCCCTTCTTCTAAAACTGTTCCCGTCATTCGTGTGCCGGGACCGGCTAATAGGCCTGTGGGATGAAACTGCACCATCTCCATATCACGCAATGTCAGACCTGCACGTAAAGCCATCGCCAATCCATCACAGCTCTTATCACCCGATGGCGTGTGGTACTTATACATAGTCGGACCACCGCCGGTGGCTAACAAAACTGCCTTAGCACGCACCAATGTAAATTGTCCTGTCTGCATATTGAGCATCAAGACACCCGCTAAAGACTTTCCATCCTTACTATGAATCAGCTCAATAGCACGATGCTCTTCAAGGCGATGAATTCCTCTTGACCAAACCTGCTCTGCCAAGCGATTAATAATTTCAATTCCCGTTAAGTCACCCTTGTGAACAGTGCGATCAAAAGTTTGCCCAGCGAACGCTTTTTGATGAACAGTGCCATCAGGATTACGATCAAAAAAGCAACCGAGCTCATTCTCAAGCTCATGAATACGCTCTACAGCCTTGCTAACTAAGGTCCAAGCGAGATCTTGGTCAGATAGCCATTTACCACCTTCAATCGTATCCATGAAGTGGCGCTCAACCGAGTCACCTTCTGCTAGAGCAACGTTGTATCCCCCTTGCACCATCCTTGTACAACCGCACTTGCCTAACAAACCTTTAACGGCAATCGTGATGTGTAAATTTGGATTTGCTTGATGCGCATGCAATGCGGCAAAGAGGCCGGCGCCACCAGAACCTAGAATTAAGATATCTGTATCGATGGTAGGAATGGTGCTCATGATGTAATTCCAAGACTCTTTAATACCGCCTCTTTTTTACGCGCAACATCGCCCCGCACCTCTTGATAAATGCTGCCGCCATAGCTATCCATAGCTACTAAGAGAGGGCCAAAATCCTTAATCTTGAAACGCCAGAGTGATTCTGGATTGAGATCATCCATATCCACATCTTCGATTTGGTCAATCCAAGTAGTCTCCAGTGCGGCGGTACCACCAATGATGGCCAAATAAACACCGCCGAGCTCTTTAAAGGCCTCCGCAGAACCTTCGCGCATGCCGCCTTTACCAACAATAATGCGAACACCCTTTTGCGTCATTAAAGGACGAGTGAAACGTTCCATGCGATCAGAGGTTGTCGTGCCAATGCAAATGGCTTGATAGCCGGCAGGGAACTCATCGCTAACAGGCACCTTGCGAACATTGGGTGCGGTATGTATTACAGCATGGCCATTAAGATCAAAGCGGGTTTTGCGATCATGGTCAAACATGTGAATCTGTGTAGCGTCTCGAATACCAAATAGAGTATTTTGCAAAGTCACAGTGTCATTAATGCGTAGCTTTCGTATATCTTCTTCGCTAACTGGGGTTTGGAGAACGTAGTGCGCCATAGATAATTCCTCAGAATCCGTAACTCACGCCTGCAGGCGTAAAGGTTGCACGCGCTCTACGCGCAGAGTGACATTGCATATTGACTGCAACAGGATTGAGCGTAATGTGGGTATGCGCCAGCTCAACATGAACAGCAAATGCAGTGCCGTCACCGCCAAGACCCTGAGGGCCAATGCCCAGTTGATTTACCGCCAGGCTCAACTCTTTCTCCAGCTTTGCGCCCTCTTCATCAGAACAGGAGCTTCCTAGAGGACGTACTGCGGCTCGCTTTGCCATCGCCACACACTGATCAGACGTTCCGCCTACACCAACACCCACGATTGTTGGTGGGCAGGTTTTACCTCCAGCAGAAACAACACTCTCAATCACAAATGCTTTTACGCCATTAATCCCATCAGCCGGGATTGCCATTTTGAGGAACGAATTATTTTCTGATCCGCTACCCTTGGGAACCATTTCAATTTCAACCGTTTCAGACGCGTCAGAAAAATCGATATGAATTGCAGGCATGTCAATGCCACATGAAGTGTGGTTATTTTTGCGGGTAATGGGATGCACCACAGAGGATCTCAAGGGATATTCTTTTGTAGCGCGCTCACAACCCTTATGTATAGCTGCCATTAAGGCCATGCCATCATATTGAACATTGCTGCCAATCTTGACGTTATAAATGGGTAGGCCGGTATCTTGGCAAAGCAAGTTATCTTCACGCTCTGCCACAGCAATATTAGTAATCATGGTTTTCAACACGACCTGAGCTCGACCATCTGTTTCAGCGCGATCCAAACGATTAATCCCCGCCTTAATATCGTCTGGCAGGACCTTGAGAGCACGTATATAAAGCTCCTTACAAGCCTCTTCCACCAAATCCATTGATAACTGCATAGGTAACCTAACTAATTAGCAAAATATAGAAATAAGAGTCCGCAAACAATTGCAAACAAAATAGAAACCTGAATCCAACCCTTGCGTAAGCCGCGCCAAGGTCCAAACTCGATCATGAGTAGGCGCACTCCCCCTGCCAAATGAATGGCCAGCAATATGACTAATGCCCATTCACCAAACTTAAAGACCCATATATCCGTTAAACCAAGCGCAGACTCAAATCCAGCGGCACCACGCAAAGACTGAGAAAGCATCAGGAAATGTAAAGGCAAAAAGCAGGCTAAAAGCAAACCAGAAAAACGATGGCATGCGTAAGCAAAATAGGATAAGTGACTCTTTGCTCTGTAATCTATCCTTGGTCTTGAGCTCATAAAGCACCTCCGCTATACACGCCGATTACAGCAGTAGTCCCTAGGGTCAAAATCAATATTGCCAATAACCAAGAAGCAGGTTTTGCAATTCCACTCTTAGGTAGAGTTTCTTGGAGAATATTAGCCACCCCAATTGGAGCATGTACAAAACAAGCTAAAACAAAGATCTCGTAAAAAAGTGCGAAGGCCAAATTGCCCTGAGTGCGCCCCAGTATTTCTTGCGCAGTCAAACCACCCCTGATGGCATAGAAAATAATGACTAGGTGAATAGCTACGCAGATTCCTAAAATCATGGCACTAATTCTTTGGGCATACCAAAGCTTTGCCTGCATAACTGCTGCGCTCATAGTTTGCCCCACTTACTGCCCTTTACCGCTGCTCTAGCAACTAATTTTTTTAACCCAGCAATACTTGCAGTAGGCTCGATCGCCTTCGGGCAGCGCTCAGTGCAAGATCCTTGAGTATGGCAGGCATGGCACCCAGCATCGCCTGCTACTGCACGCAGTCGATCAAGCTGCTGTACGTCTCTAATGTCATTAGTGAGCGTCCAAGCTCTATTTAAAGCAGCAGGCCCAAGATAATTTGGTCGCGCTTCAACCACCTCGCAAGAGGCATAACAAACTCCACAACCAATACATTCAATACCTGCATTAGCTAATTGACGCTCTTCGGACTGTGGCTCTACTTTGGCAAATTCATCATGACGGGTTTGATTGCCCTTAAAGAAGCCAACAGCACCTTTCCACTTATTGAAAAACTCGCGCATGTCAGTGGCAAGATCTTTAATGACTGGCAAATTATTTAATGGCGCTATCTCAAGCGAGTCGCCCTCGAGAATTTTTGACACGTGAGTGCGGCAGGTCCAGCGAGCCACCCCATTAACCGTCATCGCGCATGATCCGCACATCCCTACGCGACAGGCAAAGCGATAGCTCAGTGTCGGATCTAGTTTTCGTTGGATGTAGGTAACAACATCCAAAACCGTTTGATTGGAGTTGCGGGGAACCAGATATTCGACGAATTCGCCCTGCTCTGCTCCGCGCCAGACTTTTACTTTGAGATCCGTATTTGACATGGAATCATTATATCGATAGACAGTAAAAAATAAATCGAATATATTTTTCTTTGAGATAAAGAATATATTTATAATAGTCCCTATGTCTAGCATCAAAATACTTAAGAACTTCCTTGCTATAACGCGCCACAAAAGCGTGGCAGCTGCCGCGCGAGAAATCGGGCTGACTGCCGCTGCTGCGGGGCAGCAATTACAGCAACTAGAGCAAGAGATTGGGATTGAGTTATTTGATAGAACCAAACGCTCTCTTACGCTCAATAGCCATGGTCGATCTCTCATAGAGCCCATTCAAGAAATCATTGCACGGTATGAGGCACTGGGATCTAATCTCAAAACCAATCTTAGTGGGACGATTGTTTTGGGCGCTCTTGTATCGACGCTGATGGGTGCCTTTGGCAAAACACTGAATGAGCTTAAGCACAATTATCCTGAGCTTGAGATCAAACTGATTGCAGGTCTATCAAGTAACTTCTTAGATCAAGTGATTGACGGCAGTCTTGATGCTGCGATTGTGACGGAATCGCCTTTTGCCCTGCCACAAAATGTCCAGTGGACTGAACTCTATAAAGAGCCCATGATCTTGATTTATCCAAGCACTCCTAAATCAAAGAAAGGCTCTGGCAGCACCGACAAGCCACTACCCTTTATTCGTTTTGAGAGAAATACTTGGACAGGACATCTGGTAGATCAAACGATTCGAGCTAATAAACTCAAAATTCAGGATGGTATGGAGCTCAACTCAGTTGAGGCCATTATTGAGCTGGTAAGACAAGGTCTTGGATACTCCATTGTTCCAAAGCTCGCCAATATTGCCTGGGCAAGCGATCGCCAACTCAAGATTCAAGAATTACCTGGAAAAGCAATATATCGCAAGGTTGGATTGCTCGAGCGCAAAAAGCATGGTCGACAAAACATTACTTTAGCCATCAAGCAACATTTTTTATCGACTCTATAGCGCTTCTCGATATAGAGCAGCAGCATCACTTAGCGTGATCTCACGTGGACTGTTGCTTAGGAGGCGGGTTTGTAACATGGCATCCTTAGCTAACTGTTCAACATCACTTTCTGTAATACCGACCTCGACTAAATGCTGTGGTAAACCGAGCTCACCAGCAAGTCGGCCTAAATACTCAGCCAATCCATTTGCCTGCTCGATAGTTGTACCCTTGAGTCCTGGCTTAATTATCTGTCCGAGTTCTGCATACATAGAATGTGCAACTTCAATATTGAATCGAATTACCGGGGCCAACATTAAGGAATTAGATAAGCCATGAGGCACATGAAATCTTGCGCCAATCGGATAGGCCAATGCATGAACTCCTGCTACTGGCGCATTGGTAAATGCCATACCTCCAAGACAGGCGCCGAGTAACATGTTTTCACGCGCAACAATATCGTTTCCAGAATTAACAGCCTTATGAAGGTTTCCTGAAAGTAAACGCAGCGCCTCTTTGGCCACGCAATTGGACATCGGGTTTTTAAGATGCTTGGTTGTATATGCCTCAATAGCATGGACCATCGCATCTATTCCTGTAGCAGCTGTGACGTGGGCCGGCAGGCCAAGCGTTAACTCTGCATCCAATATTGCCAAATCTGGTAATAGATGTGGTGAGAGAACGCCTTTTTTTTCACTTTCACTCACAGTCACTACAGAGCTTTGTGTTACCTCAGAACCCGTACCAGCAGTTGTAGGCACTAGGATCAAAGGCAATCTTGGTCCTTTGGCCATTCCAATGCCATATATGTCAGCAAGATTTTCCGTGCCGGGACTTAACAAAGCAACAAGTTTGGCCACATCCATCGAACTGCCGCCACCAAAGCCCACAATGAAATCCGCTTTACAGTCCTGCGCGACCTTCACCGCTTGATTAATTACGGGAACTGGAGGGTCAGCCTCAACATCAGAAAAAATCTGAAATGGAAGCTTTAACTCTTTAAATTGGGGAAGCGCTTTATCTAGCAAGCCCGCAGAAAGAACGCCAGGGTCCGTAACAATTAAGACAGATTTGCCGCCTCGTTCCAGAATTTTTTTTGCAAGATTGGCTGAGCCACCTCTTTCTACAAAAATAGAGGGTGTGGAATGAAAGACAAATTGCATACTGAGTAACCCGTGATTATTTAAAACGGTTTTAGGAGAACTTTTGCAGCAGCTGTTTTTCCGGCATGTAAGTCACTAAAGGCCTGAGGCCCATCATCTAAAGACCGCTTTTCTACCCAAGACAAATCGCCAAACGCATTGCGAGCGAGCAAATTGACGGTGGCTTGAAGATCAACCGTGGAGTAGGTGTAGGTTCCAAGCAGGGTGATTTCAGCAAGCGTAAGCTTTCTCATATCAATTTCGCTAGCCCAATCCTGAAGGCCTACATGCATCATCACACCGCCCGGCTTTACGGCAGCCAGTGCAGTGTTACGAGTAACTACAGCACCAACACAGTCCATCACAAACTCAATAGAATTTTCAGTAATTTTTTCGTCTATGGGATTGAGTGTCTTGCAACCAACATGTTGCTCAATAGCTTTTCTGCGCAATGGGTTCACTTCGGCAACCGTTAAATCATCAACCCCGTAATGCTTCAAAAGCAGCGCGGAAAGCATTCCTATAGCGCCACCACCCAATATCAAAACACGACATTCTTGAATGGGTCTTTGAAGGGCTCGCATTGATAGGTTAATTGCATGAACAGCAGTGGCTGCTGGCTCAGTCAATGCAGCAGCATCCAGACTAAGACCTTCGGGTATGGCAATTAGCGAGCTCGCAGGAATACTCATATATTCAGCAAAAGCTCCCGGCCTTGTCATTCCCACCATGGTGCGATTGGCACACAAATTATTTCTTCCCTGCAGACAATATTCGCAGTGGCCACAAGTAATCAATGGATTGCCCGTAACTCTCTGCCCTTTGCTGAAAAGCGAAGAGCTGGTATCAGCAATGGTTCCCGCAAATTCATGCCCTAAAACTAAACCTGGTTTTCTTCTGGGGTCATGACCATGAAAGGCATGCATATCACTACCGCAAATACCTACTGACTCAATCTTGAGCACCACCTCCTCAGCATCCAGCGAAGGATAAGGACGATCTAAGATCTGCATTTCATTTGGCTGTGTATAGACCAAGGCTTTCATAATTACGATCCTTATATTGCGGTGTAACCGCCATCCAGCATGATGGTTTGCCCAGTAATGTAGGCAGAGGCATCGCTAGATAAGAAGATGGCTAAACCATGGATATCTTTCATCTCACCATTGCGACCTATCGCTGTTTTTTCTGCATGCATTTTGACTAAATCAGGATTGTTAAAGACTGGCGCTGTTAATGCCGTAGGAAAGAACCCAGGGCCAATAGCATTACAAGTAATGCCAAACTTTGACCATTCCTGCGCGATAGCTCGCGTTAACTGAACGACCCCACCCTTTGCTGCACCATAGGGTGCGCTATTAGCAAAAGCGCGATAGCTCTGTAGTGACGCAATATTAATGATGCGGCCCCATTTACGGACTTGCATTTGCGGTGCCAGAGCTTGGGTCATAAAAAATGGGGCAGCTAACTGCACATTTAATTGCTCTTGCCAGCTCTGTGGAGATACTTCTCCGTAAGGCTCTCTCAAGTTAATACCTGCAGCGTTAACCAAGATGTCGACTTTTCCGAGATGACTTAAGATGCGCTTGGACAAATCCTCTGCTTGCTCTAAGTCGCTTAAGTTAGCAGTAAATGAAGAGGCCTTAATGCCCTGCGCAATAAGACGCTCTGCGGCTTCCTTCAAAGGAGCTTCTCTGCGGGCAGCAATAGCGACTTCAGCACCAGCCAAACCTAAAGCAAGGGCAATGCCCTCACCTAAACCACTACTACCACCGGTAATGAGGGCTGTTTTACCTTGCAGATCAAATAGTTGATGAATGATTTGGCTCATACTTCTACTGGACTTCCAAGATCAAACTTCTCGTTAGGAAAGTACTTTTTTAAACGATCATCTGCAGTACGCGCATGCGCCTCCATTCCCTCTAGACGACTAATTCGAGCTGTTACTAGCGCCATTTCTTTGCTTCCCTCACGAGTCATCTTCTGCCAAGTCAGTGTTTTCATAAACTTATGCACAGATAAGCCGCCCGAATATCTTGCCGCCCCCTTTGTAGGCAATACATGGTTTGGCCCGCTAGTCTTGTCTCCAAAGGCGACCGTCGTTTCTTCACCCAAGAATAAAGATCCATAGCAGGTGAGATTACTGAGCCACCAATCCAAGTCTTTTGCGTGGACTTCAAGATGCTCACTGGCATATTGGTCAGAAACTTTGGCAACCTCTTCGCGAGTGCTGCACACAATAACCTCACCATAATCACGCCAAGCGCAGGCGGCAGCATCTTTTGCAGTAGGCGGCAATAGATCAATCATCTGAGGAACTAATGCCATTACTTCATTAGCCAATTTAGCTGAGGTAGTAAATAACCATGCGGGAGATTCGTGGCCATGTTCAGCCTGACCAACTAAGTCACTCGCTACAATTTTTGGATCAGCCGTTTCATCCGCAATCACTGCAATCTCAGATGGCCCAGCAAATACATCAATTCCAACTTTTCCGAATAGAGAGCGCTTTGCTTCAGCCACAAACTTATTACCTGGCCCCACAACTACGTCAGCAGGTTTGCCAGTAAATAATCCATACGCCATCGAAGCAATCGCCTGAACACCACCCAATGTCATGATGACATCAGCGCCGGCGGCCTTAAATGCATAGAGTACATAAGGATGAATTCCGCCACCCCTAAAAGGACTTGAGCATGCAATGATATTTTTAACGCCCGCTGCTTTTGCTGTAGCCACCGTCATATAAGCAGATGCAATGTGTGCGTATCTACCAGAAGGCGCATAACAACCCACCACATTTACTGGCAAGACCTTTTGACCAGCAGTAACCCCAGTATGTAAGGTGGTAGAGAAATCCTGAATACTATTTTTCTGAGCAATGGCAAAGTCATAGACTTGCTTTACAGCAAAATCAATATCTCGCTTCACTGAGGCTGGCACATCAGCCAAGATGGCATTCATTGCCTGCTCTGACATCACAATATCGCCAGACCATTTATCTAGCTTTAAGGCGTAATCCTTAACAGCTGATTCACCATTCTTCTCAATATTGGCAAGCATTTCCGTTACCACCTGCTGAGCTGTAGATGTCTCAGTCTCTGGCGTTTTGGCTGCTTTCTTTAAATAATCTATGGACATATTTCTAACCTTATTTTGTAAGCACTTACAGGCTCTATCTAAAAAATGAGGTTGCCCCCATTTTTTAGATTGTTTTATCGACTACTTAGAGTTGTTTGCAAAATCACGCAGTTTTTTATCTGCATTCACCATCTTCATGAATTCATCAGTGATGTATTCATTTGCTGGCGGTACAGTTTGGATGGCGCCGGTTGATTGCATAAAGGCGGCAATAGAATTAAACCAGCCGTCTACTTGTGATGGACCCTTAGAGCTATCCATAATCTTCAACTCAGTTGCCAAGTCATAGTTAGGACGGGTATCAAACTCTTTCTTCATTGAAGCTTCAGAAATTGTGACGCCGCCCTGCTCATAGAACTTTTTCATCATTGCAATTGCTTGTGGCTTATTAGCATTCATCCACTTCCAAGCACGTAAATACACAGCTAAGAACTTAGCCACATTTTGTGGATTCTCTTTTGCATAATCACCGCGCACAATCAAAGCGCCAGGAACAAAAGCGCCGCCATCTTTACCGCTACAGATGACTTTAGCGCCAGCCTTCTCTTCGAGCGTATAAATATTTGGCGCCCACAAGCCGCCAAAGTCAGCGTTACCCGAAGACATGGCAGAAATAATTTCGCCCTGACCCATATTCTTAATAACAACATCAGTCTTAGCTAAACCATATTTCTTAAGGCAAGATTGAACCGCGTAATCTCCAGTGGAGTTACCAGTTAATACGATAGTTTGTCCCTTTAATGATTGGGGATTGGCTGCGAATGCCTCTGCAGCTTTACCAGTGGCCAACAAGGCATTGCCTGCTGACTCATCATTACTCAATCCGATAGTCTTAATACCAAAGCGCACATAACCCAACACAGCAGGAACAGATCCAGTGCCACCTACATCCCATGACTTAGAGGCAGATGCCGCAATTTGTGGAACTCCGGCAGGGAAAGTACTAAATTCTGGCTTAAGGCCTAATTCACCCCACCAGTTTTTTTCTGTTGCTACAAAGAATGGAAGCGCCCAATATAAAGCAGGCTGATAGCTCACTTTAATCTCGGTTAATGCAGGCTTTGCTTGCGCGTAGACATTACTAACACTTGCTGCTGCCAGTACCGTTGCCCCCAAAATACTTGCTAATGATTTCTTAAATTGCATTTTTATCTCCTTCAGATATTACAAAAGTGAATCAATGATCAACACCCAGGTTTTGCTCGCGCAACAACTTCCAAATCTGACTACGTAACTGCACAAAAGAACTCAAATCCATGACGTCCTCAATACGAGTATGTGTATCCCAACCTTCTTTTTCACGAATGGGCTTAATCTCGATCACATCTCGAATCAGACCAGGCCTCCTGGACATCACCACGACGCGATCTGCGAGATACACCGCCTCTTCAACAGCGTGGGTGATAAATAAGACAGTTTTAGGGTTCTTGCGAGCAAGCCTTACAAGCTCTTCCTGCATCACCACTCGAGTTTGAGCATCCAAAGCGCCGAATGGCTCATCCATCAACAGCACTTCTGGTTCTAGAACGTAGGCACGCGCAATAGCTACGCGCTGCTGCATGCCACCAGACAATTGATGGGGATAGGCCTGCTCGTAACCCTCCAACCCCATAAGAGAAATCAAACGGGCGGTCTTATCTCGCTTATCAGCTGTACTCATGCTCATAGATTTAAGGCCAAACTCAATATTCTCTTGAACAGTTTTCCATGGGAATAAAGCGAATTGCTGAAAGACTACGGCACGGTCTGGTCCAGGTCCTTTTACTTCTTTACCGCCAACGAGAACACGCCCTTTGCTTGGCATTTCAAGGCCAGCGACCATGCGTAAGCAAGTGGTCTTTCCACAACCAGATGGCCCAACGATCGCAACAAACTCTTTGTCTTTAAGAGTTAGGTCAACACCGCCTACGGCCAAAAACTCTTTGCCGCCTTGTTTAAAGCTGCGCTCTACTGAATCGAAAACAATATCTGCCATAAATCAAATTTCTCTATAGTGAACAGCGAACTTTTCAGCCTGCCTTAAAAGCACATCAATCAATAAACCAATCAGACCAATTGCAATCATGCCGCTCATCACAATATCGGTCTGAATACTTGCCTGGCCTTTAACCATCATGTAACCAACGCCACTAGATGCAACAATGAGTTCAGCACCAACTAAGGATTGCCAACCTAAGCCCGCAGATATCCGCAGGCCAGCAATGATGGAAGGGATAGCCGCTGGAAATAAGACTTCTGTCATCAAGCGCAACTTACCTGCCCCAAGCATTCTGGCTGCTTCAAGGTATTTTTTATCTACATGAATTGCGCCGCGATAAGTATTAATTAAGACCGGAGGAAATGCTCCCATAAAAATCACCAATACCGGACCACCGATACCAGTTCCAAACCAGAGAGCAGCAAATGGAACCCAAGCAATTGGCGCAACAAAGCGAATACTTTCAAAAAATGGCGTGATCAGTTGATTGGCATACTTAGATAAAGCCATCAACAATCCCAATGGCACCCCAATCACCACTGCCAATAAGAATCCATATAAAAAACGCTGAAAACTCGAAGCAATATGCGCCAATAAGGTATAGCCAGAAAATGGCTCGTTTAGCAGGTGAATAAACTTCAGCAAAACTTCATGTGGCGCCGGAAGAAACTGCTTTGGAACTACACCCAGCAACGCCGAGAGATACCAAATCCCAATAAAACTCGTAATACCTAGTCCCGTCCACAATAAAAACTCACTTTGATTTAAGCGTTCTTGACGTGCCATTACGCTCTCCAAGGCATGGCATAGCGCTCAGCCTTAGCCAATATCTGGGTCATCAACCAACCAGAAATCGCTACGCTAATCATGCCCACCATAATCATTGCCGGATTAATATCTTGAGCCGCTTGATTTAGGATCGACCCCAAGCCTAAAGTTGCACCGACCAATTCCGCGGCAACTAAAGTGGTCCAGGATGCCTGAAGCGATAGGCGTAAGCCAGTAAAAATAAGTGGCAATGCCCCGGGAATTAATACTTCACGATAGTAAGCAAAACGGCTAATGCCCAACATAGCAGCGGCTTCTCGCTGCGGCACCTCTATTGATCTAACGCCTGTAAAGCTATTAATCACTGCCGGCACAAAGGCTGCTACATAAATCACCATTACCTTAGCGGAGTTACCAAGCCCCAACCAAACAATAGCCAAAGGAATCCATGCTAACGGGGGTATTGGCCTCAAGGTTAAAAATATTGGATTGACGAAAGCTTCAATTTTCTTATTGGCACCCATCAGAATCCCCAGCAGGATTCCCAATGAGGAAGAAACCAAAAATCCGGAGGTAACTAAGATCACGCTTTGTAGGACATGCTGATGAAGCTTGCCATTGCCATAGCCCTGCAATGCAATAATTTTGAAAGAATTCCAGGTTTCTGTGGGCGATGGAAATCTAGCGCTCGAAATTGTGCCTGTCCACTCTGTCAGCCCAAACCAAGCAAGCAGCAGAATCGCGCAGAACAAAAAGAAGGATAAAAGCTTGCTAAAAATTTCCAATTCCTTATAGAATGAATAAAATGTAAGCGCTTTCATTCTAACCACAATTCGTTAGCAAAATTACCCAGAACAGCTAAATTAGACTAGGACTTTCCCTTAGGCACTGATGAAAAAAAATACCGGATCAATCACTATTGATCATGTTGCAGCTGCAGCAAAAGTTTCTACGGCAACAGTGTCACGCGCTCTCAACCGACCTGAGACGGTCAGCCCTGCCCTTAAAGAAAAGATCCATGCGGTTATTAAGAAGCTTGGCTACATTCCCAACGCTGGAGCCCGCTCATTGATGCTAAAACGCTCAGGCACCATTGGCGCAATTGTTCCAACCTTAGATAATGCTATCTTTGCCCAAGGTCTATCTGAATTCCAAAGACAGCTCAATCAGTCAGGTCATCAGCTATTGGTAGCTAGCAGCAACTATGACCCCAATATCGAAGCTACACAAATCACCAATTTACTCACCAGAGGTGTAGAGGGCATAGTCCTTTTTGGCGTCAGCCAACAAAGGGAAGCGTTAAAGCTGATGAGGACACGGAATATTCCCTATATCCATGTGGGATCTTTGTCCGCCCCTCTGAATGGTTATACCTCTGGATTTGATAACGCTGAAGCCATCAAACTGGGCGTCAAACACTTGCTGGATCAAGGTCACAAGCAATTTGGGATGTTAAGTGGCATTACCGCTAATAATGATCGAGCGCAGGACCGCGTTACCGGAACACTTGCTTTGCTTGCTGAAAAAAAGATTTACCTTAAGCCTGAAATGATTGTGGAATGTCGCTATGAACTCCAAGAGGCAAGACTTGGGCTTAAGAAGTTATTGCTGAACAACCCAAAAATTACCGCTATTATTTGCGGGCAAGACGTACTCGCATTAGGCGCACTATTGGAAGCTCAAAAACAGGGCATTAAAGTTCCTAAGGATTTGTCCATTGTGGGCTTTGATGATCTCGAGATCTCTAGACATCTACTTCCAAGCCTGACAACGATTCACATAGATGCAATAGGCATGTGGGCACAAGCTGCCAATCATTTAATTTCACAAATCAATGGGGTGGATAACCTCCCCAAAAAAATTAAAGCTAACGTTAATTTA
Source organism: Polynucleobacter sp. es-GGE-1 (assembly GCF_018882005.1). Lineage (NCBI taxonomy): Bacteria > Pseudomonadati > Pseudomonadota > Betaproteobacteria > Burkholderiales > Burkholderiaceae > Polynucleobacter > Polynucleobacter sp. es-GGE-1. Next base: position 94,107 of record NZ_JACVPE010000004.1, read on the forward strand.
GTCATCCGAGAATCAACTGCTACAGCACCAAAACGTTAAGACTCAACTTAATCTTGGTTAATGATTTTCTTTAGCGTGGTTAATAGAATACTTTGGTATTTCAATGACCAGTGCTTCACGAGCAACAATCGCTTGGCAGGATAGGCGCGACTGCGGATTTAACCCCCAAGCACGGTCAAGCATGTCTTCCTCATTTTCATCAGGAGGATTCAAACTCTGAAATCCCTCTTTAACAATCACATGACAAGTTGTGCAAGCGCAAACCATATCGCAAGCATGCTCAATGGGGATGTCATTCTCTAGTAAGGCCTCACAAATAGAAGTTCCAGGGGCCACCTCAACAACAGCACCTTCAGGACAATACTCACTATGGGGTAGAACAACGATTTGGGTCATGATGATTTCTACTTTTTTAATTTAGATCTCAGCAACATTCTTGCCCGATAGGGCTTTTTGAATACTGGCGTTCATACGCATTTGTGCGAAGTCATCTGTTGCCTTGGCAGCGTGATCAACAGCCTTACGCACTACAGCGCTATCTGTTTCTTCACTCAAAATCTTTTGCAAAACTGCCATTTCATGATCAATTGAGGATTGCTCTTCTTTTGAGAGCAAGCTTCTGTCACTTGCTAGCGCAGTTTGTACGGCATCTAATAATCTTTGGGCATTCACCTGCTCTTCGCGCAAAGACCTTGCCAACAAATCTTCTTGGGCTGAGGCAAATCCATCTTGCAGCATGCGGGTAATTTCTGCATCGGTTAGGCCATAAGAAGGTTTAATATCTATCGACGCTTGAACGCCAGAGCCTTGCTCAGTGGCGCTCACAGACAATAGGCCATCAGCATCCACCTGAAATGTCACCCGAATGCGGGCTGCACCTGCAGCCATGGGTGGAATACCGCGCAATTCAAACTTACCTAATGATCGGCAATCCTGAGCCAGCTCCCGCTCGCCTTGCACTACTTGAATTGCCAGCGCCGTCTGACCATCTTTAAATGTCGTGAAGTCTTGCGCTCTCGCAACTGGTATTGGGGTATTTCGAGGAATGATTTTTTCTACTAAGCCACCCATGGTTTCAATACCAAGGGAGAGTGGAATGACGTCTAACAACAACCACTCATCATCTTTACTTTGATTGCCGGCTAACAAGTCAGCTTGCATTGCCGCACCGAGTGCTACCACTTGATCGGGATTCAGGTTATTTAAGGGTTGCGTACCGAATAGCTCACCTACTGCGCGCTGTACATTAGGCATACGCGTTGAGCCACCAACCATGACCACGCCTTTAATGTCTTCAGCCTTTAAGCCAGCATCCCGCAAAGCCTTTTTACAGGCGAGCAAAGTCTTGCTTACTAAATTTTGGGTGATCTCAAAAAACTGCGCCTGACTGACACCTACATTGACAACCGTGCCATCAGACAAAGTCTCATGGACTCGTGCCAAAGGATTGTGGCTGAGCAACTCTTTTGCATGCTTACACGCTTGCAAAAGAGTGCGGTGATCATGGATAGAAAGTGGCGGCAGTTTGGCCTGCTCAATCACCCAGCAATACAAGCGATGATCAAAGTCATCCCCACCTAAAGCAGAGTCTCCACCAGTGGAAAGGACTTCAAAAACACCCTTACTCATCCTCAGAATAGAAATATCAAAGGTTCCACCGCCAAGGTCATAGACGGCGTATACACCTTCGGAAGCATTATCCAAACCATAAGCAATTGCTGCAGCAGTAGGTTCATTTAATAAACGCAGCACCTCTATGCCAGCTAACTTAGCAGCGTCTTTAGTTGCTTGACGTTGCGCATCATCAAAATATGCTGGCACAGTAATTACCGCACCCACAATTTCATCGGAGACTGAGTCTTCGGCTAGCTGACGTAAGCGCGCGAGGATTTCTGCAGAAACTTCGATAGGACTCTTATCGCCCGCAACCGTTCTGAGCTTAAGCATGCCAGGTTGATCAACAAATTCATAAGGCGCACTTTCAATGTGCTCGATATCAGTAAGTCCGCGCCCCATGTAGCGCTTCACTGAAACAATTGTGTTCTTTGGATCTAGGACCACACTCTCAAGAGCCTCGAAACCAGCTTGAGTTCGCCCGTTAGGCAGGTAACGCACAACGGATGGGAGTAATTCGCGCCCTTGCGCATCCGGCAATACCTTAGGCAAAGCATCGCGCACGATAGCAACCAAAGAATTCGTAGTGCCCAAATCAATGCCGACCGCAATACGCCGTTGATGAGGCGCTAGCGACTTACCGGGTTCAGAGATTTGTAATAAGGCCATAAGAAATAGAGAGTCGTTTACGTATGGTCTAGATCAAAGCTGCAATAGCGTCATCAAGCTCAAGCGCAAACTTATCAATGAATAACAAGCCACGTAAAAGTTCTGCGGCATGCTGATAATTTTTTGCGCCATCGATGGCTTGAGTGATTTCAGCAAGAATATCTGCCTTGGATTGCTCTACTTCAGCCATCAAGGCTTCAAGAGCGGGCAAATCTTCTGCTTGTTCATCTAGAAGCTCGCGCCAATCCATTTGCTTCATCAAGAAAGCGGCTGGCATCGCAGTATTGGTTTCTAGTTTGGCATCAACACCATGAAGCTGGCACAAATACAAACCACGTTGAATAGGGTTTTTTAGTGTCTGAAGGGCGGTATTAGCAAATGTAGCCATTTGCATTGCCAGTCGCTGCTCGGTCTCACTCCCGCGAGCGTGGCGATCAGGATGAACTTCCTTCTGGATTGCTAAATAAGCCTGATCTAGAGCAGGCAAATCGATCTTGAACTGCTGATGTAAACCAAAGAAGTGGAAGTAATCGTCAGACGCGGAAGGATTCGCCACAACCACACTCATCTTTTACGTTTGGATTTTGAAACTTAAATCCCTCGTTCAAACCCTCACGTACGAAATCCAATTCAGTACCATCCAAATAAGCCAGGCTCTTTGGATCAACAAATACTTTCACGCCATTGGATTCAAACACCTGATCTTCAGTAGCAGGCTCATCGACATATTCCAGCTGATAAGCTAAGCCGGAGCAACCCGTAGTGCGAACGCCCAAACGTAGGCCGCAACCTTTACCGCGCTTCTCAAGATTGCGGTTAACGTGCTTTGCAGCTTTTTCAGTCAGGGTGATTGCCATATCTTTTTCTAATTCCGTTTATTTAGCTGGATGCTTTTCTTTGTAGTCAGCAACTGCAGCCTTAATGGCATCTTCAGCCAAGATAGAGCAGTGAATTTTCACTGGTGGTAATGCTAGCTCTTCAGCAATTAATGAGTTCTTAATCTCTAAAGCTTGATCCAAGGTCTTGCCCTTAACCCACTCGGTTACCAATGAAGATGAAGCAATCGCAGAGCCGCAGCCATAAGTCTTGAACTTGGCATCTTCGATCACGCCTTGATCGTTCACGCGAATCTGCAGCTTCATCACGTCGCCGCAAGCAGGCGCGCCAACCATACCAGTACCTACGCTATCGTCGCCCTTCTCAAAGGAGCCAACGTTACGGGGGTTTTCATAATGGTCGATGACCTTTTCACTATATGCCATGATATTTCCTCTTTAATTCTTCAATTATTTAGTGTGCTGCCCATTGAATCGTGCTCAAGTCGATTCCATCTTTATACATTTCCCACAGCGGAGATAACTCACGCAACTTGGCAATCTTTTCCTTCACCAACTTAATCGTGAAATCAACTTCCTCTTCAGTAGTAAAGCGTCCCAATGTAAAACGAATGGAGCTATGCGCCAACTCATCATTACGTCCAAGCGCGCGCAATACATAAGAAGGCTCTAGTGAAGCGGAGGTACAGGCAGAACCAGATGAGATTGCCAAATCCTTCAGCGCCATCAACATCGATTCACCTTCAACGTAGTTAAAGCTAATGTTTAAGTTATGCGGTACGCGATCATCCATATCGCCATTGACATAAACCTCTTCAATATCTTTGAGGCCTGCTAATAAGCGATCGCGCAAAGCACGAATACGCGCATTTTCTTCAACCATTTCAACACGAGCGATCCGGAATGCTTCACCCATGCCGACGATTTGATGAACGGCCAAGGTGCCTGAACGCATTCCACGCTCATGACCACCACCATGAATTTGAGCCTCAATACGAATACGAGGTTTACGACGAACAAATAAAGCGCCGATTCCCTTGGGGCCATAAGTTTTATGTGCCGAGAAACTCATGAGATCAACTTTGATTTTTTCCAAATCAATGTCAACCTTGCCAGTGGCTTGAGCAGCATCCACATGAAAAATGACGCCACGTGAACGGCATAAGTCACCAATCTTAGGAATGTCCTGAACCACACCAATTTCATTATTAACATACATTACTGAAGCCAAAATAGTTCCAGGCTTCATTGCTGTTTCCAGCTGAGCGTAGTCAATTAAACCGTTAGGCAATACATCTAAATAAGTAACTTCATAGCCTTCGCGTTCTAGTTCGCGGCAAGTATCTAAGGTTGCTTTGTGCTCTGTCTTTACAGTAATGATGTGATTACCGCGATCCTTGTAGAAGTGTGCAGCTCCCTTGAGGGCCAAATTAATACTTTCGGTAGCACCGCTAGTAAAAACAATTTCTCTTGGGTCGGCATGAACTAACTGCGCAACTTCTGAACGCGCCCACTCAACCGCCTCTTCTGCAGCCCAGCCATAAGCATGGCTACGTGAAGCAGCATTACCAAATTGCTCACGCAAATAGGGCAACATTTTGTCCACCACTCGTGGATCGATCGGCGTAGTCGATGAGTAATCCATGTATACCGGAAAGTGTTCAGGACTAAACATTGGAACCGGTTGTTGCGGCAAAGCTTGTGGTGCGTTCATGATTGACTTATAGAGTGAAGGAGCGGAATTTAACTTTGCCGCGCCAGGTTAAAAACAGAATTGACCAAAGGCACCTTAGGGGCAGCCTCTTTTTTCGCTGCTAGCGCTGATGCTGGTTTCTCAGCTTTCACGCTTTCAACTTTAATTTTCTTTTGTCGCATATCTTGGATGACAATCCCGCGCGCTTCTTGCTGTTGCACGAGATCGTGCAAGCTGACAGAGCTCAGGTACTCAACCATTTTGGAATTCAGGTTGCTCCAAAGGTCATGTGTCATACAGCGACCATGACTATCTTCTTCGCTATGACAGTTTCCTTTGCCACCACATTGCGTTGCATCCAATGGTTCATCCACGGCAACAATAATGTCAGCTACGCTGATCTCATTCGATCCGCGCGCCAGGGTGTATCCACCACCTGGTCCGCGAGTACTTTCTACGATGTTGAAACGGCGTAACTTGCCGAACAATTGCTCGAGATAAGAGAGGGAAATTTTTTGTCTTTGGCTAATTCCAGCCAAAGTTACAGGACCATGCGTTTCACGCAGGGCTAAATCGATGATTGCGGTTACTGCAAAACGGCCTTTAGTTGTAAGTCTCATATGTCACCTTGGTAATGGATTGTTATGGACAGCTCACAGTCGGGCGGGTAATACCCGACCATTCCACTCAACTTTACCATATACCCCAGCATTCTGCTCGGGAATTATCCCAAACTTTGAAGGGGCATCAGTCAAATTACCCGGGGAAGTCTCGTGACCTTGCCCCAAATGCCATTTCTTTGACCTTGGTGAGGCGATCTCGGGTGCTGGCAGCCTTTTCAAACTCCAAATTCTTGGCTTCTGAGTTCATTTGCTTCTCTAAGCGCTTGATTTCGCCAGCCAGGTCCTTTTCGCTCATATCTTCATAGTGAGCCCGCTCCTGCTCCACCTGCATCTCCTGACGCTTCTCTTTGACGTCGTAGACGCCATCAATAATGTCCTTGATACGCTTTTGAACCCCTTTAGGCTCAATCCCATGAAGCTTATTGAAAGCAATTTGCTTGGTACGCCGCCTTTCAGTCTCCCCCATTGCGCGCTTCATGGAGTCGGTAATGCGATCGGCATACAAAATGGCTTTGCCGCGGACATTTCGTGCGGCTCGTCCGATGGTCTGGATCAAGCTACGTTCCGAACGCAAGAAACCTTCTTTATCTGCATCCAAGATGGCCACTAGCGACACCTCGGGGATATCTAAACCTTCACGCAACAAGTTAATACCTACCAAGACATCGAAGACGCCCAAGCGCAAGTCACGCAAAATTTCAACGCGCTCAACAGTATCGATATCCGAATGCACATAGCGAACTTTCACGCCATTGTCAGATAGGTAATCTGTTAACTGCTCAGCCATGCGTTTGGTAAGTACAGTAACTAAAACTCGCTCATGCACTTTGACGCGCTCATGAATTTGATCGAGCAAATCATCAACTTGAGTACTGGCTGGCAATACTTCAATTTCTGGATCAACCAAACCTGTAGGTCTTGCCACTTGCTCAACCACTTGACCTTGATGCATCTTTTCATAATCAGCAGGTGTCGCTGAAACAAAAATAGTTTGACGCATTTTGGTTTCGAACTCTGTAAATTTCAGAGGGCGATTGTCCATCGCTGAGGGCAAACGGAAACCAAATTCAACCAAAGTATGTTTGCGCGATTTATCGCCGTTGTACATCGCGTTTAACTGGCCAATCAAGACGTGACTTTCATCCAAGAACATCAAAGCATCATTGGGCAAGTAATCCACCAGCGTAGGCGGCGCATCGCCAGGAGCCGCTCCTGAGAGGTGGCGAGAGTAGTTCTCAATACCCTTGCAGAAGCCCAATTCATTGAGCATCTCTAAGTCAAAACGAGTGCGCTGTTCTAGACGCTGCGCCTCTACCAACTTACCATCTTTTACAAACTCATCGAGACGAGTTCGCAACTCTGTCTTAATAGTTTCAATCGCTTTGAGAACGGTTTCGCGAGGTGTCACATAATGCGAACTTGGGTAGACGGTAAAGCGAGGAATCTTTTGGCGAATTTTTCCAGTCAGTGGATCAAAGAATTGCAAACTCTCGACTACGTCATCAAACAACTCTACGCGGACTGCTAATTCATTATGTTCGGCTGGGAAAATATCAATCGTGTCACCGCGCACACGAAACACACCGCGTTTGAAATCAGTTTCATTACGGTCATACTGCATGGCAATCAGTCGCATCAAAATATCACGCTGACTCATCTTGTCACCAGGGCGTAGTGTCATCACCATGCTGTGATAGTCACCAGGGTTACCGATACCGTAAATGGCAGATACCGTAGCGACGATGATGACATCGCGTCTCTCTAGCAAACTCTTGGTTGCTGACAAACGCATCTGTTCAATGTGTTCGTTAATAGAGGAGTCTTTCTCAATAAAGAGGTCCCGCTGAGGCACATAAGCCTCAGGCTGGTAGTAGTCGTAGTAACTGACGAAGTACTCCACCGCATTTTTAGGAAAAAACTCCCTAAATTCACTGTAAAGCTGGGCAGCCAGCGTCTTATTGGGGGCAAAAATGATGGCTGGACGCCCTGTTCTGGCGATGACATTGGCCATCGTAAAAGTCTTTCCTGACCCCGTTACCCCCAAAAGCGTCTGGAAGGTTAAACCATCCTCTACCCCCTCCACTAAGCCATCAATCGCTGCTGGCTGGTCGCCAGCGGGCGCAAAAGGCTGATATAGCTGGTAAGGGGAGTCTGGGAAGGTGACAAACTTCGCAGGATCAAGGTTGTGGCCTACCTCACCCAAGGGATCAGCCATGGGGGTTTTGGGCGCTTCTTTTACTTCGGGTTTTGATCCAATTTTGGACGACTTAGGGGGCATCTCGGCTATCATTTCATCTGTGAGATATCTTCACAGCGAATTTTGTACAAACAATGATTTTGCCGTTTTTATTTAGAAATAGTTGGTTCTGACTTCAAAAACAGACAATTAATAGCAAAACTATCCTTAAACCACCATATCCGACCCCAAATGACCCTGTTTGCCTCAGTTCAATTAGCCCCTAAAGATCCTATTTTTGGCCTCACAGAAGCCTACGTTGCGGATCAACGTCCCGACAAAGTGAACCTCGGTGTTGGTGTGTACTACACAGATGAAGGCAAAGTGCCTCTCTTAAAAGCAGTGATCAAGGCGGAAGAGGCGATTGTGGCAAAACATTCACCACGAAGCTATATTCCAATCGAGGGTCCAAACCCCTATAACAGCGCAGTACAAAATTTATTATTTGGCGCAGACTCTGCTCTGATTAAAGACGGTCGCGTAGTGACTGCTGAATGTTTAGGGGGTACCGGTGCATTACGTGTTGGCGCTGACTTTATTAAGCGTCTCAATTTAAACGCACCTTGCGCAATCAGCAATCCAACATGGGAAAACCATCGCGGTATTTTTGAATCCGCTGGCTTTGAAGTGCTGGAGTACACCTACTTTGATGGCACAACCCGTGGTGTTGATTTTGACGGCATGGTCAAATCCTTAGAGTCATTCCCAAAACACACGACTGTGCTCTTGCATGCATGCTGTCATAACCCAACTGGTGCAGATATTACTGAGGCGCAATGGCGTCAAGTGATCGAGATTTGTAAGCACAAAGGTTTGATTCCATTCTTGGATATGGCTTACCAAGGCTTTGCATCTGGGATTGAACAAGACGGCATTGCGGTTCGCCTTTTCGCTGAATCTGGTATGTCCTTCTTTGTGTCCAGCTCTTTCTCTAAATCATTCTCACTTTACGGTGAGCGTGTCGGCGCCCTGTCGATCGTGACCCAAAACAAAGATGAATCTACTCGTGTGCTTTCACAATTAAAGCGCGTGATTCGTACTAACTATTCCAATCCACCAACACACGGTGCTGCAATCGCAGCAGCGGTGCTGAACTCTCCTGAGTTACGCAAGCTCTGGGAAGATGAATTAGCGGAAATGCGTGATCGCATTAAAGCCATGCGTCATGGTTTGGTTGAAAAATTGGCTGCTGCTGGTGTGAAGCAAGATTTTGCTTTTATTGAAAAGCAGCGTGGTATGTTTTCTTACTCAGGCTTAACTGCTGAGCAAGTTGATCGCTTACAGAAAGAAGATGGCATTTATGCCCTCTCTACTGGACGCATTTGTGTGGCGGCGCTCAATACAAAAAATATTGATAAAGTAGCCAAAGCAATCGCCCGCGTATTGGCTCAAAAAGCATAATAAGCGGCTATATAGAATTACAGGGGGTACCATGCTTTATCAGTTACACGAATTCCAAAAAGCCTTACTTCAACCCATGAGTTCATGGGCACGCGCTGCTTCTGAGGCTTTGATTAATGCCTCCAATCCAGCTTCAAAGGTTCCAGGATCAGAGCGTTTAGCTGCCAGCTACGAACTTCTCTATCGCCTCGGCAAAGACTACAAGAAACCAGAATTTGATATTCGTTCAGTCATAGCGCATGGTCATGAAGTAGCCGTCCATGAAATCACCAAGATTTCTAAGCCATTCTGTAATTTGATTCGCTTTAAGCGCTTCTCTGATGATGTCGATACCATCATCAAACTAAAAGAAGATCCTTCAGTACTGGTAGTGGCTCCAATGTCTGGACATCACGCCACACTATTGCGTGACACTGTACGAACCCTCTTGCAAGACCACAAGGTTTACATTACCGACTGGATTGATGCTCGCAATGTCCCAGTGAGTGAAGGTGAATTTAGTCTCGATGACTATGTTCATTACATTCAAGAATTTATTCGCTCTATTGGCGCCGAAGATTTACATGTGATCTCAGTATGTCAACCCACCGTGCCAACCTTAGGTGCTATTTCATTGATGGCATCTGCTGGTGAAACAACTCCTGCTTCGATGATCATGATGGGTGGCCCCATTGATGCTCGTAAATCACCTACTGCCGTAAATAACTTGGCAGAACAAAAATCTTTTGATTGGTTTGAAAGTCATGTGATTTACAAAGTACCACCAACCTATCCGGGTGCTGGTCGCCGCGTTTACCCAGGCTTCTTACAGCACACTGGCTTTATGGCCATGAACCCACAAAATCACCTCCAATCGCACTGGGACTACTTCCAGAATCTGGTGAAGGGTGATGAGCAGGATGCTGCATCCCATATTCGCTTCTATGACGAATACAACGCAGTATTGGATTTGGATGCGAAGTTCTACTTAGACACAATCAAAACTGTATTCCAAGACTACGCATTGCCAAACGGTACTTGGAAGGTTGCGGGAGAACTGGTTAAGCCGCAGGATATTCAGAAAACGGCCCTGCTTACAGTTGAGGGTGAGTTAGATGATATTTCTGGAAGTGGGCAGACTCGTTCTGCGCATGGTTTGTGTGCTGGCATCCCGAAAGAACATAAAGATCACTATGAAGTCGCTGGTGCTGGTCACTACGGTATTTTTGCCGGTCGTCGTTGGCGCAATAAGGTTTATCCAAAAATCAAAAACTTTATTCGTGAGCACCAAGTGGTGAATAAAAAAACTAAGGCAAGACCCCCTGCACTAGAGGGTTCTGACTAAGTCAACATCAGTGAGGGTCTACACCCTCACTTTTTAAACTTTCTAGGCAATGAAAACAAAACCGGCGAACGAGCTCACGGATCGCCTAGAGGATCTCCTTCCTCAAACCCAATGTACAAAATGTGGCTATCCAGATTGCAGAGGGTATGCAGAAGCTTTAGCTAGCGGAGAAGCGCTGCCCAATCGCTGCCCACCAGGTGGTGTTGAAGGCATTAAAAGACTCAGCCAAGTTCTGACACCCATTTACCCTCAAGATGCTTTTGATCTTAATGACACAATTGATCCAGAGTGCGGCAAAGAACGTCCTAGACCGATTGCATTGATTGATCCGCAAAAATGTATTGGTTGCACACTCTGTATTCAGGCCTGTCCAGTTGATGCCATTGTGGGCGCATCTAAGCAAATGCACGTGGTGCTCACTGAGTGGTGTACTGGTTGTGATCTCTGCATTCCACCGTGCCCCGTTGATTGCATCAGTATGGTTGATATCACTGAGACAACAGGTTGGAATGCTTGGACTCCAGAATTAGCTGAGCTCTCACGCAAGCGCTATCACGACCGTGAACATAGACTTGATCGTGAGCAAATAGAGAATGATGAACGTTTAGCCAAAAAAGCGGCAGCTAAATTAGTAGCGGTTAATGCAGAACAGCCTATCACCGCGGAAGAGGAAAAAGAGCAAGAGCGCAAACGCGCCATCATTGCGGCAGCGATTGCCAGGGCACAGCATCAGAAATGATGAATCCTGATAAGCGGCGTGCTTTCTTTGAACAGCTCAAAGCCAATAACCCCAAACCAACCACCGAATTAGAGTACAGCTCTCCTTTTGAACTGTTGATTGCAGTGCTCTTATCAGCTCAAGCAACCGACGTATCGGTAAACAAGGGAACCAAGCAGTTGTTTAAAGTTGCCAATACGCCCCAAGCCCTTTTAGATCTTGGTGAAGAAGGCGTTCGTCCTTACATCCAACACATTGGCCTATTCAATGCCAAAGGCAGACATATTCAAGAGACTTGCCAACTATTGATTGAAAAGCATGGTGGTCAAGTTCCACAAAATCGGGAAGATCTTGAAGCACTTCCAGGGGTTGGCAGAAAAACAGCGAATGTCATTCTGAATACTGCTTTTGGTCAACCGACCATTGCGGTTGACACCCATATCTTTCGCGTATCTAATCGCACCGGTCTTGCGCCTGGCAAAGATGTCGTCAAAGTCGAAGAGCAATTACTCAAAAGAGTGCCCAAGGAGTATCTACTAGACGCACATCATTGGCTTATTCTGCATGGCAGATACACTTGTAAAGCACGCAATCCTGAGTGTGCACAATGCATCGTTGAGCCACTCTGTGGCTTTAAACAAAAAACTGGCAAAGGAAAAGTTCGTGGCGATATTTAATCCAACTCGCGAAGAAGTGCGCCGCTTTTTCTGTGATACCTGGAAAAAGAAAACTGAGAATCGCATACTGGATCCAATGGAGACACTTGCAAGCAACTGGATGGAGCAACATCCTGAATACCACGCACTATTAACTGATCCTGAATCTGCCTTAGAGCAAGATTACACACCAGAGCGGGGTGAAACCAATCCCTTCTTGCATCTATCTATGCATTTATCTATTAGCGAACAGATCTCCATTAATCAACCACCTGGCATTAAAGCGATCGCTGAAAAACTCAGTAAGAAATTAGGCTCTGAACACGAAGCTCAACACTTGATGATGGAATGCTTGGGTCAAGTTATGTGGGAAGCACAGCGAGAAGGTAAAGCACTAAACCCCGAGAACTATCTCGAGGCCCTGAATAGGCTAATTTAGGTATTGACCTTTTTAGACCGGTTCAAAGAGGTGGGTTTTTTGCCCATCTTGTGTTTCCTGAAATACCACCTTCACCTTTTGCCCAACGCGAATCGAATCAAAATCGCAATGAGTCAAATGAGTCAGTATGGAGATGCCCTCATTTAAGCGCACATAGGCCATCGCAAACGGCACTTCGACACCACGTCTCATCACGGTATAGGAGTAGATTTCACCCAGGCCGGCAGATTTCACCCAAGTCGTATCGTTACTGCCGCAATGCGGACAGATCGTACGTGGATAGTAATGTACTTCTTTGCAAGCATTGCAATGCTTTAAGACCAATTGGTTGTTCTGCGCAGCTTCTAGGAAAGCCTTATTTTCAGGATTAGCAACTGGGCTTGGCAAACGATATTCTGTATTAGCCGAATTTTTTTCATTTACTTGACTCATGACAGTCTCCCTAAAATTAATACTGCTGCACCATGACGAGTACCCAGTGCGCCACCAATACCTGAGGCAAGTGCAAACTCTAAATTGGGGACTTGTACTGCTGGATGTGCTTCACCACGCAACTGTCTGACTGCTTCAATGACTTTTGTCATACCACCGCGATTAGCTGGATGGTTATTGCATAAGCCGCCTCCATCGGTATTAAAAGCTAACTGACCTTTGCCTGAAATTAATTGACCACCTTCAACAAACTTGCCACCCTCACCCTTCTTACAGAACCCTAGATCTTCCAACTGAATCAGGACGGTAATGGTGAAGCTGTCATAAATAGATGCATACCGAATTTGCTCAGGTGTTAACTTGGCCTCCTTAAATGCTAAGGGTGCAGCCCAAGCTAACCCAGAATAAGTAAGGTCGACCTTGCCACCCATCTGACCTTTCGTCGTTTCACCGGCACCCATCATGGTCACTACCGGTTTTTTCAAGGTCTTCGCAATATCGGGATGAACTACGACCAAAGCACCGCCGCTATCTGTTACTACACAGCAGTCAGCACGATGTAAAGGATCAGCAATCATTGGGGAGTTCAAGACATCTTCAACAGTCAGAACATCTTTCAACGCTGCATGAGGGTTATGTTGTGCGTGATGTGAAGCTGCTACCTTGATCCATGCAAGCTGCTCACTGGTAGTACCAAACTCATACATATGGCGCATAGCACACATGGCATAAGTATTTAATGGCGCTGGTGAATACGGTTTTTCAAAAGCAAAATCAGGAGCACTAGCCCATTGACTACGAACTTGTGTACCGCTAGAGCCTTCAGACTTCGGCCGTCCGGCCAAGGTAATTAAAGCTACCTTGCACTGGCCTGCTGCAATCGCACGAGCGGCATGGTTCACATGGGTTAAATAGGAAGATCCACCAGTATCCGTTGAATCTAAATACGTGAGTTTTTTCAAACCTAAATAATCTGCCATGGATACAGGACCCATACCAGGCGCGTCACCTGCACAAAAATAACCATCGACATCATCTAGTGTTAGGCCGGCGTCTTGCAAAGCCCCACGCGCTACTTCCGCATGCAGCTGAGCAACCGTATGATCGGGCGCTACCCTGAGGGGATGCTCATATATTCCAGCAATACAGGCATTGGATGTAAATGACATGAATCTTCCTTTAGTAAACCCTTAAATCGATCATTAATCAATCGTAATTTGTGATTGCGCAATTAGCTTACGCCACTTTTCAATTTCACTTTTAATGAAGGTAGAAAACTGTTCGGATGTTCCTGGCATGGGATCAGCACCCTGTGCAATCAGCTTATCCTTAAATTTAGGATCCGCCAAAATACTTTGCAATTCTTTGTTCAAGCGATTACGAATCTCTACTGGTAAGTTTGCAGGAGCAACCAAGCCATACCAGGTTGCCATGTCATAACCAGGCAAGCCAGATTCTGCGATGGTTGGAATATTGGGTGCAGCACTTGATCGTTTTGCAGTAGTAATCCCTAGCGCCCTTAAACTACCCGACTTCACATGGGGCAGACCACTTGGTAAGTTCGGAAAACTCATGTCTACTTGACCAGAGATCACATCAGGCATGGCACTGCCAGTGCCTTTGTATGGCACATGAATCATGTCAATCTTAGCCATTTTTTCAAATAGCACGGCTGAGAGATGGACAGATGTTCCGCTGCCACTAGAGGCAAAGGTCAGTCTGCCAGGGTTTGCTCTAGCTGCTGCAATCAATTCACCAACTGATTTATAGGGTGAGTTCGCTGGAACGATTAGGATATTGGGAGCTGAAAATACTCCACCAATGGCTGTGAAATCCTTCACCGGGTCATAGGGCAAGTTTTTATACAGAGACGCATTCACTGCATGACCAATGGATGGGAAATACAAGGTATAGCCATCTGGAGCAGAGCGAGCCACTAACTCTGCAGCAATATTGCCGTTAGCGCCGGCCTTATTCTCAACCACAACAGCTTGCCCCAGTCGATTCGATAAGCCTTCTGCCAGGGCGCGCCCTACTGTGTCAGCCGAGCCGCCAGGAGAAAAGCCAACAATTAAATGAATAGGTTTATTGGGATACGTGGATACGCTATCAGCAGCAAGGGCCGAACTCAATCCCATCCAAAATATCAGGGCTGAGAAAAACTTTTTAGATTGCAAGCTAGAAACCAAATTATTTCTCAGGCTGACGCATTGGTACACCACTTAGCTCTTGTAATTCTTCAAAGCTAAGGCCATCGACCCAATCGACCGCCACTAAACCTTCTGGTGTTACAGCAACCGTTGCTAAGTCGGTGTAGATGCAATCTACCGCTGCCAAAGCAGTGAGAGGATAAGTGCATTCTTGAACGAACTTAGATTCCCCTGACTTAGTCAGGTGCTCCATCATCACAAATAACTTCTTGGCACCAAGAGCTAAATCCATTGCACCGCCCACGGCTGGAATTGCCTTAGGGTCACCAGTTCGCCAGTTTGCAATGTCGCCTTTGACAGAAACTTGAAAGGCACCCAATACACAGATATCAATATGCCCACCACGAATCATCACGAAGGAATCGGCATGATGACATAGCGAGGCGCCAGGTAACATGGTGACAGGCTGCTTACCTGCATTCACCAACTCTTCATCGATTTCATGGTCTTTCGCTAATGGGCCCATACCAAGCAGTCCATTCTCAGAATGCATCAAGATTTCTTTATCTGCAGGTAAATAATTACAAATCGTCATGGGCTGACCAATACCCAAGTTGACATGAGCACCGTCTGGTATATCTTGAACAATGCGCTTGGCAATGTCGGCGGTTGAACGCTTTTGTACTTTAGAGAGATCAATCATGATTTACCTCCAACAGGTACCACGCGTTTTACAAAAATTCCGGGAGTCACTACATTCTCTGGATCTAATGTGCCGAGCTCGACAACTTCATTGACTTGCGCAATGGTGCAACGAGCGGCTGTAGCCATAATCGGACCAAAGTTGCGACCAGTACGGTGATAGGTTAGATTTCCCCAACGATCACCTTTGTCAGCTTTTATCAATGCATAGTCCGCTTTAATGGCAGTTTCAAAAATATGATTCACACCGTCAATTACGCGCATATCTTTATCCTTCGCAAGCTCGGTACCAAAGCCCGTTGGTGTATAAAAACCACCGATACCTGCACCACCAGCACGAATACGTTCTGCTAGAGTGCCTTGAGGAACAAGTTCTAATTCAATCTTACCCGTACGATAGAGATCATCAAATGCGCCAGATTCTGGTTGACGGGGAAAAGAACAAACCATCTTCTTAACCTGTCCAGCTCCAATCAATTTGGATATGCCAATGCCAGAGTTGCCGGCATTATTGCTGACGATCGTCAGATTCTTCCCGCCCTGCTCTGCTAAAGCATCCAATAAGTAAATGGGGAGGCCTGCACCACCAAAACCCGAAACCAAAATGGTTGAGCCATCACTAATATCCTGCACAGCCTGCGCCACGCTAGGAATGATTTTGTCTATCACTACCTGTCTCCATCTATTTTTTATGGGTACCGCTTTTCAGCTTTTTGCCCAATTTCTACTAATTTAATGCATCAGAGTAAAGATCTGATCTTTCTTGCAAAATCAAGGGCGGAGGGACCATCTCCGTGAATGCAAAGTGTATCGGCCTGTAGCTTGACAAGCTTTTGATCAATCGAGAGCACTTCGTTGCTAGAAGCCATCCGAACAGCTTGCTGCGCAGCCTCATCTTCATCCTCTATTAATGCACCTACTTCAGAGCGTGGCACTAAATATCCTTGAGAGGTATAACGTCTATCCGCAAAAACCTCTTGCCATAATTGAACACCTACCGCATTTGCAGCTTCAACATAGCAACTACCTGCTAAGCCATACAAAATGACATCTCCTCCCAAATCTTTGACAGCCAAAGCAATTGCTTTAGCCAACTCTATATCTTTGGCGGCCTGGTTATAAAGAGCTCCATGTGGCTTGACATGATGCAAATTGCCATTCATGGAATCAATAAAAGCTTTCAGAGCCCCTGCCTGATAAATCACGTAGTTATAGGCGTCATTAGGGGTAATGGCCATCTCTCTTCGACCAAAACCAATTAAGTCTGGCAGGCTCGGGTGAGCCCCAATAAAAACATTTTTCTGAATTGCAGCGGCGACTAAATTTTTCATCCGTTCAGGATCACCAGCATGCCAGCCACAAGCAATATTGGTAGAGTCTATGTGGTCGAGCAGCGAAAAGTCATCGCCCATCTGCCAGACCCCAAACCCCTCACCCATATCGCAATTAAGATCAATTTTCTTTGTCATAACTTACCCAATAGAACAGACTCAATATTATTCAAGGTTTTAATCTGGTTAGCAAAGTACAAAGCATTTATCTTATCGGCATCTTCCAGTGTAGCTCTTATAAATTGGAATTTATCTCCAGGCTTTAATTGTGCCAATTTTGAACGTTCAGAGCGCACTACCTCTAATAATCTAGGGTAGCCACCCGTAGTCTGATGTTCCGATAACATCAAGATTGGCTTTCCAGAAGGTGGTAACTGAACCGTGCCAAACCAGATACCTTGCGAAGGTATGCCAGCAATAGAACTAGAAATTTTGAAGTGACTATCCAATCGCATGCCCATACGATTACTTTGCGATGAAACCGTCCAAACCGTCTTCCAAAGCAATTCTTGATCTTGATCACTGAGTAAATCCAAGTGCAAGCTTGGGATTGCTGCAATAAATTGAGCTTCATGAGTAGGAATGCTTGGAGAAGCAATAAACCACTTCGTAGAGTCCGCACCACGCTTCATCATATTTTCTAGTAGTGGCTTTTCATCAGAATAATGAGGTTGCGATAAATAGAGGACATCCCCTTTTTGTATCGGCTTACTTCCAATACCCGAACTCAAATGTGAACTACCGCCCCCCAGAATAGATTTCGTCAGAATGCCTCCAGCAATCGCCAAGAAAATTCTATAGCCTTGTTGCATTGAGGAAAAACGAAGGATTTGACCCTGATGAATTCGGATTGGGCGATTACCAAAGACACGCCTCCCATCAATTTTCGCCTCACAATAGGCGCCCACCCAAGCAACCCAAGTATCAGTATGAAACAACAATTGAGGCCCAATGCCTGTAATCTCCAGCCCTGCGGCACTTGTTGGATTACCAATGAGTGCGTTTGCTAAAGCTGCGCTATCTGCATCGACGGGGCCACCCGAGCTAAGTGCTAAATGTGCATAACCATGGCGCGGAAGATCCTGAATGGTGGTTAAAGTACCAGAGGTAATAACATCAACTGTATTGACTTTACTTAGTACTAAATTTTCTAATTGCGAGGAGTTTTGCGTTGCCTCTAATTGAATCTTTTTATATTCATCTAAGCTGATCTCAATAAATTCAACTCGAGCGCCGGGGGTCAATAAATTAGGTGGCACTCTTGTAGCGTCGAACAAGATATCTGGCGTTCTCCCAATAACGTTCCAGCCCCCTGGAGTAGATTTTGGATACAGCCCAGTCTGTAACTCAGCAATAGCCACAGACCCAGCTGGCACGGCAGTCCGCGGGGATTCAAGGCGAGGCAATCTTAAGGCTGGATCTAAGCCGCTACAGTATGCAAAACCAGGCATAAAACCCAAAATGTCGACATATGTTTCTGAGTTTTTATGTCGATTGATAAATTCCCGAACCGTCATCTTACATTTTTGCGCACTACTTAATAAATCAGGAGCCACCTCAGGGTCGTAGCAAACTCGAATACGATATGTCAGCTCATTTTTTTTTGGTAATTTACTTGAGCTGGAAATGTCTTTGAGAGCAGCCTGTAAAGCAATCCGCGCACTCGAACGTGTCTGCGCAAATTCAAAGCTTTCAAAATTCAAACAGACTAAAAGACTGTCAATACCCGGAATAACGTCGAGCAACCAAGGAGGAGAATTGGACAATAAAAGCTCACACAATTGATGAACTTTAGTCAGCGCATTACTTTGCCCCCGAAAATCGACTAAGAGGGCTGCATCACCCACATCTAAGATATTGATTTCACCAGAAGACTTTTGAGAACTCTTTAAAGCCATCGGTCATTACTTAATTTCTTTTTGCAAAAACTGATCAGGCAACCATGTCACCAAATCAGGCCAAATGGTGATTAAAGCCACCGCCAATACCATCATGCCAAAAAAAGGTAGCGAGACCTTAGCGATGTAATTACTATCCTTGCCGGTCATACTCTGCAAAACAAATAAGTTAAAACCAACCGGTGGCGTCACTTCTGCAATCTCGACCAACAAGACAATAAAGATCCCAAACCATACCAAATCAAATCCAGCCTGCTGAACCATAGGCAGGACAGTTACCGTTGTTAGGGCAATCATTGAAATGCCATCTAATGCCGTTCCCAATAAGATGTAAATAATTGTCAAAACAAAAATAAGGGCCCAAGGTGAAAGGTGCATACTTTGTACCCACTCAGCAAGCCCCCTTGGGATTCCGGTGTAACTCATGACAATTGACAAAAAAGAGGTCGCCCCCAAAACAAACATAATCATTGCAGTCAGCCTTGTAGCCGATAGAAGACTTTGCCAAAAATTACTCCATGATAAGTTTCTGCCAGCTGCCGCTAAAATCAACGACCCCACTACCCCATAAGCAGCAGCCTCAGTTGCAGTCGAGTATCCAGCCAACATCAACCATGCAATAAAGATAATTAAGGCAGTACAGGGTATTAATTGCCCAATTGAATGAATGCGCTGCTGCCAAGAATACTTTTCTGCAGGAGGCGTCTTATCGGGATTGAGTAGCGCCCAAACAATGATGTACCCGGAGAATAAGCCCATCAAGATAGCGCCGGGTATAAATCCTGCCAAAAAAATACGAATGATGGATTGATCTGCTGCTACAGCATAGACCACCATCGTAATTGACGGGGGAATCAAAATTCCCAAAGTACCAGCGCAGGATAAGGACCCCAGGGTAATCTTTTCGTCATAACCACGCTTAGTTAATTCAGGCAGAGCAGATTTTGCAATCGTCGCGCACGTTGCAGCAGATGATCCAGATACAGAGCCAAAAATTCCACAACCCAAAATATTCACATGCATCAACCTACCTGGCAACCAATTCAGCCAAGGAGATAATCCAGTAAACATTTGTTCTGAGAGCTTTGTTCTAAATAAAATTTCTCCCATCCAAACAAATAATGGAAGTGAGGCCAAAGTGTAGGATGAACTTGAATTCCACCAGACATTAGCCAAATTCATCATGGTGTCTTTATCAGAAAAGACAGCTAAGCCAAACCAAGCCGTAATTGCTACGCCTGCTGGAATCCAAATCCCCATCAGCAATAAGAAGGTCATCAATACCAACAATATCAATGCGATTACAGTAATACTCAAAGAGTCTCTCCAAAATCGCCAGCGCTTAAACGCTCCTCAGCCATTTGCTGATAACGAGGCTTACCTCCACGTAGCACTCTAAAAAACTCATCTAAAACTGCTAAGAAAAATATCAAGCATCCCAGCGCAGCAAAAATCTGAGGAATCCAGAGTGACACAATGATTTGACCCTGAGAAACATCATTAAATTCCCAACTCTGATAGACAAATAATGAAAAAGCTAAGAGTGCAAACAAGCAAAATCCAGACATAACTGCAAGGCTAAATATCTCCAGGCGATTTTTCCAGATTGGGCCAAGTCTACTTAAAAATATTTCGACTCTGACAATACCGCCATGCTGAAAGGTTTGCCCCAAAATTAAAAATGCAGATGCAGCGCAGAACCAAGCAATCAAATCATCAGCGCCACGCAGATTAATACCAAATTCTCGGGATAACGACATTGATACCATCAAAACACAAATACTCAGAATGCATAAGGCCGCCAAAACGGCGGCCCAATGAATTAAACCATCAAGCAAACGACCATACAGACTTCGCAAGGCTGGCATCAATTTTATTTCTTAAAGTCTTCAATAATTTTTTGACCCTCATCGCCTGCGCTTCGAATCCACTCAGCGACCATAATGCGACCCACCCTATCTAGATCATTCTTTAATTGGGTGGATGGCTTTTGCACAAGCATGCCATTTTTTGCCAAAGTTTCGTTGTAAAGCTTGGTTTTTTCCTCGGAAACTTTTGTGCCCCGTTTTTCAGCTTCAGCACATGCTTTCAATAATGCAGTCTGAGTGGGTTTATCTAAGGAGTCAAAAGCTTTTTGATTAATCATCAAAATATTCTTAGGCAACCAAGCATCAACTTCATAGTAATACTTTAAGCTCTCCCAAGCTTTAATATCTACGCCAGTAGCACCAGAAGTCATCATTGAATTAATCGTTCCTGTTGCCATCGCTTGCGCTAAGTCAGCAACCTGAACTGTTACTGGCTGAGCGCCAACCAATTCTGCAATCTTCGATGTCGCTGGGTTGTAGGCTCTCCACTTCAAGCCCTTCATATCAGCGCCAGAGTTAATTGGATTTTTGGAGTAAAGACCTTGCGGAGGCCAAGGTACCGCATAAACTACTTTCAAACCCTGTTTTTGCAGCGCAGACTCTGTAGCATTTTTTGAAAGTTTCCAAAGCTTTTCAGAATCTTTATAACTTGTTGCTAAGAATGGAATGGAGTCGACGCCAAAAATCGGATTCTCATTAGCAAGTACGGAGATTAAAACTTCTCCCATCTGCGCCTGCCCAGTTTGAACTGCTCGCTTAATTCCATTTGCAGGAAACAGAGAGCCATTAGGATGCACAACAATTTTTAACGAGCCCCCTGTAGCTTTTTCTACGTCAGCAGCTAACTGCTGCAGATTTTCTGTATGAAAATTGCTAACTGGGTAGGCGCTTGCCAAATCCCATTTAATTTGGGCTTGAGCGCTCAGAACCCAAAAGCCAAATAACACAGCAAACAAGGACTTGGAATGCTTTATGAATTGCAAACTCATTTTTGTCTCCAGTTGAATTTTATGAGGGAGGGTATTGCTTAAATTTAATACTAATATAACTGAGAAATTGCCTCTTTAATTGCTAATGGCAGCTGCTTAGACAGCGCCCTTCTACTCTCTAATGTGGATTTCGAGATCTCTTGAGTTCTAGCTGACCAGGCCGAAGCTGGAAAAAAAGCATCATCTTGGTATCTTGGAATGATGTGCCAATGAATATGCGGGACCATATTACCTAAGGCTGCTAAATTGACCTTGTCTGGATGCATGACATGACGCACTGCCTCTTCAACTACAAATACCAGGCTCATGACATGCTCACGCTCACCATAAGTGAGATCTGACATCTCTGCGATATGCCGATTCCAAATCACACGACAGAATCCTGGTAAATCAGGGTCATTCACCAGAATGACTCGACAGTCATCACCGCGCCAAATGAGTTCACCCTCTTTGGGTTTGAGATCGTCTTTACAGAGTACGCAATTTGCCATGGGAAGAATGTATACGAAAACGGCATCTAAGTCACCCTTGTGGGGTAATTTAGATGCCGCAGTAGTAAGGGTGCTACTACTTCAAAACTGCTTAGGGATTCTTAATGGAATTGCTCTTCTTCAGTAGAACCAGTCAACGCAGTCACAGATGACTTACCACCTTGAATGACGGTAGTGACATCGTCGAAGTAGCCGGTACCCACTTCTTGCTGATGTGAAACGAATGTGTAACCACGGTCACGGGCAGCAAATTCGGGCTCTTGCACTTTCTCAACATAAGCAGTCATGCCACGCTTAGAGTAGTCTTGCGCCAAGTCGAACATGTTGTACCACATCGAGTGGATGCCAGCGAGAGTAATAAATTGATATTTGTAACCCATCGCACCCAACTCACGTTGGAACTTCGCAATCGTTGCATCATCCAAGTTTTTCTTCCAGTTGAAAGAGGGTGAACAGTTATAAGCCAACATCTTGCCTGGGAACTTCGCACGAATGGCTTCAGCAAATTTACGAGCAAAATCAAGATCAGGCGTACCTGTTTCACACCAAACCATATCAGCGTATGCAGCATATGCCAGACCACGTGAGATTGCCTGATCTAAGCCCTTACGTGTTTTATAAAAACCTTCTGGGGTACGTTCGCCAGTCAAGAATGGCTTATCGTTTTCATCATAGTCAGAGGTCAATAAGTCAGCAGCTTCAGCATCGGTGCGAGCCAGGATAATCGTTGGCACACCCATCACGTCAGCAGCTAAACGTGCAGAGATCAACTTTTGTACAGACTCTGTCGTTGGCAACAATACCTTGCCACCTAAGTGACCGCACTTTTTCACCGAAGATAATTGGTCTTCGAAGTGGATGCCAGCCGCACCTTGTTTAATTAATGCTTTACTTAATTCAAATGCATTTAATACTCCACCAAAACCTGCTTCAGCATCAGCAACGATCGGCGCAAAGTACTCGATATAACCAACATCGCCTTTGTTGATTCCTTTTGCAGTCTGAATTTCATCAGCACGCTGGAATGAGTTATTAATACGCTCAACCATTTTTGGAACTGAATCGACTGGATATAAGGATTGATCAGGATACATCGCTGCATATGAATTCCCGTCAGCAGCAACTTGCCAACCAGATAAGTAAATTGCCTGAATGCCAGCTTTCACTTGTTGCATCGCTTGACCGCCAGTCAAGGCTCCCAAACAGTTGACATAAGCTTCGTTATTCACCAACTCCCAAAGACGTTCTGCGCCGTGCTTGGCTAAAGTGTGCTCAATCTTCAATGAGCCACGAAGACGGACAACATCTTCAGCCGTATAACCACGAGTAATACCTTTCCAACGTGGGTTGGTATCCCAATCCTTCTGTAAGGCTGCGATTTCTGCTTTGCGATCTGCCATGGTTTTCTCCCTAAGTTAAACAAGTACTTCAAAATTTGAGACCGGTTAAGACCCATTCAAGTCTTATGTCTTATATAAGAGTTTAGAGAGTTTAAAAAATGTGGAAAGGGGAATTAACAACTTTATATCAATTATTTAACTCTTTAAATTCAATTACTTATAAATTTTATTTTGCAATACGAAATGATTGACCATGGCACGAAATTGAGTTGCCTTGTTTATATTGCACTGCATTTTACTCAGTGTAATAATATTTCACATCATGAAATATTAAACAGTCGCTATTTTGCTTTAGGAGCAATGTCTGAAGAGACTTTAAAGACCGTGGGAATAATCATCAGCTGAAACACCACAATGCCAATGAATAAGGCTTTCGGCAATCCAGCATCCATAAAGAGACCGAAGATAAAAGGTCCCACTGCTGCACCCAAATCAATGCCTGAATAAACAATCCCATACACACGACCCGCTACGCCTTGCGGCGTTGCTTTCTTAACCAATAGATCTCGTGATGGTGCCACTACACCGTATCCAAAACCTAGCGCAAAGAAAATAATTGGAATCAGTTCAAGCGAAATAAAGCCCGTAGCTAGCAGCAAGCACATGACTACCGTCACAGATAAACAAGTTGACACTATGCGCTCTGGGGCTTGCAATTTAGCAGCTAAATACCCTCCGAACAAAACACCTCCAGCGCTACCCAATGCCAGAAGCGTAATGTAATAACTACCCGTCGTTAATGGCAACTCATAGATACTAAAGAGTGCGCTTGGGGCAAAAGACTGTAAGCTTGAAGTGGATGCCATGCTAAAGAAAAAGAACATCCAGCAAAACCACACAGCTGGCAATTTTAAGAAAGCAAATGCACTCTCTGGTGCACCACCAGGATTGGCAGCTTGAGCACTGGCATGGCTACTCTCATGACGCTCTTTGACGTTATCTAGTAACTGGTTTTTATTAACCCAAAGAATCACGAGAATGATGACCTCAAGCAAAGCGGCCGATAGGAAAGCAATACGCCAGTCAGAAAGCTGCGCAATACCCACCATAAATGCAGGTGCGGCAGCCCATCCCAAATAACCTGTTACCCCATGCATAGAATAGGCATAAGGTAAGTTTGGTGGAGAAATTTTATGATTGATCAGAGTGTAATCAACTGGGTGAAAGATGCCATTACCGCATCCAGCAATGACAGCGCCCATGATCAACATGAGATAGCCGTTACTTTGAGAATACGTTAAGGCTGCAAGCGCAAGTAAACCGACCCCTGCAAATAAAACTGGTCTAGCCCCAATACGATCGACTAAAAATCCTGAGGATGCCTGCACAACACAGGAGACCACAAAAAAGATGGACATCAGTAAGCCAAGCTCAGCATAGCTCAGAGCAAATGCGTCCTTCAACCATGGAAACATGGGAGGAAGAACTAAATGAAAGAAGTGTGAGCTGCCGTGCGCCAGGCTAATAAGACCAATCACCCGGACATCACTGGCACGCCTACTAAGCGCAACAGTCATGTGTCGAGTTTACTGGCGCAGGAATATTCCTGCAGAAATACTATTGGAGTACTAGTGAACCTGACGAGTAAAGCTAAAGTCGCCTTTTTTATCGACATCCACTGGCACAACATCCTTAGGACCGAACTTACCCTCCAAAATCATCTTGGAAACGGGGTTCTCAATATGCTGCTGAATGGCACGCTTCAGTGGTCTCGCACCAAATACTGGATCAAAACCGACTTCCGCAATCTTGCTTAAGGCTGCATCACTAACCTCAAGCTGCATATCGACCTTAGCCAAACGATCCGATAAGTTTTTGAGCAAGATCTTTGCGATATTAGCAATATTAGCCTTGTCCAAGCCATGGAACACCACAATCTCATCAATTCGATTCAAGAACTCTGGACGGAAATGATTCTTTAACTCTTCAAATACGGCTTCTTTAATTTCAGCTTGCTTCTTATCCGTCATTGACTGAATTAAATGAGAGCCAATGTTACTCGTCATCACGATCACAGTGTTCTTGAAATCTACAGTGCGGCCTTGACCATCCGTTAAACGGCCATCATCAAGTACTTGCAAAAGGACGTTAAAGACATCTGGGTGCGCCTTTTCGATTTCATCAAACAAGATGACGCTGTATGGATGACGGCGGACTTGCTCTGTTAAGTAGCCTCCCTCTTCGTAACCAACATAGCCTGGAGGCGCGCCAATCAAACGGGCAACGCTATGCTTCTCCATGAACTCACTCATATCGATCCGAATCAAGTGGTCTTCACTATCGAATAAAAAGCCAGCTAAGGCTTTGCACAGCTCTGTCTTACCAACACCTGTTGGCCCCAAGAATAAGAATGATCCATAAGGACGATTCTCTTCAGCCAAGCCAGCGCGCGAGCGACGGATAGCATCGGATACTGCACGGATAGCCTCTTCTTGGCCAACTACGCGCTTATGCAGCAACTCTTCCATCTTGAGAAGTTTGTCACGTTCACCTTGCATCATCTTCGATACCGGAATACCCGTCGCACGAGAAACGACTTCGGCGATTTCTTCTGCGCCTACTTGAGTACGTAACAACTTGTTCTTGACAACGCCGTCTTTACCGCCCTTTGCTTCAGCAGCAGTTGCAGATTTAAGCTTCGCTTCAAGCTCTGGCAATTTGCCATATTGCAATTCAGCGACCTTCTCTAGCTTGCCTTCACGTTGCAACTTAGCAATTTCTCCGCGCACTTTCTCAATCTCTTCTTTCAGATTGGCAGCGCCTAATACAGCACCCTTCTCTGCTTTCCAGATCTCTTCTAGGTCTGCATATTCAGCACCTAGACGCTTGATCTCATCTTCAATCAAAGCAAGACGCTTTTGTGAAGCCTCATCTTTTTCCTTCTTAACGGCCTCACGCTCAATCTTGAGCTGAATTAATCGGCGCTCGAGCTTATCCATCACCTCTGGCTTGGAATCAATTTCCATCCGAATACGTGAACCCGCCTCATCAATCAGATCAATTGCCTTATCTGGCAAGAAACGATCGGTAATGTAGCGGTGGGATAACTCTGCAGCAGCAACGATCGCAGGATCGGTAATCTCAATTCCATGATGGAGCTCATAGCGTTCTTGTAATCCACGCAAGATCGCAATCGTCGCTTCAACACTGGGCTCTTCGACCATCACTTTTTGGAAGCGGCGCTCGAGTGCAGCGTCCTTCTCAATGTACTTGCGGTATTCATCTAAAGTGGTCGCACCGATACAATGCAATTCACCACGCGCTAATGCAGGCTTGAGCATATTGCCGGCATCCATTGCGCCATCCCCCTTACCAGCACCTACCATCGTATGAATTTCATCGATAAAGATGATGGTTTGACCTTCGTCCTTAGCTACATCACTCAAGACCGCCTTCAGACGCTCTTCAAATTCACCTCGATACTTAGCGCCTGCTAATAACAAAGCCATATCCAAAACTAAGACACGTTTATTTTTTAAAGTCTCAGGTACTTCGCCATTCACAATTCGCTGTGCCAAGCCTTCCACAATGGCGGTTTTACCTACACCAGGCTCACCAATCAACACTGGGTTGTTTTTACCGCGACGTTGCAAGATCTGAATGGTGCGACGAATCTCATCATCACGACCAATGACGGGGTCGAGCTTACCCATACGAGCGCGCTCAGTTAAATCGATTGTGTATTTTTTTAAGGCTTCACGTTGACCTTCAGCATCTGCACTATTCACTGATTCCCCTCCGCGTACTAAATCAATAGCCGCCTCTAACGATTTACGATTTAAACCATTCTCGCGGGCTACCTTGCCAAGCTCGCCCTTATCATCAGCCACCACTAGCAAGAACAACTCGCCAGCGATAAATTGATCATTACGCTTATTCGCCTCTTTTTCGCATAGGTTGAGCCAATTACTCAAATCACGACCCACTTGCACTTCACCACTAGTACCCTGCACTTCAGGCAAATTGCTAATGACTTTCTCCACGCCTTTTTCAAGGCCTGGAACATTGACGCCTGCACGGGTTAATAAGCTCTTTGCAGATCCATCAGAGTCACGCAACATTGCCAACAAGACATGGGCTGGCTCGATGTATTGATTATCTTTAGCTAAAGCGATGCTTTGCGCTTCACTTAAAGCCTCTTGAAATTTGGTTGTTAATTTATCTATTCTCATTTTTATGCCTCATGTATTCCATGTATTTCTATCTATAGAATATAAGGGCAATAATGACAATTTCAAGGCTATTTACGCCCTTTTTAACCCTAAATGTGAGCTATTTTGACCTGGCTTGTTTATTTACTAGAGTGCTCTGACGGTAGCTACTACGCTGGCATTACCAATCGCTTGGAGCATCGCCTGGAAGCCCATAATTCAGGGCAAGGCGCTCGCTACACCCGGTCACGAAGACCAGTTATCCTCTTGGCGACCCAAGAGCACCCAGATCGCTCAGAGGCCTCTAAGGCCGAGATGAAATTAAAACAACTGCCAAGATCAGAAAAGTTAGGATTTTTTAAATAGGACTTAAGAGGTTTTAATTCTTCTTCCAGCGCGCCATTGCAGCATCATCTGTGACACGAGCATCTACCCAGCGAGCACCCCCAGGAGTATCTTCTTTTTTCCAAAATGGGGCGGCAGTTTTTAGGTAATCCATCATAAATTCACAAGCAGCAAAAGCTTCCCCTCTGTGGGCGCTAGTTACAGCAACCAAAACGATTTGATCTTCTGGTAACAGCGCACCAACTCGATGAATGACTAGTGCTTGATATATGTCCCAGCGTGCTTTAGCTTGAGTAATGATTTCTTCTAAGGCCTTTTCGGTCATGCCGGGGTAATGCTCTAAGGTCATCTCTTTGACTTGACTGCCATCATTCATGTCGCGGACAGTGCCCAAGAAAGTGACTACTGCGCCCACTCTTGGATCGCCCTGACGAAGCGCTGCAATCTCAGCGCTCAGATCAAAATCGTTTTCTTGAATTCTGATTGGCATATTAACCACCAGTCACCGGTGGGAAAAAAGCTACTTCAGCACCTTCTTGCAAACTTGTATTTGCATCCACCATATGTTGATTGAGTGCGCAACGCAACGCTTTTCCTTCGGCCAATGCCTGAGCCCAAGCTCCACCGCGTTGCGCCAGAAAGATTCTGAGATCAGCGATGGTCTTAACTGTTGCTGGAGCATCAATGCTTTCTTGCGAAGTCTCGAGGGCTTCACGCAATGAGGCAAAGAATCGTAATTCAAGTTTCATTAGAGCATCGTAAACCGATTACTTAAGAAGCGCTTCAAAAGGAATGTACTTGACCATATCACCCTTTTTGATGGGCTGTCCTGGCGAGCAATCTACCAAGCCATCGCCCCATGAAGCACTAGTGAGCACTCCAGAACTTTGGTTCGGGAATAAATCTAAACCGCCCACTGCATTGATCTTTACCCGCAAGAACTCATTACGACGATCTGCTTTCAGCCAATCAAAATCAGCACGCATTAAATAAGACTGTGGCAGCTTAGCCTCACGCCCCTGCAACTTCAAAATAAAAGGGCGCACAAACAGCAGAAAGGTGACAAAGCTAGATACTGGGTTGCCAGGCAATCCAATAAACCAAGCCTCACCCTCTTTTGGCTCATCCGATTTGCGAACCGCACCAAATGCTAATGGCTTACCCGGCTTGATAGCAATCTGCCAAAGATCTAATCTACCCTCAGCATTCACTGCAGGCTTAATATGATCTTCTTCGCCAACAGACACGCCACCTGAAGTAATAATCAAATCATGATCTTTACTTGCTTTGCGCAATGCGGCGCGAGTAGCATCCAAACGATCCGGAACAATCCCCAAATCGGTAGCGTCGCAACCCAAGGATCGGAGACAGGCTAATAAGGTATCGCGATTGGAGTTGTAGATGCCACCTGGCTTTAAAGGTTCACCTGGTAAGGCTAATTCATCGCCGGTGAAAAAGGCGGCCACTTTCACGCGACGCTTCACGTTTAAGTGAGTTAATCCTGCAGATGCTGCTACACCCAACTCTTGAGGGCGCAAATATGTTCCAGCAGTTAATGCCATTTTGCCAGCGCTTAAATCCTCACCTTTGCGGCGAATCCACTGGCCTGATACTGGAGCAATATTGACCTGCACTTGATCCGCAACCCCTTCAGGAACGGCACAATCTTCTTGCATAACGACTGCGTCAGCGCCAGGAGGTATGGGAGCTCCCGTAAAAATCCGTGCTGCCGTACCAGGCTCTAGTTGAATGCCAACTGAACCTGCTGGGATGCGTTGCGCGATTCTGAGGATACTTCCAGAATTTTGGGTATCCGCAGTGCGAACCGCATAACCATCCATCGAAGTGTTATCCAACGGTGGCACATCCACCAAGCTACTGACGTTTTCTGCAAGTACACGACCAAGTGTTGCTTGCATTGGAATGCTTTCACTCTCCTCTACTGGCTTGGCATGGGAGAGTAAATGATCTAAAGCCTGCTGCGCAGTCAACATCGGTGGCTTAGTCATAGCAATATGGATTGTTACTTTGTGTTGATTAAAAAATCTAGTTGAGATGCGCTGTAATAAAATCTTTAACCTGATTTATATCCGCATTGATATTTTCTACGCGCTGTGGCTTTGATTTGATATCTTTAAACGCAGTCGGGCACTCGGCAGGACGACCCAAGGCTTCTTGAATCGTTTCTTCAAACTTAATGGGCAAGGCCGTCTCCAGCACCAGCATCGGAATACCAGCTTGCAAGTGCTCACGCGCTACTTTGACACCATCAGCAGTATGAGTATCAATCATCACACCATAACGCTTATCGATATCACGAATCGTTTCCAAACGATTGGCATGACTACTACGTCCAGATTGGAAGCCATATTTACCAAGCTCTTTAAAGACGGTATCTTGAGAGATGTCAAAGCCACCAGTGGTATCGACTTGCTTGAACATCGCCGCAGTCGCCTTGCCGTCTTGACCCATAAAGTCGAATACAAAGCGCTCAAAGTTACTGGCCTTCGAGATATCCATTGAGGGACTAGAGGTATGCAAAGTCTCGGCAGATTTGCGCGCACGATAAACACCCGTGCGGAAGAACTCATTGAGCACATCGTTCTCATTTGTAGCGACGATCAAATGCTCAATTGGTAATCCCATCATGCGGGCGATATGACCAGCGTAAACATTACCGAAGTTACCAGAGGGCACAGTAAAGGAGACTTTTTCAGAGCTAGCGTTGGTTGCTAGCAGATAGCCTTGGAAGTAATACACCACCTGCGCAACAACGCGCCCCCAATTGATAGAGTTCACGGTGCCAATTTGCTGCTGAGCTTTAAAAACAAGGTCGTTACTCACCGCCTTAACAATATCCTGGCAGTCATCAAAGACTCCGGCTACTGCTAAGTTAAAGATATTAGGGTCCTGCAAAGAATACATTTGGGCAGATTGAAATGCGCTCATCTTGCCGCGCGGTGAAAGCATGAATACCTTCACGCCCTCTTTGCCGCGCATTGCATATTCGGCAGCACTACCAGTATCGCCAGAAGTGGCGCCCAAGATATTCAGCTTCTGGCCAGCGCGCTTTAGCGCGTATTCAAAAAGATTGCCGAGCAACTGCATTGCCATATCTTTAAAGGCGAGAGTTGGGCCATTAGAGAGACTCAATAAGCCAATACGTGTGCCATGCTCTTCACCCAACCAATGCAAAGGCGTAATATCTTTCGCATTATCTTGTGGACGACCATTGCAATAGACTTGCTCGGTATAGGTTTTGCGCAGCAGTGCGCGCAAATCAGCCTCAGGAATATCGTCGCAATACAAACTCAACACCTCATAGGCTAGGTCTGCGTAAGATAAACCGCGCCATGAATCTAACTGCTCCGCAGTCACCTTTGGGTATTGCGTCGGCAAATACAGGCCGCCATCTGGCGCCAACCCACCTAACAAAATTTCTAAGAAGGATTGTTCTGGGCTATTGCCACGAGTAGATTGGTAACGCATAGATTAAATTAAGACAGATTTTCTAAACGAATCTTCACTACTTCACCAGCAACCGTCTTGAGATTCTGAATCTCTTTGATTGCGGCAAGCATGTTCTTCTCTTTGGTTTCGTGAGTTAAGGCCACTAAGTCAGTCTGACTTTCACCTTCATCAGCTTCTTTTTGCAAGAGCGCATCAATAGAAACGCCATGGGAAGCTAAGATCTTCGTAATATCAGCGAGCACACCTGCCTGATCAGCTACGCGCATACGTAAGTAGTAGCTGGTCGTGATCTCGCCAATCGGCAATATAGGGGTGTTTTGGACTGCATCTGGTTGGAATGCCAAGTATGGGACACGATGTTCAGGATCCGCACTTAATAAACGAGTGATATCAACCAGATCGGCAATTACTGCGGAAGCGGTTGGCTCCGAACCAGCACCTTTACCGTAGTAGAGGGTAGTGCCAACAGCATCGCCAAATACTTGGACCGCATTCATGGCTCCCTCTACGTTTGCAATTAAACGCTTAGCAGGAATTAAAGTGGGATGCACACGTAACTCGACGCCCGTTGGTGTTTTCTTAGCAATACCGAGTAGCTTGATACGATAACCCAATTGCTCAGCATAGCGAATATCAATCGCCGCTAGTTTAGTAATGCCTTCAACATGTGCCTTATCAAATTGCATCGGAATACCAAATGCAATCGCACTCATGATGGTTGCTTTATGAGCAGCATCAATACCTTCAATATCGAAGGTCGGATCCGCTTCTGCATAACCTAAGCGTTGCGCTTCTTTGAGAACGGTTTCAAAGTCCAAGCCTTTGTCCCGCATTTCAGAAAGAATGAAATTGGTTGTACCGTTGATGATGCCTGCAATCCATTCAATACGATTGGCCGTTAAGCCTTCACGCAAAGCTTTAATAATCGGAATACCGCCAGCAACTGCTGCCTCAAATGCAACCATCACACCCTTAGCGTGCGCTGCTTTAAAAATCTCATTGCCGTGAACCGCAATTAACGCCTTGTTAGCCGTAACCACGTGTTTGCCAGCTGCAATTGCCTCTAAAACCAAGTCCTTAGCGATGCCATAGCCACCAATCAGCTCAACCACGATATCAATCTCTGGGTTATTGATCACGGCACGAGCATCGTTGACGATCTGCGCACGATCTTTCACGATCTCTTTGGCGCGCTCTACATTTAGATCAGCAACGGTATGAATGCGAATGCCACGACCGGCACGACGAGTGATTTCATCTTGGTTGCGCTCTAGAACAGTGAATACACCACCGCCTACGGTGCCAATACCTAATAGACCTACTTGAATCGGTTTCATGATGCCTTTGCAGCGATTGAAGAAGCCTTACGACCATGCTTATTACGATAACGCTCCAGAAAACGCGCCAGGCGACCAATCGCCTCCGTGAGCACATCTTCATGAGGTAAGAACACAACACGGAAGTGATCAGGTTTGCCCCAGTTAAAACCGGAACCCTGTACTAACAATACCTTTTCCTCTTTAAGAAGATCGGCAACAAACTGTTGATCATCTTTAATGGGATAAACCTCAGAATCCAACTTCGGAAATAAATACAGAGCTGACTTGGGTTTTACGCAAGTGACACCAGGAATTTCTGTGATGAGTTTCCAAGCAAGATCGCGCTGCTTTGCAAGCCGACCGCCTTCGCTCACTAAGTCATTAATACTTTGATATCCGCCTAATGCAGTTTGAATGGCGTATTGGCCCGGTACGTTTGCACATAAACGCATCGAGGCCAACATATTGAGACCTTCGATATAGTCCCGCACCATTTCTTTATCACCAGAAACCACCATCCAGCCTGCGCGGTAGCCGCATGAGCGGTAGTTCTTAGATAGCCCGTTAAAAGTAATGATGACAACATCATGAGACAGGGATGCAAGCGAGATATGTTTCTCACCGTCGTACAACATCTTGTCGTAAATCTCATCAGCGAACAAAATTAAACCGTGCTCACGAGCAATTTGTGTCAACTCAAGCAACACTTCTTTAGAATAAATCGCACCAGTTGGATTATTTGGGTTAATGACCACAATCGCTTTAGTACGAGGGGTAATTTTTTTGCGCAGATCATTTAAGTCTGGCGCCCAATCTTTTGACT
The DNA here is from genome assembly GCF_018882005.1 of Polynucleobacter sp. es-GGE-1. Lineage (NCBI taxonomy): Bacteria > Pseudomonadati > Pseudomonadota > Betaproteobacteria > Burkholderiales > Burkholderiaceae > Polynucleobacter > Polynucleobacter sp. es-GGE-1. The sequence continues at coordinate 127,686 of NZ_JACVPE010000004.1, forward strand.
CATCACACAGATAATGAACGGGTGTGCCGCTGGATAAACTCACAGCAGCAGTCCATAGTGGGTAGTCTGGCGTAGGCACCAACACTTCGTCGCCATCATTCAGAAGGGCGTTCATGGAAAGTACGATGAGCTCAGACACACCGTTACCGGTATAAACATCATCTAATGCCACGCCCTGAATATCCTTTTCTTGGCAGTACTGCATGATGGCCTTACGTGCCGCAAAAATACCTTTGGAATCAGAATAAGCAGAGGCATTACTCAAATTGCGGATCATGTCCAACTGAATCTCTTCGGGAGGATCGAAACCGAAAACCCCGACGTTTCCGATGTTTAATTTGATGATTTTGTGACCTTCTTCCTCCATGCGCTGAGCAAGCTCGAGCACTGGACCACGAATGTCGTAACAAACGTTATCGAGTTTTTGGGACTTTAGGATGGGTTTCACAATAAATTAAAGGGTAAGTTCTTGAAATCTTAGAAAAAACAGCTAGCTATAATCCACATAATTATGACAGAGAGTCCACTTGAAGCTTCAATCTGACCCCCATTCTGGAGGCAATTCGATTACCGGCTATGGCGATGGCTACATAGAGATCAACAAGGTCCCATATGCCCATGCGGTCTTATTGAGCTCAGACGGGGCTATTTCAGAGTGGCCCGCAAAGTCCTTTGATGACCTAGAAGCCAGCCATTTCACCCAAATGGTCGATCTCAAGCCTGAATTGATTCTCATTGGGACCGGCAGTCGCCAACACTTTCCTAAGCCAGAACTCCTAAAAGCCCTGATTCAAGCCAAAATTGGCTTTGAAATCATGGATTCTCAAGCTGCCTGCCGTACTTACAACATCTTGGTAGGTGAAGGGCGTCAAGTCCTCTTAGCCTTGATCGTGGAGCCGACTTAATGCAGTTTGGGCAAATTAGGCAATCTTCTGCCCTGCACCCCAGCAAAATGTTGCTGTTAATACTCATTTATGCCCTGCTCTGGTTTGGCACCCTGAACTATCGCCACCTCATCCCATCCGATGAAGGACGTTATGCAGAAATCGCCAGAGAGATGTTGGTCACTGGTGATTGGGTAACACCGCGCTACAACGGCTACAAGTATTTTGAGAAACCGCCTCTTCAAGCTTGGGCAACTGCAGCAGCATTTAAAGTATTTGGTATTGGTGATTGGCAAGCAAGGCTCTGGACAGCCCTCACTGGATTTCTGACCATTCTCGCTATTGGCTTTACTGGCGCTCGCATCTTTAATGCGAGAGCAGGTTGGTTGGCTGCAGTCGTTTTAGCATCAAGTCCAATGTGGATCATTAGCGGCCACTTTAATTCTCTCGACATGGGGCTCTCTTCTTTTTTAGTGGCGGCGCTTTGCAGCTTATTGTTGGCACAAACTGCAAGCAATAAATCCAGTTGTCGCTATTGGATGTGGGCTTGCTGGGTGTTTATGGCACTGGCTACCTTATCAAAAGGCGTGATTGGCGCAGCCATCCCAGCCATGGTTTTTACCGCCTACTCTGTTAGCACTTGGAATTGGAAAATTTGGACTCGCTTACGTTTGTTTAGTGGGTTGATTTTGTTCTTAGCTATTACAGCACCTTGGTTTATTTTGGTAGCACAACGTAATCCCGAGTTCCTAGAATTTTTCTTTATTCACGAACACCTGCAACGATTTACACAGGATGCCCATAGTAGAACTGGTCCCATCTATTACTTCGTACCACTGCTATTAATCGGCATACTTCCTTGGGCATTACAAATCCCCGGGGCACTGACACAGGCTTGGCAAGAACGCAGACGAGAGTTCTCCAGCGGATGGTTACTGGTGTGCTGGTTTGTAGTGATCTTTGCGTTCTTCAGCGTGTCCCGCTCCAAGCTTCCTGGTTATATCATCCCGATCTTTCCTGCACTAGCCCTATTGATTGGTAATCGCTTAGATCGTTTATTAGGTCAAACGAACTCCATGGCAATCCCTTGGAAATTACAAACCCTTGGATTTGCTCTGCTGGGTTGTATAGGCTTTTTCTTCTTATCAGAAATTAGCAAGCAAGCAAGGCCTGATGAAATTGAATCCTATGCGCAATATACCCAATGGGTCATTGCTGCATTAGTTGCGCTCATTATCTTTAGCTCGTATGCAGCTCTGCAATCTAAACGCCATGGCATCCAAAGCATTGTGAGTTTTGCCTGTGGCTTTTTCTTGTGCGCCATCATCGCTGGAACTGGCCATGAAACTTTGGGGCGTGCAGTATCAGGCATTGATCTCGTTAACCGCGTCAAAATATCTATTCCAGAAAAAGTCAATTTCTACTCTGTGCGCCTACTAGATCACACTGTCCCGTTTTATCTTGGTAGAACTATGATCATGGTCGAATCACCTGATGAGCTGGAATTTGGTGTCAATCAAGAACCTGATCTGTGGATGCCGACCCTCGATGCTTTCATTACTCGTTGGAAAGAAGATCAAACCGCCTATGCGCTGATGGTTCCCGAGCAATATATTGCTCTGCAGGACTTAAAGATACCGATGCAGGAAGTGGATCGTGATTCTCGTCGAGTGATTGTCAAACATCCAGAAACTACAAGTAGCTCGCAGCAATCAAAGTAATATAAGCGTTATGGCAAACCCTGCACCTACTTCTACTCCCGCATTTATTCCGTTTACGCGCCCCAGCTTTAATCAAGAAACGATTGATGCCGTTGCTGAGGTATTGCTCTCGGGCTGGGTAACCTCGGGACCAAAGTTAGCAGAGTTCGAAGCAGCCCTCAGCGACTACTTTGGTGGTCGCCCGGTGCGTTGTTTTGCTAATGGCACGGCAACCATGAAGATTGCATTGCAAGTTGCTGGCATTGGCGAGGGCGATGAAGTAATTACCACGCCGATATCTTGGGTAGCCACTTCGAATGTGATTTTAAGTGTTGGTGCCAAACCAGTCTTTGTGGATGTTGATCCTGTTACCCGCAATATTGATCTCAATCAAGTGACTGCAGCAATCACTCCTAAGACTCGCGCCATCATGCCAGTATATTTGGCTGGCCTGCCAGTTGATATGGATCAGCTCTACGCATTAGCCAAGCAATACAAGCTGCGCGTGATTGAAGATGCTGCACAAGCGTTTGGATCGCAATGGAAAGGCAAGAAGATTGGTAGCTTTGGTGATCTAGTGAGCTTTAGTTTCCAAGCCAATAAGAATCTCAGTACGGTTGAAGGTGGTTGTCTTGTACTCAATAATGCAGATGAAACCAAGCTTGCTGAAAAGTTTCGTCTACAGGGTTTAACTCGTCAAGGCATGGATGGCATGGATGTGGATGTGTTGGGCGGCAAAGATAATTTGACCGACGTTAATGCGGTCATTGGCTTACAACAACTCAAACAATTGCCAGCTTATCAAACACGTCGCGCTACACTTGCACATCAATACTTTGATGTGATCCGTACCGAACTCAAATCTGCAGACCTGGATCATCTTAAGTTAGAGCTTCCAGTTGAAAATTTCACAGAGAGTAATTGGCACATGTATCAAGTAGTGCTGCCACTAGATCAACTCAATTGTGATCGCGCCCAAGTCATGATGGAATTAAAAGCCCTCGGCATTGGCACTGGTGTGCACTACCCTGCCATCACCGGCTTTACTCTGTACAAAGATCAAGGCTATAAAACGAGTGATACTCCTATTGCAGAACGTATTGGTCGCTCTATTCTCACTCTCCCGCTATTTCCTGGAATGGCTGATGAGGATATTCGTCGTATAGCCAGTGGATTAGTCGGAATCCTCAAGAAACACCGTAAAAACTAGTCTTATTGGGTTAAATCCCCAGAATCAGGCAAAATTGCAGCATGACCGCAAATTTAGCTGCCAATCCAAAACTCAGCATCGTTATTCCCGTTTACAACGAAGAAGACGGTCTTCAGGCTTTATTTGATCGCCTTTATCCTGCATTAGATGCGCTCGCTACCAAACGCAATGTTGCATATGAGATTGTTTTTGTAAACGATGGCAGTAAGGATCGCTCAGCAGGGATTCTGGCTAGACAAGTGGAGTTGCGTCCTGACGTTACACGTGCAGTGTTATTTCATAGCAACTTTGGCCAGCACATGGCCATCATGGCTGGTTTTGAATACGCGAAAGGTGAACACATCATCACCTTGGATGCAGATTTACAAAATCCTCCCGAAGAAATTGATGCGCTCACTGAGCAATTGCTAAAGGGTCATGATTACGTCGGCACTATTCGTGCAGATCGTCGCGATAGCTTCTTCAGAAAATTTGCCTCACGCGCGATGAATCGTTTACGTGAAAATATTACCCGTATCACAATGACCGATCAGGGCTGCATGCTGCGCGGCTATAGCCGTCGCATCGTTGATCTCGTTCGTCAATGTGACGAGAACAATACCTTTATTCCTGCGCTGGCTTATACCTTTGCTGCCAACCCCATTGAAATAAGCGTCAAGCATGAAGAGCGCTTCGCTGGTGAATCCAAATACAGTCTCTATCAACTGATTCGCTTGAACTTTGATTTGGTTACCGGCTTTTCTATCATACCTTTGCAGATCTTCTCGATTCTGGGCATGTTACTGTCGCTCGCTGCCGGCAGCTTGTTTGCATACCTATTGGTGCGCCGCTTTGTTTTAGGTGCAGAGGTTGAGGGTGTCTTCACCCTCTTTGCGCTCACTTTCTTCTTAATTGGTGTGATGCTCTTTGGCCTTGGTCTTTTGGGTGAATATATTGGCCGCATCTATCAGCAGATCCGTAATCGCCCACGTTATGTGGTGCAAACCATTTTAGAGAAAAAATAATTGCACGCTGTCGTATTCGCATATCACGATGTTGGCGTTAATTGCCTCAAAGCACTTCTTAATGCGGGCATCCAAGTTGATCTGGTAGTTACTCACGAAGACGACCCCAATGAGAATGTCTGGTTTGCTAGCGTCGCCAAACTCTGTACCGAAAAAAACATTCCTTACATCACGCCAAGTGCTAGCGAGTTAAATGATTTAACTCCTAAGCTTCAAGCACTATCGCCTGACTATATTTTTTCCTTCTACTACCGCCATATGATTCCGGCGCAAATTTTGGCTTGCGCCAAGATTGCCGCACTCAATATGCATGGCTCATTACTGCCGAAGTACCGAGGTCGAGCTCCAGTCAATTGGGTAATCTTGCATGGTGAGACAGAAACTGGTGCCACCCTCCATGTCATGGAAGTCAAACCAGATGCTGGTGACATTGTTGGACAAGCAAAGGTCAGCATTGGTCCAGACGAAACCGCGACAGATGTCTTTGGCAAAGTCAGCGGAGCTGCTGTAGCGGTAATTAACCAAGTTCTGCCAGAACTCCTCCAAGGCAAAGTTCCCCGCAAGCCCAATGAACTCCAAAAAGGCAGTTATTTTGGCGGCAGAAAGCCTGCTGATGGGCAAATTCACTGGAATCAGAGTGCACAGCAAGTCCATAACCTTGTCAGAGCCGTTGCACCCCCTTATCCAGGCGCTTTTACTGAGCACAATGGCGCAACCATGATCCTAGCCCGCACTAGCCTGAAAGGCCCCTTTCCAGCCAAGCTCGATCTTAGGGCTACTGGTATCCAAGTGGTTGATAATCGGGTATTCGGCATTTGTGGCGACCACCAAGCAGTTGAAGTCTTGGAATGGTTTCCAGCAAGCAAATAGGCATTAAATACAAATTAGATTAAAACGAGGCAGTAGAGATGAAAAAAGTACTCATTCTTGGTGTTAACGGTTTTATCGGCCACCACCTTTCCAAACGCATTCTGGAGACAACCGATTGGGATGTCTATGGCATGGATATGCAGAATGATCGCCTGGGTGATTTGATCAATCACCCTCGCATGCACTTCTTTGAAGGTGATATCACCATCAATAAAGAGTGGGTTGAATATCACATTCGCAAATGCGACGTTATCCTCCCTTTGGTTGCGATTGCTACACCGGCAACTTACGTACAACAACCACTTAAAGTATTTGAGCTCGACTTCGAAGCCAATCTGCCGATCGTGCGCTCTGCTGTTAAATATAAAAAGCACCTGGTCTTCCCATCGACCTCTGAGGTTTATGGCATGTGTGAAGACAGCGAATTTGATCCATCTCAATCGAATATGGTTTACGGTCCAATCAATAAACCCCGCTGGATCTATGCTTGCTCCAAGCAATTGATGGATCGCGTGATTTGGGGTTACGGTATGGAAGGCTTGCGCTTTACCCTCTTCCGCCCATTTAACTGGATTGGTCCTGGACTCGACAGTATCTACACTCCAAAAGAAGGCTCCTCCCGCGTAGTGACTCAGTTCTTGGGTCACATCGTGCGTGGCGAACCTATTAATCTAGTAGATGGTGGCGCACAGAAACGTGCTTTTACTTATATTGATGATGGTATCGACGCACTCATGCGCATCATCGCCAATAAAGATGATGTTGCTAATGGCAAGATCTACAACATTGGCAACCCAAAGAACAATCACTCTGTTCGTGAATTAGCAAATCAAATGCTCGAGATTGCCCGTAGCATCCCTGAGTACGCCAAAACAGCGAATGACGTCAAGATAGTGGAAACAACCTCTGGAGCATATTACGGCGAAGGTTATCAAGATGTTCAGAACCGCGTACCAGCGATTGACAACACTATGAGTGAATTGGGTTGGAAACCGACTACGCCAATGGCAGATGCCCTCAAGAATATTTTTGAAGCTTATCGTCAAGACGTGGAAAAAGCCCGCTCTTTAGTCGACAAAGAATAAGCAGAAATAGATTCAAGGATTCATGGCTAAGATTGCTCTCAAGGTTGATGTTGATACCTTACGTGGCACCAAAGAAGGTGTCCCTAATCTAGCTAGAACCCTTGAGCGTTTTGGCTTAAAGGCCACCTTCCTATTTAGCCTTGGACCAGATCATACTGGCTGGGCCTTAAAAAGAGTTTTTCGCCCCGGCTTTCTAAGAAAAGTGAGTCGTACCTCTGTCGTAGAGCACTACGGCATTAAAACTCTGCTCTATGGCGTTCTTCTTCCTGGCCCAGACATTGGTAAAAAAGCAGCTGCAGAAATGCGCGCAATTGATCAAGCTGGACATGAAACTGGTATACACACTTGGGACCACGTTGCATGGCAAGATGCTGTGCGCAATCAAGACTCCGGATGGACTAAGGCGATGATGCAAAAAAGCTGGGATCGCTTTGTCGAGATCTTTGGTCACGCTCCAGTAACCTATGGTGCAGCAGGCTGGCAAATGAACGAAGCCGCTTTTGAGCAGCTCGATCAATGGGGGATTACATATTCCTCTGACGGAAGAGCAGAGCCGAACTTGATACCGTATCGCCTAGGACTTACTTCAGGTAAGGCAAAACATGTGCAGTACCCAACCACGCTACCGACTTTTGATGAACTCATCGGGATCGATGATGCCGATGAGTTTGGGGCTGTCAAAAAACTCCTTGAAATTACCCAAAGCAATCCCAATGACCAAGTCTTCACCCTGCATGCAGAATTAGAGGGTCAGAAGCTACTTCCAGCGTTTGAACAACTATTGGCTGGATGGCTCAATCAAGGTCATGACCTAGTCACCATGGGCGAGTTACACCAATCCTGGAAAGCCACCAATCAACTGGATAAAATAGCGGTATTGCCACTCACCTGGGGTGAGATACCCAATCGAAGTGGCGAACTGATTATTCAGCATCATTAAGCAAGTAAAACCAAGAGACAAATTACAAAGGATCATCATGACAGTAGCAATCGGCCAAGCAATTCCAACATGCGCTATTCCGGCGACATCAAACCTCACTTTTTCTCCGGCATCTGCTAAAGGAAAAAAACTGGTTCTCTACTTTTATCCAAAAGATATGACGCCAGGCTGCACTGCCGAGTCGGGTGAGTTTCGCGACAACATCGAAGCCTTTACTAAAGCAAATACCTTGGTGGTTGGCGTCTCTCGCGATAGCCTCAAGTCGCATGACAATTTCCGTAGCAAGTTACAACTGCCATTTGAACTAGTTGCCGATACCGAAGAAAAGCTCTGTCAACTCTTTGGAGTCATCAAGATGAAGAATATGTATGGCAAACAGGTCCGCGGAATTGAGCGCAGCACCTTCCTGTTTGACTCTACTGGGACGTTAGTAAAAGAGTGGCGCGGCCTAAAGGTTCCTGGTCATGTGACAGAGGTATTACAAGCGGCTCAAGCTACCAAATAATTTTTGCAACAATTTGTTCTCGGGTGCTTGCAAAGCCCAAAATTTGGGGTAAAGTAAAGTCATATGCACCGTAAACGACGGGAAAGTCTGACAATCCGTTTGAATCAGAAACCTGAGCATCTGAAGTCAGGTTCGGGGAGCAACCCCCTCCGTTTTTTTGAAGTCCTTGCAACTAGTTTCGTAATAAACCGTCAACGCACTCCGCTTGGCGGTTTTTTCTTTTAGGAGAGCCTGCATGCCATTGCCACCCATCCCAACTCAAATTGCTGATCAAGTGAAGCTCAGTCGGAAAGATACTCCCGACTTAAAGAAGCGCCCAGCTCCAGCAAAACCAGTGGTGGTAGAAGCCTCTGATTGGGTAAACGATGTCGAGGAAGATTTATCTGCAGCAGAAGTAGCTCTGGAAAAAATTAAAGCAGACCGCAGCCCCACCCGAAATGAAAATCATGTAGCAACTCCTGCAAAACCAAAACGTGTCATTCGTACAGGTCCCCCAAGTTTATTTGTACTCGATACCAACGTCTTGATGCATGATCCAAGTTCTTTATTCCGTTTCTCGGAGCATGACCTTTTCTTACCTATGACCACTCTGGAAGAATTGGACAATCATAAAAAAGGAATGACCGAAGTAGCCCGCAATGCACGTACTGTCAGCCGCTCTCTCGATCAGTTGGTTGCCGGTACTAGCGGCACCTTAGATGACGGTATCCCGCTCAACAAACTTGGCAACCAAGATGTTTCCGGACGCCTGTATTTCCAAACCAAACTTGCTACTCAAGCTTTGCCAGAGGGACTGCCCGAAGGTAAGGGTGACAACATGATTTTGGCTGTGGTTAGCGAACTTCAAAAAACGCGCAATGGTCAAGAAGTAGTCTTGGTATCCAAAGACATCAACATGCGCATTAAGGCGCGTGCTTTAGGCTTGCCCGCTGAAGATTATTTCAACGACCAGGTACTTGAAGATCGTGACTTAATGTACTCAGGCGTCATGTCATTGCCTGCAGACTTCTGGCCAAAGCATGGCAAAGATATGGAAAGCTGGTCTGATTCAAAATCAGGCACGATGTTCTATAGAGTTACTGGACCATCTGTGCCAAGCATGCTAGTCAATCAATTTGTTTATCAAGAAAATCCAGACGGCTCTACACCGTTCTATGCCCACGTACGAGAAATCAATGGCAGAACTGCTCTCTTGCAAACCCTCAGAGACTTTTCTCACCAGAAGAACAATGTATGGAGTGTTACTGCACGTAATCGTGAGCAAAACTTTGCGATGAACTTGCTAATGAACCCTGATGTAGATTTTGTGACGCTCCTAGGGCAAGCTGGTACTGGTAAAACCTTGTTAGCTCTAGCAGCAGGCCTTGAGCAAGTCCTAGATAGCAAACGTTATAACGAGATCATCATTACCCGCGCCACCGTTCCCGTTGGCGAGGATATCGGCTTCTTGCCTGGTACCGAGGAAGAGAAAATGCAACCTTGGATGGGTGCCTTTGATGACAATCTAGAAGTGTTGCAACGTAACGATGATGCTGGTGAGTGGGGTCGTGCTGCTACTCAAGAGCTCATTCGCTCACGGATTAAAGTCAAGAGCATGAACTTCATGCGCGGTAGAACCTTTGTAAGTAAATTTGTGATCATCGATGAGGCACAAAACTTAACACCAAAGCAAATGAAAACCCTCGTAACGCGTGCGGGCCCAGGAACGAAGATTGTTTGCCTAGGTAATATTGCACAGATTGATACACCTTACTTGACGGAAGGTTCATCTGGTCTTACTTATGTCGTTGACCGTTTTAAAGGTTGGCGCCATGGCGGCCATGTGACCCTAGCGCGCGGCGAGCGCTCACGTCTTGCGGATCATGCTGCCGACGCGCTCTAAGCAAACCCGGTCATGCCGCACTCTCATTGGGTGCGGCATTTTTATTTGTTCGATCCTGGCATTATCGGGATGCAGTACATTCAGCAGTAAAGCAGGCCCATCAAAAGTGGTGCAATTCAAACAAGACACTAGTGTCGGCACCGAGGATATCTCTATTGCAGCCGTAGGCTTAGTAGATGTTCCCTATCGTTATGGGGGCAATACGCCCAAGGGTGGCTTTGATTGCAGCGGCCTCATTGTTTATGTTTATAACAAAGCGGCGGATATTAAATTACCCCGCACAATCCAACAAATGAGTACTCAAGGCAGGAGTGTTGAGAACCAACCACCAGCACCAGGTGACTTAGTGTTTTTCAATACTACCGGTGAAAAATATTCACATGCTGGCATCTATGTGGGGCAAGGAAGGTTTGTGCATGCGCCAAGCGCAGGTGGCACTGTACGCCTTGACTACATTACCGCACCCTATTGGGCTGCTAAGTTTACTGAGGCTCGTCGGATAGCGCCCTAAGCTCTCTATCCCCATAGGGTAAATAGCACTTGCCCTATATTTCCCAATAGCTTAATTTTGATTAGAGTATCGATTTAAGAAAGTCATTCATTGAAGTATTCACAAAAGGGGTCACTATGAAGAAAATCGTCATCGCTTTAAGCATCGCATTGAGTTTTACACTTCCCATCTATGCTTTTGCCGATCAGGCAGCCTGTGAAGCAAAAGCTGTGAGCAAGGATGGTAAGTCTTTATATGGCGCCGCTAAAGATGCCTCCATTAAAAAATGTATGGGCGATGCAAAACCCAATGATTGTGAAGCTAAAGCGGTCAGCAAAGATGGCAAGCCACTATATGGTGCTGCTAAGGCTGCTTCCATTAAGAAATGTGAAGGCGGAAAATAAGTAATTCGGTTGAGCGCACTGCCTCAGTAAAAAAGCCTCGCAATGCGAGGCTTTTTGATGTGTTCATTCTTCATCGATATTTTAGAACGGCTCATAACCGCCAGAAGAGTAGCCGATAGATCCCATCGCTAAGTTATCGAACTTGGTATATGGGCCTTGCCAGCTCAATCTAACTGTACCAATTGGCCCGTTACGCTGCTTGCCGATAATGATCTCAGCCATGCCTTTATCAGTCGTAGTATCAGGGTGATACACCTCATCACGATAAATAAACATAATCAAGTCAGCATCTTGCTCGATCGCGCCTGACTCGCGCAGGTCAGACATGATTGGGCGCTTATTAGGACGTTGCTCCAAACCACGATTTAACTGTGAGAGCGCCACTACTGGGCACTGCAATTCTTTTGCAAGCGATTTAAGGGAGCGGGAGATTTCTGAGATCTCAGTTGCGCGGTTCTCTGAACCGGAGCCACTCATCAACTGCAAGTAGTCAATCACTACTAAACCAAGAGTGCCGCCAAAGTTTCTGGCAATTCGGCGCGCGCGCGTGCGCAACTCTAGACTTGATAAGGAGCCAGTCTCATCAATCAAAATTTGTGTATTACTTAACCGGGCAATTGCATCAGTCACGCGTGGCCACTCATCATCTTGCAGCTTACCGGTACGCATACGACCTTGATCAACGCGCCCTACTGAACCGAGGAGGCGTGATGCCAATTGTTCACCTGACATCTCCATCGAGAACACGACCACAGGCAAACCTTCTGCGAGAGCAACATTCTCGGCAATATTCAATGCAAAAGCCGTCTTACCCATCGAAGGCCTTCCGGCAACAATGACTAAGTCACCTTTTTGTAGACCACTGGTTTGCTTATCCAAATCAATAAAGCCTGTGGCAATACCAGTGATGTCGCTACCACCTTGGCGGTTGTATAGCTCATCAATACGTGCCACAACCGAGCGTAAGAGTGGTTCGATCTCAAGGTAGTCTGCTTTGCGACTACCTTCTTCACCGATTTGCAAAATACGAGCCTCTGCCTCATCCAACAACGTTCTCACTGGACGGCCCTCTGTAACAAAAGCAGAGTTCACAATGCTGTCTGAAACTTCAATTAAGCGACGCAGAATGCTGCGGTCACGAACAATGTCGGCGTAGCCTTTAATGTTCGCCGCACTCGGTGTGTTCTGCGCTAATGAATTGAGGTAATCAACGCTAACCAAATCGCCACCCTGCTCAGACTTAATTGCATCATGAACAGTAATGACGTCGGCGGGATGGTTGTCGCTAACTAAACGTGCAATGACTTTATAAATCAATGCATGCTCAGGGCGATAGAAATCTTTATCGTTTAAGACTCCACCCAGGTTGTCCCAAGAGGAGTTATCGATCAGTAGACCGCCGAGCAATGATTGCTCGGCTTCTACAGAATGGGGTGGAACTTTTAAGGCCTGCACGACTGCATCCCCAGAACCCATCATGCCGGGATTCAGCGTCACGGAACGTGAACGGGATTCAGCCATGAGGCTAGCGAAGTTCCTAAAGCCTGAGTTTTAAAACTTAAGCTTGTTCGCCAACTACACGAATCGTGATGTCAGCCACTACGTCGGTATGTACAGCAACCGCAACAGGATGATCACCAACCATTTTCAATGGGCCAGTTGGCATACGAATTGAAGCCTTCTCAATCGTGAAGCCTTTCGCTTTCAATGCATCGGCGATGTCATGGTTAGTTACAGAACCAAACAAACGACCATCAACGCCTGCTTTTTGACCGATTTCGAGAACCAAGTCTTTGAGCTTCACGCCAACTGCTTGGGCAGCAGCCAATTTCTCAGCAGCCAATTTTTCTAACTCGGCACGACGTATTGCAAAATCAGCGATTGCTGCTTCAGTTGCACGACGAGCTTTACGTTGCGGGATTAGGAAGTTACGAGCGAAACCGTCTTTAACGCGAACGACGTCACCGAGGTTGCCCAAGTTGGTTACTTTTTCTAAAAGAATAATTTGCATTGAGGGCTCCCAATTATTTTCTATGTTGATCGGAGAATGGCAGCAAAGCCAAGAAACGAGCACGCTTGATAGCAGTGTCTAACTGACGCTGATACTTTGCTTTTGTGCCTGTCAAACGAGCAGGAGTGATCTTGGCGTTTTCGCCAATGAAGTCCTTCAATGTATCTACATCTTTGTAGTCGATTTGCTCAACGCCACCAACAGTGAAACGGCAATAACGCTTACGCTTGAACAATGGGTTCTGAGCTGGTTTCTTTTTGAAATCGGGTTTCTTTCCAAACGCCATGATGATTTCCTCTTTAATTTTTCAATTGAATATGGGTAATATGGAAAACAAGTCTTTGATTACGTAGAGTCTTCGGTGTTAAGAATCCTTCAAACACTGCCTCAACTCCTAAATCCATTCGCTCTAGATCCTTTTGTATGGGACCAATTGCTATGGCTTCAACGCTCATCTGAATTTTCCTTGCCACTCCTACCTCGTTCGCTTCGCCACGATGTTCTAGCTGGCAATGCATCACTGGTATTCCTGCAGGTGTAAATCGAATCGCGTCTTTAGAAACTAAGATTGCAGTGAGGGTGAAATGATTCAACGCCGCCCCGCTTCTCTAATACGTTTTCTAGTCTGTGTATTCCTCTTCAAATTTCTAACTTAGGCTACCGCTGCAGGAGCGTCGGCTTGAGCTGATTTGCGAGCTTCTTCACGTTGCACTTCTTTCATCATGATGGAAGGCTCTGTTTCAGCTTTCTTAGTCTTGATAATGAGGTGACGCAAAACAGCATCGTTAAATTTGAACGCATGCTCAAGCTCTTCCAGAGTTTTCTGGTCGCACTCAATGTTCATGCAAACGTAGTGGGCTTTAGCAAGCTTGTCGATCATGTAAGCCATCTGACGACGACCCCAGTCTTCCATACGATGAATTTTGCCGCCCGCAGCTGCTAATGTAGCTTTGTAACGATCGATCATCGCTGGCACTTGCTCGCTTTGGTCCGGATGGACGATAAAGACGATTTCATAATGACGCATCAAACACTCCTTTAGGATTAAGTCACCTGGGCGTCTGCCAATTTCTGATGGTTTTGAAATTAGCGCCAGTGTGACAAGGTAGTAACAAATTGTAAGTACTGCTCACAACACTTTTTAAGTCCTCACCTAAATTCAGGCAAGACCGCTATTCTAGCAAAAAAATCCTGCCAAGTCAGGGATTTAGGGTTTGCTTTGTGATCTTTTTCAGCATTTAAAGCCAGCTGCAGTGCAATCCTCGCTCTGGGAGCAGAAAGAACCCCTGCCAGTTCACAAGAAAGCTCATCTTTTGAGGCTACAGTTGCCCCGGCACCAGTTCGGGACGTTCTGACCAAAGCGATGCCCTGCATTTGAGCCTTTTTCAAAGGCTCAAGCCAAGTTTTATGAAAACCGCCTAAACCAGTCCCAGCCAAAACCAAGCCCTGGACACCTGCGCCAACAAGCGCCTCAATTGTCTGCCCCCGCGCTCCAGCGTGACTAGTCAGAATATCTACCCAAGGCCAAACCTCAGGAATGGGCAAATCCTCAACTGAGGCAGCCTGAATTGCCTTTAACCTAGAAAGCCAAGAGGGGTTTATCAAGCCTATAGGGCTGTTGGGCGAGTCCATCAGTGGCGCATTTAACGCCGAACTATGGCGTTTAGCCAAATCCCGTGCCAAGCAAACTTTGCCGGCAAATACTGCAAATACCCCGCCAGGACAGTTTTCAGGTGCGGTTGATGTCCATTTCAAGGCATCCAAGAGGTTTGCTGGACCATCTGCTTGAGGTGCATTTGCAGGCAGCATGGCGCCAACTAAGACCACCCTTTTGCCTAATTTTTCAGCAAGCCTGCCACAGGTAGCATGTAAGAAAAACCCAGTTTCTTCAATGGTGTCGGTACCATGAGTAATCACTACGCCTTTTACAGCAGGATTTTGAAGAGATTCTTTAACTGTATTGCCTATCAGGGTGAGTAAATCCTCACTAAGATCACGACTATCGATATTGGCCAGCTGTTGAGAGACTATTTTTACAGCATCTGGAATACTTTCCTGAATCTTTGCCAAGAGGGTCTCAATACCAACTTGGCCCGATTGATATGCAGTCGAATTGGCAGGATCATAGGCTAAACCAGCAATGGTTCCACCCACCCCCAAAACCAAAATATGGGGGATATTTTCAGGATTGCCACGGATCGAGTTCATACCCCATTATCTCCCTAAATTACTTGAATTATCAAAAAGTGCTGTATACAATCCCAGTATGGACATAAATACAGTCGATTATCTAGAGGAGCTGACTGCCCTCCCCAAACTCACTGCACGCCAGAGTGAGATATTGGAACTGATCACCAAAGCAATTGATGAGAGTGGTTTGCCGCCGACTCGAGCAGAGATTGCCACGCAATTAGGATTTGCATCTGCAAATGCTGCTGAAGAGCATCTTCGCGCACTTGCAAAAAAAGGCTATATTGAACTAACGCCAGGAACATCACGCGGCATTCGCATCCCCCAGCGCTTTCATCAAGCACAACACTCAAACAAATATCGTCAATTGTCATTACCATCTGGCGCATTACAGCAACTCACGCTTCCACTCATTGGTCGCGTTGCTGCAGGATCACCGATCATGGCAGTTGAGCACATTGAGAAACAAGTCCCAATTGATCCGAGTTTATTTAGCAAGGGCGCTGATTACTTATTAAAAGTAAAAGGGATGAGCATGCGCGATGCGGGTATTTTGGATGGCGACTATTTAGCTGTCAGAAAAACTACCGAAGTACGTAACGGCGATATCGTTGTTGCACGTCTTGATGATGAAGTCACTGTCAAACGCTGGCAGCAAAAGAAAACAGCTAACGGCATGGTGATTGAGTTGCAAGCAGAAAATCCAGACTTCAAAAATATTGTGGTCGATAGTCGTCAACCGAACTTTGCAATTGAAGGTCAAGCGGTAGGCCTCATCAGGGCTGAAGGCTTGTAAGCCAATTCCTCCATAAGAAAAGGCCTCCAGTGGAGGCCTTTTTATTTCCTGCAGATTTCTTACTGACTGCTTGCTACTTGATTACCGCTTACTTGGCGCCACGACATTGGCGTTCTTTGGAGATGAAGTAATCGTAATCAAGGTTTTTGGTCCAGTCAAAGGACCTTCATTTAATTCGACGGTAGCAGTGCGATCACCTTTAGTAAAGACCAAAATACTAGTTTTAGACTTTACTGCACTGACTGTTGTCCAACCGGCTCGAGGGTATTCTGACTGGAAGAAGGCATAAATATCAGTTGGGGTTTGCACGCCGGACAGAACAACACGACCTACCCAGTTATCACCACGCCCAATAATCAACGACTCTCCGCCAATAATTTTTGATGCGGCAGGCAAAGGCATATCGCCCAAGAGCTGAGTCTGAACTTCTTGTACTTCCTGTTGCGTTCCAGTTGGTGAGTCGCCAGAGCTAGCGCAGGCAGCCAGCAATGCTGTCATGAACAATGTTAGGGCGCTCAATTTAAGAGTATGAATTTTGATCATTTTTCGCTTTAAAAAAGTGATGTGACTTTCTGGAACAGACTGAAAGTATTTTAGGTGCTCCACCTATTTCGTCAAGCGAAATTACTGGAGGCGCGTGAGGGAATCGAACCCCCGTACGAAGCTTTGCAGGCTCCTGCCTAACCACTCGGCCAACGCGCCATATGCCTGAATCAAAAATGGGAAGCTTTTGAGGGCTTCCCATCGAACTTGGAGCGGGAAAGGAGGTTCGAACTCCCGACCTATACCTTGGCAAGGTATCGCTCTACCAGCTGAGCTATTCCCGCATAACAGGGCGATAGTTTAACAAACAATCAAAAAGAAAGCATTATTCCAAGTGATCCAGCAGAGTCTCAGAATTGATCCTACCCGCAAAGCTATACCAGGTGGTGTCTCGATGGAATTAGTCGATTTTTCCTGCAAGTTGCGGCAGGGCTTTTTTCAAGTAATAAAACATCGACCAAAGCGTCAAGAATGCCGCAACCCAAATGAGCCAGGTTCCGACTCTGGCGCAATCTAACCACCCAAACAAAGTGTCATTGAGCAGCAAAAAAGGGATTGCTACCAATTGAGCTGTTGTTTTTAATTTACCAACCATATGCACCGCAACGCTCTTGCCAGCACCCAGTAAAGCCATCCATTCTCGCAAAGCAGAGATCGTGATTTCTCGACCAATGATCACTAAGGCAACCCATACCTGAACACGATCCATATTCAAAAGAACAAGTAATGCCGCCGCAACAATTAATTTATCGGCAACTGGATCCAAGAACTGGCCAAAGGCAGATTCTTGTTTTAAACGGCGCGCAAGAAATCCATCCAACCAATCGGTAATTGCCGCTGAGATAAAGATAATCGCTGCAATCAAGTTCTTCTCAAATGGCGTAAACCAATCACTCGGAAGATAGAAAATTGCCACCAGCAATGGAATTGCTGCAACACGCAACCAGGTAAGGGCAATGGGGAGATTGAACGGCATTAGATAAGCATAAACTAAATATGGTGGGCAACCGCTAGTGTAATTGGCGGTAAATTTGCTCTGCCAAGGTGAGTGACACCCCTTCTACGCTAGCAATTTCTTCTATGCTGGCATTGGCTACGCCCTTGAGACCGCCAAAACGAGCCAACAGCTTTTGGCGTCGCTTAGCACCAATACCTTCAATCTCCTCCAAACGAGAAACTGTTCTTGCCTTAGCTCGCTTAGCGCGCATACCGGTAATGGCAAAACGATGTGCCTCATCTCGAATCTGTGCAACTAGCAAAAGTGCCGCACTATCAATACCGAGCTCTAAGGATTCGCGGTTATCTGCAAAAATCAGTGTTTCTAAGCCAACTTTGCGACCCTCTCCTTTGGCAACACCCACAATCAAGCCCACATCCATACCGAATTCTGAAAGCACCTGCCTTGCCATCTCTACTTGCCCTTTACCACCATCAATCAAAATGACCTGAGGCATTTTTTCTGGAGGAAGTTCTTGGAAGTTAGCATAACGCCTTTGCAAAACTTGACGCATCGCTGCATAGTCATCACCCGGTGTGATGCCATTGATATTGAAACGTCGATACTCGCCTGATTGCATGGCATTCTTCGCATACACCACGCACGAAGCTTGAGTTGCTTCGCCTGAGGTATGGCTGATGTCAAAACATTCAATTCGCAAATGCTCTAGACCCTCGAGATCCAAACCTAAAATATCAACCAAAGCCCTTACTCTAGCTAACTGCCCACCGGTTTCAACTAAGCGTTTCGTTAAAGCGATCTTGGCGTTACCTTCGGCCATCGCCAACCAATGACGACGTTGACCTTGGGGTTGATGTAAGAAGGTAATTTTTTTACCGGCTTGTGCATTTAATAAATCGTGCAGATCTTCGGGAGGTGCTTCATTAGATTGGCTGACATCGTCGCTTAAGGATTGCAGAGGGTGATTTAAGACCAAAACAGGTGGTATTAAATTGACCGTTGCGCTAGATGCACTCTCGCTAGCGACATCCTCTAAATAATGCTGAGCAATAAAGGCTTCTAATATTTCTGCAGGGGGCGGAAGTTCTCCAGAGGCAGTGCGCAAACCTTTAGGGAAATAAGGTCTGTCGCCCAGATGACGCCCACCACGCACCATGGCGAGGTTCACACAAACCATACCTTCCATTTGTGCGACAGCAATGATGTCAACATCGCCCTCACCTTCGGCAACGGCATCCATTGCCTGTTGTTGCAAAACGCTAGAAAGATCTGCAATCCGATCACGCAGTACTGCAGCCATTTCGAATTCCATGGCATCGCTATGCGCATGCATTTCCTTTTCCAGCTCCGCAAGTACCCGACTATGGTCGCCCTCTAAAAATCGTGTTGCTTGCGCCACGTCTTGACCATATTGCTCGACACTAAGGCGACCCACACAGGGAGCACTACAGCGATGAATCTGATGCAAGAGACAGGGGCGGCTGCGATTCTTAAAAACGGAATCTTCACAAGTCCTCAAGCGAAAGACTTTCTGCAAAATTTGCACGCTATTACGCACTGCCCAGCTATTGGGAAAAGGGCCAAAGTAATGATTGCGTTTATCCACCTTGCCACGATAAGAAGCCAAGCGCGGGAATTGATGCCCCGTTAACATCACATATGGGTAGGACTTATCATCCCGAAACAAGATATTGAATGGCGGAGCCAACTCTTTGATGAGATTGTTCTCTAAAATGAGGGCTTCAGTTTCTGTCCGTGTTACTGTTGTTTCATAGCGAGCGATTTTCCCTACCATCAACGCTATTCGCGGTGACAGCTGTTTGCTTTGAAAATAACTAGATACACGCTTCTTAAGATTGCGAGCTTTGCCGACATATAAGATGTTCCCCGCCTCATCAAAGAAGCGATATACCCCCGGCAATCCGGGTAGCCGTTTAACATCCTGCTGAAGGGTTTCAAAAAGCGAATTACTCATGCGTTGGGATATTTTCTGCCAAATCGTAGACAACTATGGTGATGCCGGTGTTTGCTGGCGTCTAGCCCGAAGCTTATCAAGCCTTCATGGCCAAGAGATACGCATTTTTTGCGATGACCTACCAACCCTCAATTTACTCGCTTCTGGCGTAGATCCTGTAATTAAGCAAAAAATAGATCTTCAACCTTGGGAAGCAAGCTTTAGTAATGCAAGGCATCCTGTACAAACTCCCGATGTCATCATCGAAGCCTTTGGCTGTGAATTACCTGAGCGTTACCTTACTGGTGTGTTTATTGCCCCCATCAAGCCCATCATCATCAATCTCGAATATCTCAGCGCTGAACCCTGGATTACGGACTTTCATGCAAAAGCATCGCCACAATCCCATGGCATACCTAAGTATTTTTTCTTCCCGGGATTTCAGGATGAAGTCGGCGGAATATTGGTTGACCCTGTGCCACCAGAAGGTATATCTGTTGCCAACAAAATTCCGTATGACTTACAGGGGGCGTGGTCTAAGCTGCGAAGTGATACAAAACGCATTAGCATCTTTTGCTACCCTGGAGCGCCTTTAAGCAAGTGGCTAGAAGATCTTGGCTCGCTAGGTGAGAATATCGATGTCTTACTAACGCATGGTCATGCTGAGCTCCTAAATCTTTATGGAGAGAAGCCCATTCAACTGCCTGCCAATCTGCAATTAATCTCCATGCCTTTTGTATCGCAAGATGAATTTGACTGGGTACTATCGCAATGTGATTTCAATATCGTTCGTGGTGAGGATTCTTTTGTGCGCGCGCAATTAGCAGGCAAACCATTTATCTGGCACATATACCCGCAAGAGGATCGCGCCCATGAAGTCAAATTAGCCGCCTTTTTAGACCTCTACCTTGAAATGGCTAATCAAGAATTACGTCTTGCAACCATTGCAGCCATGACCTGGGCAATGCCGAGCGAATGGTTCCATATGCTCGATACTTGGAATACCCATTCTCAAGCTTGGCGCACCCAATTAATCAAAAACCAAGGGGATGGAGGCTTAGCAGCCCGTCTATTAAGGTTCGTAGCCTAAGACCAAGCAATAGAGGCTTGCGGGCGGTTACAATCTTGTTTTTGATAAAAACCGCAGAATAATTACTCTGCACCCAGGAATAGCAAGATGAAAACAGCACAAGAACTCCGCGTTGGTAACGTCGTTATGATTGGCACCGATGCCATGGTCGTTTTAAAGGCCGAATACAGCCGCTCTGGCCGCAACTCTTCAGTTGTAAAAATGAAATTTAAGAACTTGTTAACCGGTGCGCCAAATGAAGGCGTTTATAAAGCCGATGACAAATTCGATGTTGTCATCCTCGAGAAAAAAGATTGCACATATTCTTATTTCGCAGATCCAATGTATGTCTTCATGGATGGCGACTATAACCAGTATGAAGTTGAAGCTGAGTTCATGGGCGATGCATTGAACTATCTTGAAGAAAGCATGCCCTGTGAAGTAGTTTTCTACGAAGGTAAAGCACTCTCAGTAGCAATGCCTAACTCGCTCGTTCGTGAAATCATTTACACAGAACCTGCAGTGAAAGGCGATACCAGCTCCGGCAAAGTATTGAAGAACGCAAAACTGGCTACTGGCTATGAATTGCAAGTTCCATTGTTCTGCAACACTGGGGATAAGATCGAGATCGATACTCGTACTGGTGAATATCGTAGCCGCGCTAACTAAGCAAAAACTGAGTAGCAAACGCTCAAACAAAAGCCCGGCATGCCGGGCTTTTTACTTAACTACTACTTGGTTTAAGTAATCAATTTGAACTGCTTAAGCAAGCCCTTAGCATGTTGATACTCTGCTTCTTTTTGCAACACATCCCACGCTAGGGCTAGCGAGTCTGGCATCAAGCGATTCAAACGGGTAGCGGACTCCGCTTGTTTTTGCTTTGAAACCTTTAGCTTGCTCAGTAACTGATCAGCTAAGTCCGGGCGATTACAAATTAAGACGGCATCACAACCGGCGTCTAGCGCCATTTCGGCCCCCTTCACCACTGATCCAGCAACGCTCGCCCCCTCCATCGAAAGATCATCACTAAAGATTACCCCCTGAAATCCTAGTTCTTGCCGAAGAATAGAATGTAGCCAAATCTTTGAGAAGCCCGCAGGATTTTGATCCACCTGCGAATAAATCACATGGGCTGGCATCACCGCGGCCAAACTTAAGTCCAGCCACTCATAGGGCTTGGTATCGTCGTTGAGAATTTCTTGAAGTGAGCGCTCGTCCACTGGAATAGCTACATGAGAGTCTGCCTCTGCCCAGCCATGACCTGGGAAGTGTTTGCCACAGTTGGCCATGCCACCAAGCCGTAAACCTTCATTCAAACTCTTGGCTAATGAAAACACGATTTGCGGATCACGACTGAATGAGCGATCACCGATCACACCACTGCGATCAAAATCCAAATCGAGGACAGGGGTAAAACTAAAGTCCACACCACACGCACGAAGCTCTGCAGCCAATACATATCCACAGGCAGTTGCGGCAGCCATGGCGAGCGCAGCAGAATCAGCGGCATGGCTTGATTTACTTTTCGCACCCCAAAGCTCGCCTAACTTACGCATTGCGGGAAGATGCGTAAAACCATCCGTCTTGCAACGCTGTACTCGTCCACCCTCATGGTCAATCGAGATCAAGACATCAGGCCGTAATTTCTTGATATCAGCTGTCAATTTACTCAATTGCTGACGATTAGCAAAGTTCCTGCCAAACAAAATCACACCACCCGTCAGAGGATGCAAGATCCTACGGCGATCTTCCGCATTTAAGACCTGACCTACCACATCTAAGGTAATTGGGCCGGGGTTCATGGTGGCTTTGCTCATGTATTCCTCTTAAAAAATTCTTCAGTTATTTCTGAGTAACGATGACATGGGCAATTGCCATGTCTTGCTCATCACTCACAGTCACGTGAGCTTCCCAATTTTTCTCTTGCATAAATTGAGCCAAAGCCCCGAGATAACTAGTTACTGGCTTCCCACTAGCTTCATTTAAAGTTTGGAGAGAGCGCCAAGTCATTGGCATTCTCATTCCCAAACCAATTGCTTTTGAGAACGCCTCTTTAGCAGCAAAGCGGGTGGCCAAAAATGCAATGCCGCGTTTGTGATTTCTGGCAAGACGATGTTTGAAGACCGCCATCTCATCTGGACCCAAAATCTTTTCTGCCAAGCGGCCATTAGTACGATCGTAAGCAGCTTGTAAGCGCCCAATCTGCAGAATGTCAGTACCAATGCCGATGATCATCAAATGTTTACTAGTCAGAGAGGTTTGATACGGTCTTGATGTCGACCTCTTACCATCAAGGCTTTCATATCCTCAATAGCATTTTGCCAACCTTTAAATAAAGCCTCAGCCACAATGGCATGGCCAATATTAAGTTCGGATAATTCTGCAATAGCGGCTATGGGCATCACATTGCCTTCATGCAAGCCATGGCCAGCATTGACTCTGAGCCCAATGCTCTTGCCGAACTGCGCAGCCTTTCGAATGCGCTCTAATTCTACTGCTTGTTCAGAACCAGATAAATCTGCATAACGCCCTGTGTGCAACTCCACTACAGTAGCACCAACGTCTTTTGCTGCCTGTATTTGCTTTTCTTCAGGATCGATAAATAGAGAAACCCGAATACCGGCGTCTTGTAACTGCTTGGTAGCAGCCTTCACTGCATCAAATTTCCCTAATACATCTAAGCCACCTTCAGTAGTGACCTCCTCACGCTTCTCGGGCACCAAACAAACATCGTGTGGCTTTACCTTACAAGCAATATCGAGCATTTCAGGGGTCACTGCACACTCTAGGTTCATCCGAGTTTTAATAAGCGGGCGTATTGCTAATAAATCAGCATCTTTAATATGGCGGCGATCCTCTCGCAAATGCAAAGTGATTAAATCCGCGCCAGCCTCCTCGGCTAATTGCGCCGCCTTGAGGGGATCTGGATATACCGTGCCACGCGCATTGCGTAAGGTGGCAACGTGGTCAATATTGATGCCCAGTTCTAAGGCGTGCGGAGAAGTCATGTCAATAGATTACTAGATTTTCTTCAAATCAATCAAAATTTGACGGGTCGTCAAGACTTGATCTTGCAAGTGCAAGCCCAAAAGGAAACGCATGAGCTGCTTACTTTCAGAGAGCGTCTCTGGAGCAGAAAAGTCCCCAGCAGCAATTGCCAATAAAGATTGACCCTTCAATACTGGCCAGTGGCCTGGATCGTCACCTTGGGTAGGACGCACACCTCGCTCTGGCTGGTAAACATAGTGGGTTTGGGCATCAGGTATTTGATTGGTTTCAACGCAACGATCTAAGGCAGCCGCGTAGCCCGTCTCTTGAAGCAGCGATAACTCAAAAGGACGCAGAATTTCTTCTAAGCCCTTCGACTCAAACTCAAGATTCGATAGAGCATTGATGGTTTCAGCATAGCGATCGTAAAGCTTTTCGTATTCATCTTCACGAGCTAAAAACTTCACGAGTAGTTCATTGAGGTAAAAACCGCAGAGGAGTGCATCGCCAACTAAAGAAGGCATGCCCCCCACCCACTCAGACTTGGTAAGCGTGCGCAATTCAGACTTACCACTCCAAGAAACCAGTAATGGCTGAAAGCGTTGCAACACAGGACGTAATGTTGAATGAGGACGTTTAGCACCTTTAGCAATCAGTGCCATGCGGCCATGTTGCCGCGTGAAGACATCCAGAATTAAGCTAGTCTCTTTATAGGGAATGCTGTGCAATACAAAAGCAGGCTCGTCAGCAACACGAATCGAGGCCATAGGAGCTTATTCCAGACCCTGTGCCCGCAATTCAGCGCGATCATCTGCCCAACCACGCTTCACTTTGACCCAAGTCTCCAAAAAGACTTTGCCATCAAAGAGCTTTTCCATATCAATGCGAGCATCGGTAGAAATCTTCTTCAGCCGCTCACCCTTTTGCCCAATGATCATGGCTTTATGGCTATCGCGATCTACCAAAATGGTGGCAGCAATCCGGCGCATCTTGCCATCCATCTTGAATTGATCGATTACTACGGTAGAGGTGTAAGGTAACTCTTCGCCAGTAAAACGGAAAACCTTTTCACGCAAAATTTCTGCCGCTAAGAAGCGCTCACTGCGATCAGTAATGGTGTCACCATCATATACAGCCTCAGCCTGAGGCAAATAACCCTCAAGCACATCTAACAGTCTTTCAATATCTCCCGGACTCTTTGCGCTCATGGGTACGATTTCTGCAAACTCACACTTTTGATCTTCGTGCCCACCTAATTCACACCAAGGTTTAGACATCTCTTTCATAAAGTTGAGCAAGGCTTGATCCCGCTCAGATGGAGTCTGAAAGCGACTATTGAACAAGTCCAATTTATTTAAGACCAGCAGCACTGGAAGATCATCTGGCAGCAGCTTTAATACTTTTTTATCATCCTCGCCAAAGTAACCAGCCTCTACTACAAAGCAAGCGACATTGACATCTTGTAAGGCGGTAGTAACAGTACGATTCAATGCTTTATTAAGGGTGTTCATTAAACGCGTCTGGAAACCAGGCGTATCAATAAAAATGAACTGTGCTTCCTCGCGATTCTGAATACCTAATATCCGATGACGGGTTGTCTGCGCCTTACGTGAAGTAATACTGATCTTTTGTCCAACTAATGCGTTGAGCAAGGTTGACTTACCCATATTGGGACGCCCAACAATGGCGATAGTGCCGCATCTAAACACGATTAGCCCTTCAGCTTAAGATTTAACTGCTCTTCAGTCGCTTCTTTCTTGGCTGCTTTTTTCTTAGCCGACCGAGTTTTCTTGGGCTTGCGAGATTCTTGTGGCAAGGCTTTTAAGACTCCCAGCAAAGCGGTTTTAGCGGCTGACTGCTCAGCAGCGCGGCGGGATGCACCCTCACCTTTTACTGAGACCTTGAGGCTTGGTATGACACACTCCACCTCAAATTGCTGATTGTGTGCAGCGCCACTAGTGCCTGTCACGTTATAAGTTGGCAAAGGTAACTGGTAACTTTGCAAACACTCTTGCAACAGTGTTTTGTCATCTTTACCTAAAGTTTTGGGATCAACCTGCGTCAGAATAATTGAATAGAGTTTGCGCAAACACGCTTTTGCCGCTTCAAAACCGCCATCCAAAAAGATCGCGCCCGTCACTGCCTCTAAGGTATCTGCCAGAATGGATGGACGGCGAAAGCCACCACTCTTGAGCTCACCCTCGCCCAAGCGAAGGTAATCTGATAGAGATAGTGTTTGGGCAATCTCATACAAAGCTTGCTGTTTGACTAAATTTGCACGCACACGTGAGAGGTCACCCTCATCTAAATCGGAATAACGCTCATACAGTAAATCAGCAACCACGCAATTCAGAATGGAGTCACCCAAAAACTCTAAGCGCTCATTATTTTTCTTGCTATGACTACGATGAGTCAAGGCTTGATTTAAGAGTTCGGGCTTTTTAAAGGTATACCCCAGACGCTCTTGAAGTGGTGCGGTTTCGATAACGGCGCGCGCGTTCATGATCGACTACTCAAAACCACCAATACGACCTAGATTACCTAGGTTAAGCCAGACAAAAAATGCCCTGCCAACAATATTCTTATCAGGCACAAAACCCCAATAACGAGAGTCAGCACTGTTATCGCGGTTATCACCCATCGCAAAGTAATGCCCTGCAGGCACCTTGCAGGTCAGACCAGATGGTTGGTATTGGCAAAACTCTGCACCCGGAAAACGCTCTGCGGGGAATGCCCCTGCAGGACGATCAGGGTCATTCAAAATCTCATGACGATTGCCACCTAAATCTGCTGGGAAAGCTTCTGTATAACGTTTGGCGTAACGCATATTTTCGGGATCTAGATAGGCTTCGCCGCCGCTGTATTGCAAAGGCTGGCCATTAATCGTTAAGCGCTTATCCTCATAAGCAATCACATCACCCGGCAAGGCAACGACTCGCTTGATATAGTCCACTGACTCATCGCGAGGGTAACGGAACACCACCACATCCCCACGTTTAGGGGAGCCCAGCTCCACAACTTTTTGATTGATCACCGGCAAACGAATGCCATACGTAAATTTATTCACCAATATGAAATCGCCGATCTGCAATGTCGGAATCATGGAGCCAGAAGGGATCTTGAATGGCTCAACAATAAAAGAGCGCAATACAAATACTGCACAAATGACTGGGAAAAAGCCTGCGGTGTACTCGAGCCATAATGGCATGCGATCAATACCGGCTGCTTTTCTTTGTGGTGCAAAGTAGACCCTGTCAGCAATCCAAGCAATGCCAGAAACAATTACCAAAATGAAAAGAATCAGAGCGAAGTTCATTAATCCTCCACCTGCAAAATCGCCAAGAAAGCTTCTTGCGGAATCTCAACGTTACCCACTTGCTTCATGCGTTTCTTACCTTCTTTTTGCTTCTCTAATAACTTGCGCTTACGAGAAATGTCACCACCGTAGCACTTCGCCAAAACATTCTTCCGTAAGGCCTTGACGTTTTCACGCGCAACGATATTGCTACCAATCGCCGCCTGAATAGCTACATCAAACATCTGCCGCGGAATAATGCCGCGCATCTTGGAGACCACTTCACGACCGCGGTGCTGACTATTACTTCTATGAACAATGACTGACAAAGCATCTACGCGATCACCGTTAATCAAGATATCCACTTTGACCACATCGGCTGGGCGATATTCTTTGAACTCATAATCCATCGAAGCATAACCGCGTGAGATTGATTTGAGACGATCAAAGAAGTCGAGCACAATCTCAGCCATCGGCAACTCATAAGTGAGCTGCACTTGACGACCTAAGTAGTTCATCCCCGTCTGAATCCCGCGCTTGCCAACGCATAGAGTGATCACTGAGCCTACATACTCCTGTGGCATATACAGATTGACAGTCACAATCGGCTCCATGGTCGTATCGACCTTGCTGGTCTCGGGCATCTTAGATGGGTTATCTACCATCAAGATCGTGCCGTCAGATTGCTGCACCTGATACACCACGGTTGGCGCAGTCGTAATCAAGTTCATGCCGTACTGGCGCTCCAAGCGCTCTTGGACGATTTCCATATGGAGCAAACCCAAGAATCCGCAGCGGAATCCAAAACCTAAAGCTTGTGAAACCTCTGGCTCATACAGGAGTGATGCATCGTTTAATTTCAGTTTCTCCAGTGACTCACGCAATTGATCGTACTCACTTGCCTCTACTGGGTAGAGGCCAGCAAATACTTGTGACTTCACTTCCTTGAAACCAGGTAATGGCTCAGTAGCAGGTGTGCGGCCTTGTTGGCCTACAGCATGGGTCACCGTATCACCTACTTTTGCAGCTTTAAGCTCTTTGATACCAGCGATGATAAAACCGACTTGACCAGCACTCAGCTCAGGGCGATCTACTGACTTTGGACTAAAGACGCCCACGTGTTCAACTAAATGGGTTGAGCCATGGGCCATTAAAGTAATTTTATCTTTGGGTTTTAAGGTGCCATTAACTACACGCACTAACATCACCACACCAACATAATTATCAAACCAAGAGTCAATGATCAAGCATTGCAATGGTGCACTCGCATCACCCTTGGGTGGCGGAACGCGACGAATCATTTCTTCAATGACTTCATGCACACCCATCCCGGTCTTGGCAGAACAAGTTACTGCATCAGTTGCATCAATACCAATCACATCTTCAATTTCTTGAATAGCGCGTTCAGGGTCTGCCTGCGGCAAATCAATCTTATTGAGCACCGGTACCACTTCAACACCTAACTCAATTGCGGTGTAACAGTTTGCTACTGTTTGCGCCTCAACGCCCTGACTTGCATCTACCACCAGCAAAGCACCTTCACAAGCCGATAAAGAGCGACTCACCTCGTATGAGAAGTCAACGTGACCTGGGGTATCAATGAGGTTGAGGTTATAAATCTTGCCGTCTTTGGCTTTGTAATTTAGAGCAGCCGTTTGGGCCTTGATTGTGATACCTCGCTCACGCTCAATGTCCATTGAATCGAGAACCTGGGCTTCCATTTCTCGATCAGAGAGACCGCCACAAATTTGGATAATACGATCAGCAAGCGTAGATTTGCCGTGATCGATATGGGCGATGATAGAAAAATTGCGGATTAAATCCATAGCGTCTTAAAAAGTCATTCAAGAAAACGCCTTGTCAGAACGCACCACAATGATGCGCTGCAAAAAGTCGTCTTAAAGGGGATTGTAATGGGTGGCGCCCGTAAGACGCCGAACCCTATTTTTTAGCCTAAAAACGGCTTATTTTGGCTTTACCGGAAGCACCAAAGTGCTATCTGCACGGCGAATAAAGACTGGAACAGCCTTATTGGCATCCAGGGCTTTAACCAGTGCTTCAAACTGCTTAACCCCAGTAATATCAGTATCAGCCACCCGAATAATGACGTCGCCTGGTCGAACCCCTGCCTTAGCTAGAGGGCCATCACCTAGACTAGTGACCTCTACCCCACCCTTCAGATTCAGATCCTTCTTTTTGGCATCCGATAAATCGATTACAGCCACCCCAAAGACATTTGTACTGTTGCTATCTGCAGTTGGCGCATCAGATTTCTTATTAACAGCTTTTGCAGACTCAGTGTCAGCCACTGTCACTGTTAATTCGCGCGCTGCACCCTTGCGCCAAACTTGTACTGGAACAGAGCTACCAGGTTTTGTATCACCCACGACTCGAGGCAAATCGGTTGATTTAGCAATCTCACGTCCATTGAAACTTAAAACCACGTCGCCAGCTTCAATACCACCAGCTGCTGCTGGGCCACTTGGCTCCACGTTACGAACGTATGCACCTCGAGGTTTGCCTAAACCCAAACTCTCTGCAATGTCTTTTGTCATCTCACTTAAGGCGACACCAATACGACCGCGAGTCATTTTTCCGTTAGTTCGTAACTGATCTGCAACTCGCATTGCTTCATCAATGGGAATGGCGAAAGAGATGCCCATATAACCACCAGAGCGACTAAAGATCTGCGAGTTGATGCCAATCACTTGACCGGCTGTGTTGAGTAATGGGCCGCCAGAGTTGCCGGGATTGACGGCAACGTCAGTTTGAATAAAGGGTAAGTAATCCCCCGTATCACGACTCTTGGCAGACACAATGCCTGCAGTTACTGTATTTTCCAAACCGAAAGGTGAGCCAATCGCAAGAACCCACTCGCCTACTCGCACCTTCGATGAATCACCCAAAGGCAGTCTTGGCAAATCACGCGCTTCAATTTTGACAACCGCTACATCGGTACGTTTATCCATACCCAATAATTTCGCCTTGAACTCACGCTTATCCGTTAAGGTGACATAAATCGTGGTGGCACCTTCAACCACGTGCGCATTCGTCAGAATCAACCCATTGGATTCAATAATGAAACCGGAACCAACGCCACGATCTGCTTCTTGCGGCTTTCCGGAGTTTGGCTGCGACTGCTTAGGACCGTTAGGAACTCCTGGCATCGGCACACCAAAAAAGCGGCGGAAGAATTCCGCTTGTTCTTCTGGCATTCCGGGAATACCGCCTTGAGCTTGCTGAACCATGACTTTTTCAGTGGTACGAATATTGACAACTGCTGGGCTGGCGCGCTCAACCAAGTCGGCAAAATCAGGAATCGCGACTCGAGGATTCTGAGCCATTGACGGTGTCATAAAAGACATCTGCCCCAGACTCAAAATAGCCAGGAGCGCAATAAAGTGCTTTTTCATAATGCTATAGACCTACTTGGTGAAAACCAACAGTGGAGATAAAGAGAATATTAGGTCAACTTGCCGAAAATCAAGGTGCCGTTAGTACCCCCAAAGCCGAAATTGTTTTTAACAGCATGATCAATCTTGACATCCCTAGCGGTATTGGCGCAGTAGTCCAAATCGCACTCAGGATCTTGATTAAAGATATTAATAGTGGGTGGGGATTTATGGTTATGGAGGGCCAGGATGGTGAAAACTGACTCTAAGCCACCGGCACCACCCAAAAGGTGACCAGTCATTGACTTGGTGGAATTGATCAGCGCCTTCTTAGCATGATCGCCCAAAGCCGCTTTGATGGCTTCGGTTTCATTCTTGTCACCTAAAGGCGTAGAAGTACCATGAGCATTTAAGTACTGAATTTGGTCTGGATTTAAACCGGCATCACGTAAGGCATTAACCATGCAACGACGTGGACCATCCATATTGGGAGCGGTCATGTGATACGCATCACCGCTCATACCAAAACCAAGCAGTTCACAATAAATTTTTGCGCCACGAGCCTTGGCATGCTCATACTCTTCCAGCACAACTACGCCAGCACCCTCGCCAAGGACAAAACCATCGCGGTCTTTATCCCAAGGTCGTGATGCAGTTGCAGGATCATCATTACGAGTGGAGAGGGCTCTTGCAGATGCAAAACCACCAACACCTAAAGCAGAGATGGTGGATTCAGCGCCACCGGCAACCATGACATCCGCATCGCCATACTGAATCAAACGCGCAGCTAAGCCAATGCTGTGCAAGCCAGTTGTACAGGCAGTAACAGCAGCCACGTTTGGACCTTTCAGACCAAACAAAATGCTGAGGTGTCCAGAAATCATATTAATGATTGAACCTGGAACAAAGAATGGTGAAATGCGACGAGGACCGCGGGCCAGTAACTCGGCACCCGTTTCCTCAATCATTGGCAGTCCGCCAATACCAGAGCCGACCATCACGCCAATGCGTTCGGCGTTTTGTTCGTTAACTTCTAGACCGCTGTCGCGAATCGCCTGCGTACCAGCGGCGATACCGTAATGGATAAAGGTATCCATATGGCGTGCCTCTTTGGCAGAGACGTATTCTTCGACATTGAAATCTTTCACCTCTCCAGCGAAATGAACGCTTAATGGAGTGTGGTCAAACTTGGTGATCGTGGCGATGCCTGATTTGCCGGCAAGCAAGTTAGACCAAGCTACATCAACTGAATTACCAACAGGTGAAATAAGACCAAGGCCGGTAACTACAACCCGGCGTCGGCCATTTGATGCTGACACAGTAATACCTAAACTAGGGATTTAACCCTGAGCTTTTGATTTAGCGAAGTCGATCGCGAGCTGCACTGTGGTGATTTTTTCAGCTTCCTCATCAGGAATTTCGATGCCGAATTCATCTTCCAAAGCCATAACCAGCTCAACAGTGTCAAGAGAGTCAGCGCCCAGGTCATTCACAAAAGAAGATTCATTCTTGATATCTCCTTCAGCGACGCCCAATTGCTCAGCGACGATTTTCTTAACGCGTTGTTCGATGTTATCCATTAAGTCCCCCAAGGGTTGTAAAAAAACGATGGAAGGATTTTATCAGCATGGCGGGCTTAATTAGCAAAACCACCCAAAAATGACCAAATCCTTGCTTTGCCGTTAGGCTAAATAGAGTCCACCATTGACGTGTAGGGTATTCCCAGTAATGTATCCAGCTGCTGGGGAGGCCAAAAATGCCACTGCCTGGGCCACATCTTCTGGGCTACCCAAACGAGCTAAAGGAATGTTCACTTTTAGGGCATTTTGCTGATCTTCGCTCAAAGCGCGCGTCATATCGGTATCAATAAATCCCGGTGCCACACAGTTCACAGTGATATTGCGACTGCCGATTTCACGAGCGAGGGCACGAGTCATGCCAGAAACACCGGATTTTGCTGCGGCGTAATTAGCCTGTCCAGCATTACCCATGTGACCAACGATCGAGGTAATGTTAATAATGCGGCCGCCACGAGCCTTCATCATGGGACGTAAAACAGCTTGAGATAAACGGAACACTGAGCTTAAGTTGGTATCAATCACATCAACCCACTCTTCAGGCTTCATCCGCATTGCTAAGTTATCGCGAGTAATGCCAGCGTTGTTCACCAAAATATTGATGCCACCATACTCTTTCACAATGTGATCGATGATTTCTTCGCAAGCGTTTGGTGCAGTTACATTCAATACCAAACCAGCACCACCGGAAGGCTTTAAACGTGCATCAATTGCTTTAGCGCCATCACTGGATGTCGCAGTTCCAATGACCTTGGCGCCACACTTCATCAACTCATCTGCAATCGCCTGACCAATACCGCGCGAGGCGCCAGTCACCAGGGCAATTTGTCCGCTTAAGTCGAGATTCATATTTGTCTTTCGCTTGATTTTTACTGAGTCGATGGTTTTATTTGAAACTTACTAGAACTTCGTTCAAGCTAGCTTCATCAAATACTGGCACCCCAGTCACCTGATCATGAATTCGCTTAGTAAGCCCTGCCAATACTTTGCCTGGACCACACTCCACTACCTGAGTAATTCCTTGTGCGGCCATTGCTTGAATAGTTTCTTGCCAACGGACTGGTTTCGCTGCTTGACGTACCAAGGCGTCTTTAATCGCCGCTGGGTCATTCAAGATTTCGACATCGACGTTGTTAATGACAGCAATTGTTGGCACTTTAAATTCGATGTTCACCAAGTAGCCTTTGAGCTTTTCAGAGGCTGGTTGCAATAACGAAGAATGAAATGGTGCAGACACTGGGAGTGGCAAGGCGCGCTTGGCACCAGCAGCCTTAAGTAATTCACATGCTTTAGTAACGGCAGCGCTGGCACCCGCAATCACAACTTGGCCGGGTGCATTTAAATTGACTGCCTCCACTACACCACCTGATGCAGTGCTTGCTTCAGCGCAAACCCGGATGACTGTTGCGTCATCTAATCCAAGGATCGCTGCCATACCACCGGTACCGACCGGGACCGCAGATTGCATCGCTTCTGCACGAAAACGTACCAAGGGAACTGCGTCTTTAAATGAGATCACGCCGGAAGCAACTAATGCAGAGTATTCGCCCAGGCTGTGACCTGCCATCACCTTCGGTGCAGGGCCTCCCGCCGCTAACCAGGCACGGTAAAAGGCTACCGCTGCAGTCAACATGACAGGCTGGGTATTGGTAGTTAATGAGAGCGCCTCTGCAGGACCTTCAGCAATCAACTTCGCAACATCTTCACCCAAAGCTTCAGAAGCCTCTTGCAAGGTTGCACGCACTTCAGAACGCTCAGCGATGGAATTGAGCATACCTACCGATTGAGAACCCTGTCCAGGGAATACGAATGCAAATGTCATGAGATTAATTTACAAAACAATGAAAAGAGATTGAATACGGATTAACGCGCATGAATACGGCATCAATACTTCAAGGCCACCGCGCCCCAAGCAAAACCACCGCCAACCCCTTCTAATAAGAGATGTTGACCACGCTGAATTTGACCGGAACGCACACCAGCA
Organism: Polynucleobacter sp. es-GGE-1; assembly: GCF_018882005.1. Classification (NCBI taxonomy): domain Bacteria; kingdom Pseudomonadati; phylum Pseudomonadota; class Betaproteobacteria; order Burkholderiales; family Burkholderiaceae; genus Polynucleobacter; species Polynucleobacter sp. es-GGE-1. The sequence continues at coordinate 161,417 of NZ_JACVPE010000004.1, forward strand.
TCCAAGGCCAATGGGATAGAGGCTGCCGAAGTGTTACCGTGCTCATGCACAGTCACAATCACTTTATCCATCGACATGCCCATCTTTTTGGCAGTACCTTCCATGATGCGGATATTGGCTTGGTGAGGAACTAACCAATCAATTTGCTCAGGCTTAAGATGCGCCTTTTCTAAAACTTCATGAGCCACTTGCTCTAGAACTTTGACTGCCAATTTAAATACCGCTTGACCATCCATGGTCATAAATGGTGAGCCATGCACTGCACCGTTACCAGCACGCCCAGGCACACACAAAATATCACGCTGACTGCCATCGGCATGTAAAGCAGTCGACAAAATGCCAGGCTCACTTGAAGCTTCGAGCACTACTGCGCCAGCACCATCACCAAACAACACACACGTACCGCGATCTTGAAAGTCCAAAATGCGTGAGAAAGTTTCCGCACCGATGACCAACACTTTTTTATAGGAGCCACAACGAATAAACGCATCTGCCGTTGCGATGGCATAAGTAAAACCGGCGCAAACTGCCTGTACATCAAATGCAGCGCAGTTACTGTGGACACCCAATTTGTCCTGTACAACGCAAGCTGTACTGGGGAAGCCGCCCAAGTGATCAGGAGTTGAGGTTGACAAAATGATGAGGTCTAAATCTGCTGAAGTAATGCCAGCACTGCTTAATGCCGCTTGCGCTGCTTTTACTGCGAGATCGCTCGTGAGTTCATTTTCTGCAGCAAAGTGACGCGCAGAAATACCGCTACGAGTGGTAATCCACTCATCGCTAGTCTCTAAACCAGATTTAGCCAAACGTTCCACTAAATCTTGATTGGTTAAACGCTGCTCCGGAAGATAGCTTCCAGTACCAGCGACTCTTGCAAAAATACTCATGCTTTTGTCTCCGCTACAAAGGCTGCGGCAATACGTTCAACCATGCGATTTTTAGCTGCTTCGTATGCTCGATCTAAGGCAAAACCAAATCCAAAACGGTCTGCAGAGCCATGGCTTTTAATCACACAACCCCGAAGACCCAACAATACAGCACCGTTATAGCGGCGATGATCAACCCGCTTACGCACCCGTAGCAGTGGCACCATGGCACAAATGGCCATCAACTTAGTCAATAAAGAGCGATTGAATTCATCACGAATCATGCCGCTCATCATTTTTGCCAAGCCTTCACTAGCCTTCAGAACTACGTTGCCTACAAATCCATCGCACACCACGATATCGGTGGTGCCTTTAAAAATATCATTCCCTTCTACGTTACCGTAAAAGTTTAAATTCGTCTGACGCAGCAACTCACTCGTTTGCTTAACAACATCATTGCCCTTAATCACCTCTTCACCGATATTCAGGAGACCAATGGAGGGATTTTGTTTGCCATCAACTACCTGAACCATGACATTGGCCATCTGTGCAAATTGCACCAAGTGCATCGGCTCACAGTCAGCGTTGGCGCCTAAATCGAGCATCGTCGTACCACGCCCTAATTCATTGGGGATGGCAGTGGCAATCGCTGGACGATCAACACCCTCAAGGGTTTTTAGAATATAGCGAGAGATTGCCATCAATGCACCAGTGTTGCCAGAGGAGATGACTGCGTCAGCAAGACCTTCTTTTACTTGCTCAATCGCAACTCGCATCGATGAATCTTTTTTGCGACGTAAAGCAACCTCGATGGGATCGTCCATCAACACCACTTCACTCGCGGGAACAATTTGAATGCGCTCCATTGGCGCTTTGGGAGATTTGCTCAAGACTTGCTTGATCAACTCTGGATCACCCACTAAGGTAATCTTGGCATCAGCATGTTTTTCTAGAAAATCGCAGGCGGCAGGAACCGTCACGACGACTCCATGATCTCCGCCCATGGCATCGATAGCAAGAGTAACGCTCATAAACTGATGGATTGCTGCAGTAATGTTTCTAAGAAAAAAGCGGCTTTAAATGAGCCGCTTCTATCTGTTTAGACTAAAAAATTAGTCGTTTTTAGTTTTAACAACTTTACGACCACGATAGTAGCCGTTAGGTGAAATGTGGTGGCGCAAATGAGCCTCACCAGTTGTGGCTTCAACAGCCGTAGCAGGTGCGGTCAAAAAGTCGTGCGCACGGTGCATGCCACGTTTGGAAGGTGATTTTTTATTTTGTTGAACGGCCATATTGGACTCCTAAGCAAGGCAATATTCTAGCATGGAAAAGCGCCTAAATGCTTGATTTTTCAATGAAGCATACCGAAAACAACAGGCCAACTGAAGACCCTATTTTCAGTTTTTCTTCATATTTTTCAATATGTTAAAGGGGTTTTCTGGTTTATCTGCGACCTCATCACCATCCTCATCTCCAAAAACCGATACATGAGGCTCACAGAAGCCCTCAGGGTGCTTTGGAATCAAGGGGATAGAGAGTAAAACCTCATCCTCGATAGTTTCCAAGACGTTAAATTGCTGACTAATCACCAAGGGCTCCTGCTCCTCGTCTTCGAGGGGGTAATCGTCAGCCTCAGCCTCAGTAGCAACCAGCAAAAAACGCCGCTTTTCCGCCAGATCCACCGCGCAATCCTGTAAACAACGTTGGCAAACTAGGTGAAGCCGCCCTTTTAAGCCCAACTCCATTACTTGGCGAGGCTCGCTGCCTGGCGAATCCTCAAAATGCGTCTCCAAGTCCCAATGGAAGCCATCCCCCAAAACTACGGTAGACGCCTCCTCAGCCACTCTGGGAAGCTCAGAGATGCTTAAAAAACCAGCACCTTTGTAGGATTGGGGGGCACAAAAATCCACCCGCTTCAAAGTATTAGGTTCTGCAGATAACTGGACTTGAGGTAAAACTTGATTACGATTCATGACATCAGTCTAAATCAAGGCATCTTCGAAAGTCAGCAGCAATGAGTAACCAAAGAAATTCACCCGAAAATCCCCCCCTCATCTTGGCATCCACCTCGGTGTATCGCCGCGAGCTTTTAAAGCGCCTGCGTATTCCCTTTGAGGTGATCTCTCCTAAAGTAGATGAAACACCCCTTACCGGTGAAAACACGCTCGACTTAGCACTGCGCCTTGCACTGGCAAAAGCGGCAGCTGTTGCCAAACAAAATCCTCATGCTTGGGTCATTGGCTCTGATCAAGTGGCAGATCTCTGCGGTGCAGCGATTGGTAAACCAGGTAATTTTGAACGGGCGATGGCACAACTCCAACTCATGCGCGGTCAAACAGTGACCTTTCATACAGCGCTGTGTTTAATGAAAGGTGATTCACAAACCACCTTAAGTGTTCCAACTGAGGTGAGGTTTCGTAAACTCTCCGATGAAATATTAGAAAGTTATTTGCTGGCAGAGGAACCTTATGACTGCGCCGGTAGTGCTAAGTCTGAAGGCTTAGGCATCAGCCTTCTAGAGGCGATTCAGAGCGATGACCCTACCGCCCTAATCGGTCTGCCACTCATCGCTTTGACAGGCTTGTTGCGTGATGCAGGTTTTGTGATTCCAGGCAAGAGTTAATCGGTTCATGGCAAAGCTCGGCACACTCTATTTGGTTCCCAACACCTTGGGTGATGATGCTCGCACGGAGCAAATACCTTGGGTGTTGCCAAGTGAAACGATTGCTTGCACAGCCAAGCTGAAGCATTGGATTGTGGAAGATGCAAAAACTGCGCGCGCATTTTTGAAAGCCGTTGATAGCATCTCACCGCTAGCCTGCAGCATTCAAGAGATGCAAATGAGTGAGTGGCGTGGCGCTGCACGCAATGCAAAATATGGAGAGTCAGTAAAACCTACTGATTTATTAAAACCCTTACTTGCGGGCAATGACATGGGTCTGATGTCCGAAGCTGGAGTGCCGGGCGTTGCTGATCCCGGCGCTGAACTAGTGCTTGCGGCCCACAAATTAGGTGCTCAAGTAAAGCCCTTGGTGGGACCTAGTTCTATCTTGCTGGGCCTTATGGCTAGTGGTCTGAATGGTCAGCGCTTTACTTTTCAGGGTTACTTGCCTCATGACGTTCATGAGCGTAGCGCCAAGCTCAAACAGCTAGAAGTTGAATCTCGAAAATTACAAGAAACGCAAATTTGGATTGAGACGCCTTATCGCAATACTGCCATGCTGATGGCCTGTATCAATTCACTAGCACCACAAACATTACTTTGCCTTGGTGTTGATCTCAGCCTCAAATCTGAAATGATCACAACACTGTCAATTGCAGACTGGCGAAAACGCTATCCTAATGAAGAAGCCTGCGCCGCATTGCAAAATAGGCCAACGGTATTTCTACTATTGGCCTAGATTGATTCAGCTTTTATAAGTTCTGAAGTTTTCTATTTTTATTTAAGATCTGGCGCCTTTACTAAAGCTTTACCAGCAGCGGCACCCGCTTCAGCACCAAAGCGTTTAGCCACACGCTCCGCAAAGTTTTCTTTCATGGTGTAATCGAGCACATCAGGCGCCTTAAAGATATCGCGCGCTACTGAATCGACAGTACCGTAACCATCTACCAAACCAAGCTTTACCGCCTGCTCACCATTCCAGATACGGCCCGAGAATAGATCTGGTGCGTCTTTTAAACGTGCGCCACGACCTTCTTTCACTACCGCAATAAATTGCTGATGAATCTCATCAATCATCGTTCTGACCATTTGCACTTGCTTTGGATCTTCCTTACTAAAAGGATCAAGCATTCCTTTATTAGAGCCCGAAGTAATCATGCGACGGGTCACGCCCAATTTATCCATCAAGCCTGTGAAACCAAAGCCTTCCATAATCACGCCGATGGAGCCAACCAAACTGGCTTTATCTACCAAGATTTGATCTGCAGCCACCGCAACATAGTAGCCACCTGAAGCACAAATATCCTCAACCACTACATAGAAGGGCTTGTTTGGATATAGCTTACGTAGGCGATGAATCTCATCATTAATCATGCCTGCTTGCACAGGTGAACCGCCGGGACTATTAATACGCAGTACCACGCCTGCACTGTGCTCATTCTCAAACGCAGATACCAGAGATGAATTGATATCCATCGCATTAGCCAGCGAACTAGATGAGATCTCACCTTCTAGCGTCACCATCGCAGTATGTTTTTCAGTACCCATGCCGCGCCCAGGCAGATGAAAATCAAATACTGAAAGGACGACACCAATAATGGCCACCAAAGTCAGAATGCGAAGTACCGCCTTCCAGCGACGCGCTTTACGAGTCTCTTTTAGATTCTCCAAGAGCAAGTGCTCAAGCGCTTGACGTTCCCAGTTTGGATTTGGATTATTTTCCATCTTGATTCCTCAGTGTTGCCTATTAAATTACAGATTTTGCTTGAGCCATTGTGACAGTTGTGCAACATCATCTACCTGCGCTAACGACTGTGAGGTCTTTAAAATATCCAAAGGATGAGCACCATAGGTGACTGCTACAGCATCTACTCCAGCGCTAGTAGCCATATCTAAATCATGTGTGGTGTCGCCAATCATCAACATGCGACGTGTGGGTACTTGAGTGACATCAGAGAGCTCGAGTAACATTCCTGGGTGCGGCTTAGAGAAGGACTCGTCAGCTGTGCGTGTTTCATGAAAGAGGTGCCCAATCTGATGATGCTGAAGGGATCGATCTAATCCAACACGAGATTTACCAGTGGCAACTCCCAGTAGATAGTTATCTGCTCGTAATTCTTCTAAGAGCTCACGAATCCCTACGAATAAATCGAGTTCATGATCTTTTGCTAAATAGTGATAGCGAAAACGATCGGTCAATTTTGGAAAGTGCACTGGCTCGATCCAAGGAACTGCGCGACGTAGTGAGTCATGAATACCTAAACCAATCACTGAACTTGCCAATGTGTCATCGGGTTCCTTAAAACCCAAATCACGACAAGCCTGCTGAATGCAGTGCACGATGGTTGGCGTGGAATCCATGATGGTTCCATCCCAATCCCACACAATCAGGTCATATCGGCGCTCCGACTTATTTTCTTCAGGCATCTTTTTTACTCATTACTTCTGTTCATATTACTGTTCAAAATTCTTCATCATCGCGGCAAACTCTGCCGGTAGAGGCGACTCGACACGCATCTTCTCGCCCGTGCGAGGATGGGTAAAAACAGCTAAGTGGGCATGTAAATAGAGTCTTTTGGATTTGATGAGCTTATCTCGATCTTCAAAGCCATACTTATCGTCACCCAAAATAGCGTGACCCAACTTCTGCAGATGCACGCGGATTTGATGAGTACGCCCTGTTTTTAACTGAGCCTCAGCCAAAGTAATCGCAGCATCCTCACGCTTCATCGTTTTGCTGACACGTAAAGCAGTGTGACTTGGCAAACCTTCGGGATCAACTCGCACCCGCCGCTCGCCATTTGCTAATAAATATTTATGAAGCGGGTATTTGAGCTGCATCACTTGAGCACCCTGCTGGATTTCACCATGAGCGAGCAAGTAATAACGCTTATCCGTTTGACCTTCGCGAATTTGGCGATGCAACTCTACAAGAGCACTGCGTTTCTTTGCCAAGAGCAACACTCCGGAAGTATCACGATCGAGACGATGCACTAATTCTAGAAATTTCAACTCAGGGCGGGTAATGCGCAAGGTCTCAATCACACCTAAGGCGATGCCAGATCCACCATGAACTGCTAAGCCAGCTGGCTTATCTACTATTAATAGAGCTTCATCCTCAAACAGAATCGGCATTTTGTCGGAATAGCCCTGAGCACGGGATTTGGTCTGGGCGGTATTGACCGCTGCCATTTGGGAAGGTTCAGCAATTCTGACGGGCGGAACTCGAACGACATCACCTTCAATCAGGCGAGTGGTTGGCTCAGCCCGCTTTTTATTCACCCGAACTTCTCCCGAACGAATAATGCGGTAAACGTGGCTTTTGGGGACCCCTTTGGCCCAGCGTAGCAAATAGTTGTCCAAACGCTGGCCTGCTTCTTCCGGACCAATCGTCTGCAAATGGACTGCAGCCGCGGGGCGGGTTGGGGCGGGTTTAGGCTTGGATACTGGGTCGGGTTTCATGATTTATCTCTCTTGCGGCCTCGCTCAAGGACGACAAGGGACTCAACAATACCCCATTGTCATTCAACTTGTGCCGTATAATCAACGCTCTAGCCAATTTATTGGCCCGATAAGAACCTGAAGTCAGGTTTAAATCGTGGAGCTTGGAGTCGCCCTTTAAAAGACTCCCGGGGTTGCCCCTCCCCCGTTGTAATGAGGCGCAGGGTTGGTGTGCCGTATGCCGCGACCCGCGATTAGAAGACAGTTTTCAGGCGCGCGCCTGCATTGATGACCTAAAGGAGGTCTCTGCGGCGATCGTCAAGTGTGGCACCAAATTAACCAACAGTTAACTGGGTGAACTAGGCAAAAAGTGCCTAGAGTTGCATGAACCACACTTATATACCGCCTTAGGCTCAGTCCTTTGCGGCATCTAACTTGTCCCCTAACGCAGCGCGCTTACTTCACCCTCCCCCATAGGAGAGTGTTATGAAACGCATGTTATTTAATGCAACTCAACAAGAAGAGTTGCGAGTTGCCATCGTCGATGGTCAAAAACTCATTGATATTGATATCGAAGCTGCCGGTCGCGAACAACGCAAAGGCAATATCTACAAAGGTGTTATTACCCGTATTGAGCCTTCCCTAGAAGCTTGCTTTGTGAACTACGGTGAAGAGCGTCATGGTTTCTTGCCTTTTAAAGAAGTTGCCAGAGCCTATTTCAAAGAAGGTGTTGATGTTCGCAATGCTTCCATTAAGGATGCCCTGCGCGAAGGTCAAGAAATCATTGTTCAGGTAGAAAAAGAAGAGCGCGGCCAAAAAGGCGCCGCCCTCACTTCCTTTATCTCCCTAGCAGGTCGTTATTTGGTATTAATGCCAAATAATCCTCGTGGAGGTGGTGTCTCCCGTCGTATTGAGGGTGAAGACCGTCAAGAACTTCGTGAAGCCATGTCCCAATTAGAAGTTCCTGATGGCATGAGCATCATTGCCCGCACGGCTGGTATTGGTCGAGACGCTACTGAATTGCAGTGGGACTTAAGCTACCTTATGCAGTTGTGGAAAGCCATTGATGAAGCCGCTAAAGGTAACTCAGCCCCGCTATTGATTTACCTCGAGTCGAGCTTGGTAATCCGCGCAATCCGCGATTACTTCCAGCCAGATATCGGCGAGATTCTCATCGATACCGATGATATCTATGAACAAGCTGCGGCATTTATGTCTGTCGTGATGCCAGACAATTTGCCACGAGTAAAGCGTTATCAAGATGATGTGCCTTTGTTCTCTCGCTTCCAAATTGAGCATCAAATTGAAACTGCATACTCACGCACTGTGCCATTGCCCTCTGGCGGCGCGATCGTGATTGACCACACTGAAGCTTTAGTTTCCGTGGACGTCAACTCAGCACGTGCTACCCGTGGCTCCGACATTGAAGAGACTGCAACCCGCACTAACTTAGAAGCTGCCGATGAAATCGCTCGTCAAGCCCGTTTACGTGACTTGGGTGGTTTGATCGTGATCGACTTCATTGATATGGAATCGAGCAAGGCTCAAAAAGATGTTGAGAATCGCCTGCGCGATGCTTTGCGTCATGACCGTGCACGCGTTCAAATGGGCAAGATCTCTAAGTTTGGTTTGATGGAAATGTCACGCCAACGTTTGCGCCCTGCTCTCTCTGAAGGTAGCCATGTCACCTGCCCACGTTGTAATGGCACTGGTCACATCCGCGATACCGAATCATCTGCATTACAAGTTCTGCGCATCATTCAAGAAGAGGCAATGAAAGAGAACACAGCAGCGATTCATACACAGGTTCCAGTCGAAGTGGCTGCTTTCCTCTTGAATGAAAAACGGGCTGAAGTCATCAAGATTGAAACTCGCTTCAAAGTTAATGTCTTGATGGTTCCGAACAAGCATTTAGAAACACCGCATTACAAGTTAGAGCGTTTGCGTCATGACGATCCTCGTTTAGATGATCAAAAAGCAAGCTACGTGATGGCTGAAGAGGCTGCTCGCGAATTAGAGACTGACACGACAGTGAGCCGCAAGGATGCTGAAGTCAAGGTTCGCCCAGAAGCAGCAGTCAAAGGCATTACACCAACACAACCTGCGCCTATGAGTCAGCCGCGTCCAGCGCGTACTGAAACAGCATCGGCTGAGAGTTCTGGCGGCTTCTTTAGCTTTATCAAGAAACTCTTCTCTTCTTCTCCAGTAACTGAAGAGAAATCAGTGCCAAGTAACAACCGTGGTCGTAATCAAGGTCGCAATGGTAATGGCGGTAATGGTGGCGATCGTAATCGTGTCCGCAATCGTCGTGGCGAACGCAATGATCGCAACGGTGAACGTGCTGAGCGTCCAGTAGCCAATGCTGCTGATGGTGCAGCTACTGAAGGCAATAACAACCGCAACGGCAATCGCAATAATCGCAATGGCAACCGTAATCAAAACGGCCCAAAACCTGAGCGTCAAGCAAACCCGGCTGCAGTAACCCCTGCAACTGAAGCTAGTCCTGGTAGCGAAGCTGCACCAAGTGCTGAAGGTGAAGAGCGTCGTGGTCGTGGTCGCAATCGTCGTGGTCGTGGTCGCGGTAGAAATGAACGTGGTGAACGCGATGAGCGCACTGAGAATAGTGATGCAGTTTCTGTAGCACCATCAGTAAATCCATTTAGTGGGCCTCCTGTAGGCATGGCTGGTGCATCCGCATCTATGCCGATTCAGAATCTTGCCAATAGTTTCGGTAATGCAAAGCCCGCTGCGGAAAAACAAGAAAGAGCTGAGAGAGCGCCACGCCCTCCACGTCAATCAAATCGTCCAGCTCAAAACACAGCTACTACTCCAGCTGCAGCACCGGTTGCAATGGTGGCGGCAGTTTCTACTGTTGAGGTGATTGCTAAACCTGTACCAGAGCTTCCTAAAGTTGCTTTCCAGGCACTTGAAGAAACTCCTTTGCATAGCGTGGTGGAATCTGCCGGCATGATTTGGGTGGGTACTGATTCCTCTAAGCATGCTGAAGCACAAAACCAGATTCAGGCAGAACCCGTTGCGGATAACTTAGGCAGAACACCTAAACCAGCCGCAACCCTGCCTGATGGCCCCATGGTCTTAGTTGAAACCGGTGGCCAAGAAAAAACGGTTTAAGACTTACTAAAACTTTTTCTCCAGACTGCCTCGTATCCCAAAAGGATATTGGGCGGTTTGGCAGAAACCCCGTTTCACAGCCATAATTCAGCATATGGTTGAAAAAGTAATCCCCGCAACGTCCAAAGTCATTCCTATTCGCATTGATGAAGGCAAAGGCCTGACGCCTTCTATTGGCGGGGAATTACTGGCGCCCCATGATCGCACTCAAGATACTCGTGGCCGTACTTTGCGTGATCTACGCATCTCTGTCACTGATCGCTGTAACTTCCGCTGCACGTATTGCATGCCAAAGGAAGTATTCGATCAACACTATCCTTACTTAGCGCATCAAGAGTTATTAAGCTTTGAAGAAATTACGCGCCTCACCACCATTTTCTCAACTCTTGGAGTTGAGAAAATTCGCTTGACTGGCGGTGAACCATTGTTGCGCAAGAATTTAGAAGTACTCATTGAGATGTTGGCAGCCGTGCGCACTCCTGTGGGCAAGCCTTTAGATCTCACCCTCACAACTAACGGCAGCATCCTGCGTAAGAAGGCTGCGGTTCTCAAAGTCGCTGGACTACAAAGACTGACAGTAAGTCTTGATGGCTTGGATGACGCGATCTTTAAAAAGATGAACGATGTTGATTTTCCAGTGGCTGATGTCTTGGATGGTATTAACGCCGCCCAAGAAGCTGGCTTTGAGAACATTAAAGTCAATATGGTTGTGAAAAAGGGAACGAATGATCATGAGATCGTTGCCATGGCCAAACACTTCAAAGGTAGCGGCATCATTCTGCGCTTTATTGAATTTATGGATGTGGGCAGCTCGAATGGATGGAATATGGCCGAAGTGCTTCCCTCTAAAGAAGTGATCGCTCGTATTCATGAAGTATTTCCTCTGGAAGCTATTGAAGCGAATTACACCGGAGAAGTTGCGCAGCGTTGGCGTTATGCTGATGGCTCTGGTGAGATCGGTGTCATCTCTAGTGTGACGCAAACCTTCTGTCATGACTGCACTCGTGCCCGTATCTCTACCGATGGCCAAATGTATCTTTGTCTTTTTGCCAATGAAGGATTTGATTTCAAAACCTTATTACGTTCTGGAAAAAGTGATTTAGAAATCGCCAATGCCATTATGAATACCTGGTCTGCGCGTGATGATCATTACTCCGAAATTCGAGGCTCGCATACCGCCAACCCATCGACTGGCAATCGCAAGGTCGAAATGTCTTATATCGGTGGCTAATGATTCTGACAGAACACATTACTGGACTGATTCTGGCGGGTGGCCGTGCTCAGCGCATGGGGGGTATCGATAAAGGCCTGATTCCTTTTCATCAAAAGCCCTTGATCGAAGCGACGCTCACCAGACTCAAGCCACAAGTGGGCTCAGTGCTGATTAATGCCAATCGAAATATCACTAAATACGCTGGGTATGGCTACCCCGTCATCATGGATGAAACGCCAGATTTCTCAGGGCCTTTGGCAGGTTTCTCGGTTGGACTGAAGGCTTGCACAACGCCTTATCTCATGACTAGCCCATGTGATTCACCGCTACTGCCAACTGATCTCGCTGCAAAACTTGCTACTGAATTAGAGCGGGGCGACTATCAATTGGTCTATGCCTCTAGTCAAGAGGCAGATGGCAAAGTTTGGGCGCAGCCTGTTTTCTGCCTGATGCGTACTGACTTACAAGATTCATTAGATGCTTTTCTACAGAAAGGTGATCTCAAGATTGATCGCTGGTTTAAAGAATTAAAAAGTAGCACCGTGATTTTTGACGATGCCCGAGCATTTGCCAATATCAACACACCGGAAGAATTGCAATCCTTAGAAGCAGCGTCTGCATGAAGCACTCACCCAATAGCCCTATTTTGCTAACTTCATCACTGCACGTTGATGAGGCACGCAAGGCTATCGCTGATTTAGTCAGTGAGTTGCTTCAAGAATCTCAAACTATGCATCATCATACTGACATCGAAACGGTTTCACTAGACCACGCGATTAATCGGATTCTTGCAGAAGATTTACTATCGCCAATCGATGTACCCGCCGCAGATAACTCTGCAATGGATGGTTATGCATTTAATGGCCAATGTCTGGAAACAAACGCTGATGAAATTAGCTTGCGTGTTGCAGGAACTGCCTTAGCAGGCAAGCCCTATGAGGGTGAGATTCAAGCTGGTGAATGTCTCAAGATCATGACTGGCGCGGTGATGCCCGCTGCTTGTGATACCGTGATACCCCAAGAGTTCACCACCAGCAATCATGAATCTATTAGTTTCAAATCTGATCAACTCAAGGCAGGCGAGAACCGTCGCTTACGTGGAGAAGATTTACAAAAAGGTAAAGCAGCTATTACTGCTGGTCGATTATTGCGCCCCTCCGATTTAGGTTTAGCGGCATCGCTGGGTATTGCTACCCTTAAAGTACGACGCAAATTAAAGGTGGCTATTTTGTCTTCAGGTGACGAGCTACGCTCCTTAGGGGAGTCTCTCACTGCCGGCAGCATTTATGACAGCAATCGCTACAGTCTGACCGGTTTACTTAATCGCCTAGATCTAGACATCGTCGACTGTGGCATTGTGCGTGATGATCCAGCATCGCTCAAGCAAGCTTTCATTGAGGCAGCTGCCAAGGCGGATGTATTGATTTCTTCTGGTGGCGTATCCGTTGGTGAGGCAGACTTTACTAAACAAATTATGCAAGAGTTGGGAGACGTTGGTTTCTGGAAAATTGCGATGCGCCCTGGTCGCCCCATGGCTTTCGGAATCCTCAAGCCCATTCCTGGAACATCTAGCGCCCGCAAGACTCTCTTCTTTGGTCTTCCAGGTAACCCGGTTGCGGTAATGGTGACCTTCTATCAATTTGTCCGAAGCGCCCTCTTGCAACTCAATGGCGCCAGTCAAACTGAACCGCCACTAGTACAAGCCGTGACTGAAACAGCTATTCGTAAGAAACCCGGTCGCACAGAATTTCAACGCGCCATCTTGGGGCGCAATGCTGAAGGCAAACCCAGCGTAAGGCTGACGGGTAGCCAAGGGGCAGGAATTTTGCGCTCCATGAGTGAGGCAAACTGCTTTGTCATCCTTGGTCACGACCAGGGAAATATTGCTACGGGTGACTGGGTTGATATAGCGCTTTTCGATGGACTGCTTTAAGATTGCGTCATCATGAAACTAACTAAAAAAGAACTTGTCTTCCTAGATCCAACTCATACCGCTAAAACTTTGGTCTTAGTTTACTTATGCTTCTCTGTGCCTATCGTCTTATTAGCTTTATTTGTAGCCTTTATTCGTGATGGCGCGATTCCTGGATTTACCGTGCTATCTGCCTTGATTCTCAATGCACTTCTTGGATTTGGTTTACTGTGGATTGCCTGCAAAGTCTACAACTGGGTGGCTGGAAAATTTGGCGGTATTGAATTAGCTTTGCGCGATCTTCCAGAAGAGGTTGACGCAGAGTAATTGAGGCCAGCATACTCAAATAAAAAGCCGAGAATTTCTCGGCTTTTTTACTTTCTACTTATTGCTCTTTAAGAACATCTTTCCTAACTACCCCTTAAATACCTCGGTATTAATTAGGCTAGGTGGTTTCTTACCAGCGAGTGCTGCACGCAAATTCTCAACCGCCAAATCGATCATTGCTCTACGGGTTTTTTCAGTTGCACTCGCAATGTGTGGAGCTAACACTACGTTGCTTAATTTCAATAACTCAGGATTGACCTTCGGCTCACCTTCGAATACATCTAAGCCAGCAGCAAAAATCTTTTTGTCTTTGAGTGCTTGAGCTAAAGCCATATCATCCACAATTCCACCCCGGGCAATATTGACAAGGGTCGCAGTGGGTTTCATGAGTGCAATTTCTTTCGCACCGATAGTATGATGGTTCTCTGGCGTGTAAGGTAAAACCAAAACAACGTGATCGGCAGTACGCAGTAATTCCTCTTTAGACACATAGCTCGCGCCACAGGCTTTTTCGTCAACCTCAGATAAACGATTGCGATTGTGATAGATTACCTTCATCCCAAAACCGAGTGCGCGCTTGGCAATCCCTTGGCCAATTCGACCCATTCCAATAATGCCGATGGTGCTGTGATGCAAATCCATACCCAAAGGGTTATGCACAATCGACCATTTATCCCAATGGCCTCCACGCACCCAATGTTCAGATTCAGTAATCCGTCTGGCGGTTGCCATCAATAAGGCAAAACCAAAATCAGCAGTGGTATCGGTCAACACATCGGGCGTATTAGTAGCCATTACACCAGCCACAGTAATTGCCGGCACATCAAAATTGTTATAGCCAACGGAGATATTGGCAACGATCTTCAAATTTTTGGCGTGAGCCAAAGCGGCAGCATCAATACGCTCACTTCCAGTCACTAATGCACCAGCAACACTCTCGAGTTCTTTCTGGAGCTCTTCTGGCGTGAGTACTTGATCTGCCTGGTTGGAGCGAACCTCAAAGGATTCCTCTAACTTTGCGAGTAAATCCGGAAATATTGCTCTCGCTACCAAAACTTTTGGTTTATTGCTCATGAATACCCTTTTATTAATCGATCAATTGCTTTTTGCATCAGCGGTAGTTTACCTAGGGTAGTGCCATGACCCTCGCAATCTCAGCTCAGGGTTTTATTATTGCAATGCACAATAAAAACCCTGAGCAACAAGGGGAAACCCTCAACCCCCTAGCTAGCGAATTCGATTAATCTTAGTAAGATTTTGTTTTACTAAGCCGTAATTTATTAAAAGCAACAACCATAGGAGATACAGATGTCTGAAACAACCAACAACAGCCCACGTCGTAAGTTCTTAAAGAACGCAGCCGTTGGCAGTGCCGGCGCAGCTGCAATGGCTTTCCCAATGATTTCTTCTGCGCAAACTGTGAACTTGCGCTTTCAATCTACCTGGCCAGCAAAAGATATTTTCCATGAGTACGCCAATGACTACGCTACTAAAGTGAATGCAATGTCAGGTGGTCGCCTCAAAATTGAAGTGCTACCAGCTGGTTCAGTAGTAAAGGCCTTCGATATGTTGGACGCTGTATCTAGTGGAACACTGGATGGCGGCCATGGCGTTTTGGCTTACTGGTACGGCAAAAGCCCAGCACTAGCACTATGGGGATCTGGTCCTGCTTTTGGTATGGATGCCAATACATTGCTATCTTGGAACCAATATGGTGGTGGTCAGCAATTGCTCAATGAGATCTATAGCGACCTTAAGCTCGACGTCGTTTCCTTCCCTTATGGTCCAATGCCAACTCAGCCATTAGGCTGGTTTAAAAAGCCAATCGCTAAAACGGATGATTTGAAGGGCTTGAAATACCGTACTGTTGGCTTGTCGATTGAGATCTTCACCGATATGGGTGCATCAGTTCAGGCCTTGCCTGGCGGCGAGATTATTCCAGCGATGGATCGCGGCGTTCTCGATGCAGCTGAGTTTAATAACGCGTCTTCAGACCGTATCCTCGGCTTCCCAGACGTATCTAAGATCAACATGCTCCAAAGCTTCCACCAGTCTTCAGAGCAATTTGAAATTATCTTCAATAAGAAGAAATTCAACTCCTTGCCTGCTGATCTTCAAGCCATTCTGAGCTATGGTACTCAAGCAGCTTCTGCTGATATGTCCTGGAAAGCAATCGATCGCTATTCCAAAGACTTCGCTGAGCTACAAACCAAAGACAAGGTGAAGTTCTACGCTACGCCGAAGTCTATTTTGGTAGCCCAGTTGAATGCTTGGGACAAGATTATTGCGAAAAAGGCTGCTGAACTCCCAATGTTCAAGAAGGTACTGGATTCACAAAAAGCCTTTGCCCAACGCGCAGTTCGCTGGGATTTGCTTGTAAACGTAGATATGAAGATCGCCTACGACCATTACTTCAAGGCTTAATTTGCCTTTATAATAGCGTTTTAAGAGTATCTGACCGGACGGTACCCCCGTCCGGTTTTTTATATTTCCCCAGAGAAATAAATAGTTGTTTTAGGAGAGTATTTCATGGATAAATTCATGCTGAGAGTAGATGAAATCAGCACTTTTGTAGGCAAAGCTGCTGCTTGGCTTGTGGTTCTACTGATGCTGATGGTCTTTACAGACGTTGTTCGGCGCTATGCATTCAATTCCCCATCGGCATGGATTGGTGAGCTATCTGTCATGGCATACGGCACTCTGTTTATGCTGTGTGGCGCCTATACCTTGGCACAAAACGGACACGTTCGTGGCGACTTCCTTTATGGCTCCATGAAACCCCGCACACAAGCAACTCTAGATTTGATTTTGTACATTACTTTTTTCCTGCCTGGAATTGCCGCTTTGGTTTATGCAGGCTATACCTATGCAGCAGAATCTTGGCGCATCGGCGAACACACGACTCAAATTGCTAATGGTCCGCCCCTCTATCCATTTAAAACCATCATTCCGATTGCAGGCGCATTTGTGCTCTTGCAAGGTGTGGTTGAAATTATGCGTTGCATTCTTTGCCTCAAGACAGGCGAATGGCCAGCCCGCTTAAAAGATGCAGAAGAAATCGATGTGATTGAACAGCAGTTAGCTTCTTCCACTCACGTTGATGAAGAAGCCCGTCAACTCGCAATCAAAAATGCCAAAAATATCGATGAAGCAGCACACCATCGCATTGGTCAAACTAAAGAGATAAATCATGAGTGATCCAATTCTTGGCTTAGCCATGCTCGGCTTGATTATTGTTGTAATCATGCTGGGCTTCCCAACCGCCTTTACCCTGATGGGCTTAGGAATGATGTTTGGTTTTGCAGCGTTTTATGATCCCTCACAAAGCTGGGCTGCAAACAAAGTGTTTACTCTCATGGTGCAAAGAACTTTTGGGGGTATGACGAATGATGTCCTGCTATCCATTCCGCTCTTTGTATTAATGGGCTATGTGATGGAACGAGGGGCGCTGGTAGATAAGATGTTCTACAGTATTCAGCTCGCATTTCGTCGTGTACCGGCCTCATTGGCTGTAGCTACTCTGATTGTTTGTACTTTCTGGGGTATCGCAAGTGGTCTCGTTGGCGCCGTAGTTGTTCTCATGGGTGTGATTGCCATGAAGCCTATGCTCAATGCAGGTTACGATACACGGCTTGCTGCTGGTGTTATTACCGCTGGAGGCACCTTAGGCATTTTGATCCCGCCTTCAGTAATGATCATTGTGTATGCGGCTGTTGCAGGCCAATCTGTCGTTAAGCTCTATGCTGCGGCGATGGTGCCAGGTTTCTTCCTGGCATTCTTATATTTGGTGTACATCATTGGTTGGGCTTTAATTAATCCTAAAGTCGCACCGAAGCTACCCCCAGAGCAACTCATCGTTCCAATTCCACCGACGATTCGTTTCCTGCGTGAGAACTATGCAAGCAATATGCTGCTTGCCACATTTAAAGCTTTGTTCTCGCCAGCAAAACTATTGAATGCGCCGGTTGACGCAAAGTTATCTTTTGGGAAAATTTTCAAAAATGTATTGGCTGCATTAACCCCATTAATCTTGGTTGCAGTGACTATGTGGGGAGTGTGGTGGTACGTCATGATTCATCAGCAATCTGCAAAAGATGCCTTGAACGTGCCAGTAGCAACACAAGTTGCCAAAGCTTCTACAAGCGCTGCAGAGCCGGTTGAGGAGACTCTAGTAGCTATTGATGCTACCTCCAACAACATTAGTAAATCCAAAGAGGTTGAAGAAGATGCACCTTTGGTTGCTCTCGATGCTGCCTCTGGAGATGATCCTACTGAAGCTGGCGCCGTGGCAGAAGCTGATACTGGACCACCAGAAAACTTCGAGCTGTATTTTGGCCTGACCTGCATCCTCTTCGGCTTGCTACTCATTTACTACTACATTAAGTTAGATGAAGAGCAGTTTGAAATCCTCAAACTATTGATTGAGTCTGTCATGCCTCTAGGCGTGCTGACTCTCTTAGTCTTGGCTGTCATCCTGCTTGGCATTACTACCGCAACTGAGTCTGCTGCAGTGGGCGCATTGGGTGCTTTCATTCTGGCACTACAAGCGGGCACCCTAGACTTTGAGCGCACTAAGCAAGCCGTTTTCTTGACAGCTAAAACAACATCGATGGTGTGCTGGTTGTTCGTAGGTTCAGCACTCTTCTCGGCTGTGTTTACGATTTTGGGCGGTCAATCGATCATTGAAAAATGGGTGCTCATGTTAGATCTGACGCCTATTCAGTTCATGCTGCTCTCTCAAGCGATCATCTTCTTCCTAGGATGGCCTTTAGAGTGGACTGAAATTATTGTTATTTTCGTGCCGATCTTCTTGCCTTTGTTAGCTCACTTCAACATCGATCCGCTCTTGTGGGGAACCTTGGTATTTGTGAACTTGCAAGCAGCATTCTTGTCACCACCGGTTGCGATGTCTGCCTTCTATCTCAAGGGTGTCTCGCCGCCGGGCGTCACACTCAATCAGATTTTTGCAGGCATGATGCCTTACATGTTCATTGTGATTGCCTGTATGGTCTTCATGTACATCTGGCCAGGTATGACATTGTGGCTACCGAAGTTCCTCTACGGAGGTTGATGTTAGGTAGTTTCAGTAAAAAAGCGCTCCTAAGGGAGCGCTTTTTTATGTCCACTGTAATGAATTAAGCAGCCTGTTTTAGCAACTCACTATTCGTCTTACCCAAAGCCAGCGTAAATAAACCTTGCCAGTAATTGAATGCTGCCAGCTCATCCTCATCTAACTCCATCTCAATAAAGGCTGGATGGCGAATTAAGGAAAGCCAAATACGGCAAAACATCTTATCCTCAAGACGAGAGGGTTTACTCACAAAGGGAATCTCTTCAAGATTGGGAATCATTTCATAAACACCCTCTTTATCGTCCATCTCTTGCTTATCTCTGCTTAAGCGCATCATTTCAAGCATCACGCGACCCAACTGATCGTAATGACCTTGCCAGCAAATAGGGGTTGCCGCAATCTCTTTTGTTTTCTGTAAATACTTACGGGCAAAGTCGCTCCAGGCATGCGCTAAATCAAACTCCGTTTTTACTTTAGCATTTTGCAGAGCAGTTGGTAAGTTGGTAGATTTCATTAACTCCAAACTGCGATCACTCCCAAAGGTGTAATCGATAATCAATAACGGTTTTGCTGTTTTATCGATCTGTAGCCGATACTCTTCCATAGTCCATTCTTTCTTGACAGGTTTTATTCATGTGAATGCCTAAAGTGTAATCAATTGAGGTTTATCTTCTGAAAACCAAAGCCCTAGGGAAAGCCCTTGCTTAGACTTCACTCTTACTCTCGACCGCCATATGGGTAAAGGCAATTTTTAATAGCGGGCAGTCTATAGATCCCTGATTAGCAAAGCCAATCAAATCACCCAAGATATGTTGATGTTCATTTTTCTTGCCTGCCAGCAAGTCTCTCAGCATCGAAGCAGTAAAAGGTGAGCCTTCTTTCGTCAGAATTTCTTGAGAGCTCAATTGAGTCTTCTCGGCAATGGGATGACCTTCACTACTAGCAATAGCACAGCATTCTGCGAACATTCGCTTGCTGAGATCTTTGCCATAAGGGGTTGCGGCAATTTCGCCAATAGAGCCGCGACAGATGGTTGTCATGCCTGCTAAGGTTGCCAAGAACACCCATTTATCCCACAAAGTTTGCTCAATATTCTCATGATAGAAAGCATCGAAATCGGTTTTTTTGCACAGTGAAAAGAGTTCCTGACTCAGTGCGACTTGTTGTGGTGTTCTCGGGCCTATTGTGAATGAACCCAATTCGGTTAGCTGTTTTACTGAGCCTGATTCAGAAATGGTTGCAGCGATATGGGCTACCCCACCCATCACCCGCTCTTTGCCGAACTGACGGTCCAAAACCTCGAAGTGCGTGAACCCGTTTAAAAAAGGTAGGATCACTCCTTGAGAGCTTGCTTTGGCAATCGACTTTAACGAATCATCCAAATCAAAGGCTTTGCAGGCCAAAATAATGAGGTCGTAAATAGGCTCCAACTGGGCGGCTAAGACCGTTTTAGGGTGAACCGTAAAGCTGCCCTTCGGAGTCTCGATAGTCAGCCCCTGGGCTTTAATCAGTTGCTGGCGCTGCTCACGTAATAAATAAGTGATATCCGCGCCTGACTGCTGCAATTTGGCCCCAAAAAAGCCCCCGATACCACCTGCCCCAACAATCAGTATTTTCATAATAGATGCTCTTTTTACTCAATTTTCAGCCCCTAGGATAGTCCTCATTTTGCAAAGCCACCAAAAGGGTCATAAGCGCTAAAAATGGCTCATTTCGGCTAAAATTGACCTTTTATAATTTCCCAATTCTTAATTTGGGCTCTTTAGATTAAACGCTATGACATACGTTGTTACCGAATCCTGCATCCGTTGCAAATACACCGACTGCGTCGATGTTTGTCCAGTTGACTGCTTTCGCGAAGGCCCCAACTTCTTAGTCATTGATCCAGACGAGTGCATTGACTGCGCAGTGTGCGTTCCTGAGTGCCCTGTCAATGCAATTTATGCGGAAGACGACGTCCCTGGAGATCAACAAGACTTCATCAAACTCAATGCTGAGCTTTCTTCATCATGGACATCCATCACTAAATCTAAGTCCGCCCTTCCAGACGCTGATGAGTGGAAAGATGTCAAAAACAAACTCGATCAGTTAGCAAAGTAATCCACAACTACACGAGCATTGATTTGTACTCACCCACAGAAGCTGACGCAGTCATCATTGGCGCCGGTCCTGTGGGCCTCTTCCAAGTCTTTGAACTTGGACTGCTCGATATCAAAACCCACGTCATTGACTCACTACCAGAAGCTGGTGGTCAATGTATAGAGCTCTATCCTGATAAACCCATTTACGATATTCCTGCGATACCGGTGTGTACTGGGCGTGAACTCACGCGTAACCTTCTCAAACAAATTGAACCTTTTAGTCCACAGTTTCATTTAGGGCAAGAAGTCACTCAACTCGAGAAACAAGCCGATGGCCGTTTTTTGATTGGCACATCACAGAATCACTACTTCCTGGCTAAGACCGTCTTTATTGCTGCCGGTGTTGGTGCCTTTCAACCCAGACTACTCAACCTAGAGGGCATTGATAGTTTAGTGGGTAAGCAAGTTTTCTATCACATCAAAGATCCAGAACGATTTATCGGCAAGCGTATTGTTATTTGCGGCGGTGGAGATTCCGCGCTCGATTGGGTCTTGTACTTTGCAGACAAAGTAGCGAGCGTCACCTTGATTCATCGTCGCGATGACTTTAAAGCGGCTCCACAATCTATTGCCAAAATGCGCGCACTGTGTGCCGCTGGAAAAATGCAATTACTCATTGGTCAAATTACTGGATACGAGACTAAAGAGGGTCAATTAACTGATATTGCGATCACCGACATTGATAGCAATACCACATTGCTTCCTTTGGATGATCTCTTGATCTTCTTTGGCCTCTCTCCCAAATTAGGCCCCATTGCAGAGTGGGGTCTTGATATTGATCGCAAGCAAATTACTGTCGATACTGAAAAGTTTCAGACCAGTATTCCAGGAATTTATGCAGTCGGTGACATCAATGTTTACCCCGGGAAAAAGAAACTCATTTTGTCAGGCTTTCATGAGGCGGCCTTAGCTGCTTTTGCGGCAGCCGCATACCTGAACCCTGAAAAACAAATCCAGTTGCAGTACACCACCACCTCCCCTAAGCTCCATAAGGCACTTGGGGTGAAGTCGCCCACATTCGAGTAAGCTATCCTTTCATTTATTTACTAAACCCCTTTTAGCCAATTTTTATGCGCCAATATCACGATCTCATGAAAGAAGTCCTTGCCAAGGGCGTCAATAAGTCAGATAGAACGGGTACTGGCACGATCTCAGTTTTTGGGCACCAGATGCGCTTTAATCTAGCTGAAGGCTTCCCCATGGTTACCACCAAGAAGCTCCACCTCAAATCCATCATTTACGAGTTGCTGTGGTTTCTCAAAGGTAGCACTGACAACAATTGGCTTAAAGAACGTGGCGTCTCTATCTGGAATGAATGGGCTGCACCTGATGGTGATCTAGGTCCGATTTATGGCTATCAATGGCGGTCATGGCCCGCACCAAATGGTCAGCACATTGATCAAATCACTGAAGTCCTTGAGACGATTAAAAAGAATCCAGACTCCCGTCGCATCATTGTTTCAGCATGGAACGTGGCGGATATTCCAAGGATGGCTTTAGCGCCATGCCACGCCTTCTTTCAGTTCTATGTGGCTGATGGCAAATTATCTTGCCAACTCTACCAACGCAGCGCTGATATCTTCCTCGGCGTGCCCTTTAATATCGCTAGCTATGCTTTGTTGACCCACATGATGGCCCAACAATGTAACTTAGAGGTAGGTGACTTTATTTGGACAGGTGGTGATTGCCACTTGTATAGCAATCACCTAGAACAAGTGGATCTTCAGCTCTCTCGAGATTTCTTCCCTCTGCCAAAGCTCAATATCTTGCGTAAACCTGCCTCGATCTTTGATTATGAATTCGAAGATTTTGAAATTGTTGGTTACGAATCGCATCCCCATATTAAAGCTCCAGTAGCTGTTTAAGAAATCTCTCAGACATGACACAACCTGCTATCTCGATGATTGTTGCGCGCTCACGAAACCACGTGATCGGTCGCGACAATCAAATGCCCTGGAAAATCTCGGCAGACTTGCAATTCTTCAAGCGCGTCACTATGGGCTACCCGGTTATTATGGGTCGCAAGACTTGGGAATCCATTGGTCGCCCGCTGCCAGGACGACGGAATATCGTTGTCAGCCGTAATGCCAACTATGAGACTGCTGGTGGAGAACTTGCTAGCTCTCTAGATGCGGCCCTCAATCAATTAAATGAAGCCCCAAGAGTATTTGTAATTGGTGGCGAACAATTATTTACCCAAGCCTTTGATAAAGCAGATCGCCTATACATTACCGAGATCGAGATGGATGTTCAAGGTGGTGATACTTTCTTTGAAATCCCTAACGAATCCGCCTGGAAAGAAGTAGAACGTACCCCAGGCTCAGAAAACAATATTCATTTTAATTTTGTGACGCTTGAGCGCAAATAAAAAGGACTCCTCGGAGTCCTTTTTATTCTGAGTATCAAACTCAATACATCGCTATTACTGAACAACGATTTTTGAATTCTTTGCAATCCCAGAAACAAATTCAAATTGCTTCCTCTGCGCTAGGCCAGCACGAATCGCTGGTTTGGCCTGCTCAAAAGTAGGTGGCTTACTGGACTTTTTATCTTCCAGCTTTACTAAATACCAACCCTGTTGCAATTGAATCGGAGCAGATGTTTGCCCTTTTCCAAGATTGACTAAAACAGCAGATATTTGCGGTGGTACTTGGCCAGGTTGAACCCAGCCTGCAGCACCGCCTTGTGCTTTATTCGGCGCTAATGAAACGCTTTTAGCCACCTTATCAAAGGCTTCGCCCTTCTTAATACGATTTAAAGCAGCCTGAGCATCTGCCTCTGTGGCTAGCGCAATATCACTAATCTTGTATTCCATGATCATGCCTTGAGGGCCAAGGGATGCTACCTGCTTGTTGTACTCTGCCTGAATATCGGCATCGGTAATCGGATTTTGCGCCATGAAAGTAGACAGCTCTAGGTCTGCCAAATAATTTTGGCGAATCATCGTCAGCTGAGCATTGGCTTTTTCAGAATTGGCTAAACCATCTTTTTCAGCTTGCTGTGATAACAACAATACCTCGATGAACTTCTCTATCACCATTTTACGTAGCTCGGGAGAATCCTTTTGACCTTGTGAGATTGCAACTTTGATACCTTGCTCAACCATATCGTTTGTAATGATGGCGCCATTCACCGAGGCTGCGGCATTAATAGGTAAACCGCTTTGCTGTGCATATGCAGCACTACACAATGCAAAACTCAAAAGACCGGCACAAATCAGGTGTACTGACCTTGGTTTTAATGGAGACATAAATGGTTTCATCAGGTTTGATCTTTCTAGACTTTCTTAAAAGTAGCCCTAATAGTAACAGCAGCCTCAACAGTAAAATAAACTGATGTGCGTTCAATACCTCACCACCGTCAATATCGATTGGGTCAAAGCCTACTTTGATCTCGATCTACCAACATCCAGCACGCATGATGTGTTTCCAACCTATCCTGGAACAATCATTCTAAAAAGTCATAATACCCAACGCACTGCCATTGGTCCTGCGCGTTTTGGCTTGATACCGTCTTGGGCAAAAGATGAAGACTTTGGCAGGAAAACCTATAACGCCAGATCTGAAACTGTCAGCCAAAAACCCTCATATAAACAGGCATGGTCTCAGCGGCACTTCGCACTCGCTCTGGCAGATGCTTTTTATGAACCCTGCTATGAATCTGGCAGGGCAGTGCGCACCAAAATTCAACAGGCCAATCTTGAGCCCATGGCAATCGCCTCTATTTGGGATACCTGGACTGAACCAGAAACTGGCGAACTGATTGTGTCATTCTCAATGCTGACGATCAATGCAAATCATCATCCATTAATGAATCGATGCCATCAGCCTGAAGATGAAAAGCGCACAGTCGTCCCATTGCGACCTGAACTATTTAATGATTGGCTTAACGCTACCCCTGATACAGCAAAATCACTCCTCAGTCTTGATGCAATCCCCGAATTAATTTTCTCTGATTGATTTCAAATCCAAAAGTACTAAAAAGAAATCGCCGGGGTCATGGGCTGGTAGGGTGCTGCCGACTCTGTTTCCAAAGCTTCAGCCTCTTGTTCGCCAACAGGGGCATTGAAAAACTTGGAATTTAACTGTGGTGGTTGCTGCAAATTCATTTGCTGTTGATTTGATCCAACCGGCCCAAAAGGCCCTTCTGCTGGAGAAATTTTTTGCTCATTAAAAGCTTTTAACTGTTCAGGGGTATAGGGAGAAAAGGTCTGCATTCCTTGGTTTGATGGGGTTTGCGCGCTGGCTGAACATCCCAATAACAGTAGGCATACTGCTAACTGAATACGGATAGTATTCATCCTACTTCCTGACCAATAAGGTAATTCTGTCTCGCACCACGGGAAGTCTAATCGATAGCAGTAACAGTATTACTCCGGCATAAATCGATACAGTCTGCAAGTCATTTTTACCAGCCTTATGCCACCAGTAGTGAGCAATCACCGTACAAGCAATGACATAGATTAATCGATGTAATAAGCTCCAACGACGTCCCAACTGGCGGACTGCCCAGTGGTTTGATGTGATGGCCAAAGGTATTAATAAAACGAAACTCAAAAATCCCATGGTGATAAATGGTCTTTTGAGAACATCATGGATCATCGCCTGAACATCGAGACTCTGATCCAAGAAAAACCAAATGGCGAAATGAACGCAGGCATAGAAAAAACAAAACAGTCCAAACATACGACGATATTTGATTCCCAGACTAGATCCTGTCAAGACACGTAAGGGTGTCATTGCGAGGGTGATACATAAAAATACTAAAGCCCAAGTTCCAGTAGAGCGCGTCATAAACTCGATGGGATTAGCGCCTAAGTCATCCATATATCCCAGCCATACCAAACGCCCCAAGGGAATAAGGGAGATCAGAAACAAGATGCTTTTGAGATACTTCATGAGTAGATGTTAAACGACCCCATCAATATTCTCTGATGGGGTCGCTATTTTTGCTAAGCTTGGACCGAATAAAACAAATGAATCTATGCCAAGCTCAATCCTTCTTTGTAAAGCGGGAAGTTGCGAACTGGTCTTCCAATGGCTGCAGAGACGGCATTAGCAACTGCTGGCCCAACCACACAAATCGTTGGCTCACCTACTCCACCCCAGAAATCATAAGTTGGCACAAGAACCGTTTCAATTCGAGGTGTAGAGGCTAGTTTGAGCATTGGGTAAGAATCTAAATTCTGTTGCTTAATGCGTCCATTTTCAACCGAGATCTCTGGATTAAAGATGGCACCCAAAGCCATAGCTACAGAACCTTCAATTTGCTCACGCGTTAAATAGGGATTCACCACATGGCCAGAGTTCAAAGCAAATACCAGGCGCTTAACGTGCACCATATTGCCATCGACTGAGACCTCAGCAACGCAAGCCGAGTAACTGGCATATCCCATGAACTGCGCTACTCCCCGGAAAGTTCCTGCTGGCAGTGGCTTATCCCAATTTGCTTTTTGGGCCGCCGCATTGAGTACGCCTAAATGTTTCGGATGACTTTGCATCACAGCCTGCCTAAATTTGACAGGATCCTTGCCGGCTGCTTTGGCGCACTCATCCATAAAGCATTCCATAAAAATACCGTTCTGGTTGGTATTCACACCACGCCATGGGCCCACGGGCACATGCGTATTCTTCATGACATATTCAGTCAACAAGGTTGGGAATGTGTAACCTAGCTGCGCATCAGGGCCATTCTCATAAAGACCTTGAAGTTGGCGCTCATCCTTGCCATTTTTGATATTCTGAGGAGCAAGCGTGGCATTAATCGATTGGCCTGCGACTTTGATATGCATACCAGTGATATTGCCACCAGCATCGATACCCGCAGTCATTTTTGCCATCGCAATGGGATGGTAGAAGTCATGCGTCATATCTTCTTCGCGGCTCCAGAGCACTTTCACTGGCACGCCGGGATATTTCATCGCGACCTTGGCAGCAAAAGTGGTGAAGTCTTGTGTGGAACCACGACGACCTAGGCCACAACCAGAATCCAATTTATATATTTCACAATTAGCCAGCGGAATTCCCGTTGCCTCTGATAATGCCGCTAAAGATCCCTCACCATTTTGGGTGGGTACCCAAGCCTCAGCACGATCGCCACTAATTTTGACAGTCGCATTCATCGGCTCCATAGTCACGTGAGCTTGAAAGGGCGTGAAATAAATGGCTTCTACTTTTTTGGCAGAACTATTGATTACTTCGGGCGCATCACCTACCTTGCGTTGCCAGAAGTCACCCTGCTCATCCAAGCCAGCGCGGAGCATTTTGTTAATGTCACCCTGAGAAACATTAGCGCTCTTACCCTCATCCCAAACTATTGGCAAAGTATTCAAAGCAGTATTGGCACGCCACCAAGTGTCTGCAACTACCGCGAGTGTGCTGTCATTAATCTGTACCACGCCTTTAACACCGCGCATATTTTTGATCTTTGATTCGTCATAACTCACCAGCTTGCCACCAAATACTGGGCACGACTTCACCGATGCACTCAACATCCCAGGCATCTGTAAATCTGCGCCATACACTTTAGTACCGTTCACTTTGTTTGCCGTATCTAAACGCGCATAAGGCTGACCGGCCACTTTCCAGTTGCGAGGATCTCTTAAGGTAATTGATTTTGGATCAGGCGGAGTCAAGGTAGATGCGAGTTCCGCTACTTTTCCATAGGTAGTTTTTCGGCCTGATGGCGCATGGGTAATCACACCCTTATCCACCTTGAGTTCAGATACAGGAACGTTCCACTGGTTTGCAGCGGCTTGAACTAACATGATGCGAGCAGCAGCAGCACCACGACGCACATAATCCTCAGAGATGCGAATACCACGGCTGCCACCAGTTCCGTGCTCACCCCATACCCGCTTACGAGCTAAGCTTTGTCCAGGGGTTGCAGATTGGGTTTTAACATTTTTCCAGTTGCACTCTAACTCTTCTGTAACGAGTTGCGCTAAGCCCGTACGGGTACCTTGGCCCATCTCTGAACGCGCAATTCTGATGTATACCGTGTCATCGGGCTTGATGCTAACCCAAGCATTGACCTCAGCCTCACCAGCCTTGGTCGGTGTATTTGGGTCATATTGACCAGCTTGCGCAAAAGCAAACTCTGGCAAAACACCTACACCCAACATGAGGCCACCACCAACTAGGGTACCTTTGATAATAAAGTCGCGACGTGAATGATTTTCTAGTGTCATCTTCTTCTCCTTAACCACGAGTCGCTGGAGAAGCTTGGTATTGCGCCAATACTTCCGCTAATTTTTTCTGACCAGAGGCGACATGAATGCCATCCCGAATTTTTTGATAGGTGCCACAACGACAGATATTCGACATCGCATTATCAATATCGGCATCAGTAGGCTTTGGTATTCTTTTTAATAAGGCTGCTGCTGCCATGACCTGACCAGACTGGCAATAGCCACATTGCGGAACATCGAGTGCGATCCAGGCTTTTTGCACAGGATGACTATTGTCTTTAGAAAGTGATTCGATCGTGGTGATCTTAGCGGCACCAACCACAGATACTGGAACAGAGCATGAACGTACCGGCTCACCATTCATATAGACGGTGCAGGCGCCGCATTGAGCCACTCCGCAGCCGTACTTTGTACCTGTCAATCCGACCACTTCGCGGATAGCCCACAATAAGGGCATATTGGGTTCTACGTCGATATTATGTGTCTGACCATTAATATTGAGCTGCATATTGCCTCCTATTTATTATTTTCAAATGACTATAAATCATTATTGGTTTTTTGTGGGCGCATATCAATTTCTCCCGCCGCCAGGGGTAATTTGCTATTCTGAGCCATCAATTAAGGATATTTATGACAAACGAAAATCAAACCCAAAACGACGAAGATTTTGACTATGGGTGCGAATGTGCCATGACCCTACTCAATGAGCCAACCGAAGATTGCCTCAATGACTTAATTGACGAGTTAGACGAAGACGGCATGATTGCTACCGAAGTGGTCTACGGCTTACTAGCGACGATTTTGATGAGCCTAAATGAAGAAGATCACGAAGGCGAAGAACATTAACTTCTAAGTCTGGACCTGTAAGGCAAAAGCGTCCATGGCTTTTGCCATCTGAATATCCAATGCAGTCAACGCTTTTGCTGAGTGAGTGCTGAGGTGCACCACCACCTTATTCCAAGAATTGGTCCAATCTGGATGATGATCAATCTCCTCAGCATATTGGGCACATAAAGTCATAAAGGCGAATGCCTGCTTAAAGTCCTGAAAAATAAACTCCCGGGTCAATTGAATACCGGAGGGTTCGAGCACCCAAAGAGGAATCACTCCTTTAAAGTCAAAGTCGATTGTTAAAGCCTGCTGACTCATTTAAGCTCCACACTTTGCGATAAGCATTTCAAATCCTCTGCATCAAGCCAACGCCATTGACCCTCAGCGAGATCTGCTGGCATGACATAAGCGCCGATTTCAGCGCGATGTAACTTGGCCACATGATTACCCACTGCAGCTATCATACGCTTTACCTGATGATAGCGACCCTCCACAATTGTCATTGCTAAGACATGCTCGGAAAGCTGCTTACAAGCGGTGGCATAACATGGCTTTGGATCATCATCCAGAACGACGCCATTCATCAGGTGATCGATTTGAGATTGTGTAATTGGTTCTGGTGTTGTGATTTCATAGACTTTGCCGATATTCTTTTTTGGCGTTGTCATTTTATGAATGAACTGACCATCATCAGAAATCAAGAGTAGCCCTGTAGTGTCATAGTCTAAACGCCCAACACATTGCAAGCCCCGCTCAACGAAAGGAGCTGGCAATAGACTGTACACACTAGGGTGATGCGCAGTCTTATGAGAGCACTCGTAGTTGGGGGGCTTGTTAAAAGCGATATACGCTTTTTCGTGATACTCCCAATCTGCACCCTCGACGTTGAGAACAAGTCCTTCAGTCGCAATGCGCTCCTCTGGATCCTCTGCTAATACACCGTTGACCTTCACGAGGTCCGCATAGACCAAATCGCTGCAATAGCGTCGTGTACCAAAGCCTTGGCTAAAGAGAATTTTTTCAAGGGAAATCGGTTTTGCCATATGCTGCAGAGCATACTACAGAGCACTTCCGCCTAGCCGCTGCCACAGCGGGGAATTCATTATCATTAGACTTATCCATATGAATTGAATTGACGACATGCTCTCCAACCCAAAACCTCGCACACCACTCCATACTCGAGAAATTACTTTTCATGGTTTTGCAAGGGAAGATGGTCTATGGGATATTGAAGGTCACCTCAAAGATTACAAACCAACACCTTTTGTCACTGGCGAAACTACTTGGCAACCTGGCGAAGCTTTTCATGACATGTGGGTCCGTCTTACGCTCAATGATGAACTGGTTATCCAAGATATTGAGGTGGCGATGGATGGTCATCCACATCCTGAATGTCCTCAAGCTATACCCCCAATGACAGGACTGATTGGTGAGCGCTTGGGCAAGGGTTGGCGCAAAACGATCCAAACACACTTGGGTGGCATTGCAGGTTGTACCCATTTACGCGAACTACTCAATAGTTTGGCGACTGCCGCTTTTCAATCGATCCCAAGGGCTCTATTTGATCCCGATGAAAATAAGCCGCCCCTCTATCTAGGCACCTGCAAGTCCTGGGATTTCAATGGCCCCGTTGTAATGCGCATTTATCCCCAGTTTTACCGCTGGCAAGACCAAGACAAAAAGTCTTAGAGCTTAGAGCTCTCCGCGGTGAATCGTGGTCCCTCCAAAAGACTGCTGAATTGGCATAATTTCTACTGCATTGATGTTCATATGGGGAGGCAATAAGGCAGCCCAATAAATCGCTTCAGCAATATCGTCTGAGCTCAAAGCTTGCACGTTCTCATAGACTTTTGCTGCTTTAGCATCATCGCCTTTAAAACGAACATTAGAGTATTCAGTTCCAGAGCTAAGACCTGGCTCAACACAAGTGACTCGTAAGCGCGTACCAAGTAAGTCTGCACGTAAGTTCAAACTAAATTGCTTCACAAATGCTTTGGTAGCTCCATACACATTGCTTCCAGGATAAGGATAAAGACCTGCAACCGAGCCAACATTAATAATGTGGCCACATTTACGCTCAACCATACCTGTCAAAAACGCATGGGTCATATGAACTAAACCTTTGACATTGGTATCAATCATTTGATCCCAATCAAAAATGCTGGTTTTATAAGCAGGCTCTAAGCCTAAAGCAAGACCGGCATTGTTCACGAGTACAGTGACATTCGCAAAGTCAGCAGGTAAAGTTTTTGGCAATGCATCTACTTTAGCGCTATCACAGACATCAACTACAAGAGTCAATAATTTTTTCTGCTGCTCTGCTGGCAAAGATGCTTTGAGCGCCTCTAGACGCTCCGCTCTTCTACCGACTGCAATGACTTTATGGCTGTGAGCCAAAAAACGTCGAGCAGTTGCTTCTCCAAATCCAGCGGTGGCGCCGGTCACTAAAACGGTATGTTCCATATTTCCTCTTTTATTTAAATCATGTTTCTCTTAAATGATGAATAAATGAATTATTCACCTAATTAGGATCTCTTTTTTATCAACTGCAAAATATTTTTAAATTGAGGATGGTCAGAAGTCTTCAGCCATTCGAATGCCAGCATTTCAGCCCCCAGCAAGATCACTCCCTGCTGAACTAAACGATCGATTGCGAGCAATTTATCTTGCGCCAATCTGCTGCCACAGGCCTCAACCACTACCGCCACCTCATACCCCGCCTCGAGCAGACCTAAAGCAGTTTGCATCAAGCAAACGTGGGCCTCACATCCAGCCAATACAACGTGAGTAATTTGTGGACTTACCGACTTCATGTAATCCACCAAACCATCTGCTGCAGCATTGAAAGAATATTTGACTAGAGTCTGGCTGCAGAACTGTTGAATACGCTCATCATTTGGTCCTAATCCCTCTGGATTTTGCTCGGTTCCTAAAATTGGGATATCTAAAGCTTGTGCTACGTTTGCTAAAAATATTGCCGAAGCAATAGCCTTTTCTCCATCATGAATACTGGGCATTAAGCGCGTTTGATAGTCAACTAAAATGAGAATACTCGTGGCTTGATGAATCATGGTTTGAATGAATTTAGAGTAATTTTTTCTTGGGCAAGCGCAGTGCTAAATGATCTAAATAGTGTGCCATTAATTCATCAGCACCCTTTCCAAACATCCGAATGCGACCTGTATGATTGAGTAATAGCACTCCAACAATGTGTGCAAACATCGCAGTCAATTCAGTGTCGGTCTCTTTGGCATTACAACCCAATTTATTCAGAGAAATCTCTTGGGGGCGCATGGCATCTCTGAGGCGCATATTGAGTGCTTGATCCCACTCATTACCTAATCCACGGGGCTTTAGGCCTTGGAAGAGATAAAAACCTAAATCCAAGTCACGCGGGTTATCTCGATAAAACTGGTAGAACGCTAAAGCGCTATGACGCAGCTCATCAAAGGCAGTACCCGGTTGACTTAATACTCTCTGCGCCGCTTCACCGACAAACGCATTTAAGCGCTCGAGTGATTCAGCAAGTAAAGCGCCATAAATCTCTTCTTTGTTGGCAAAGTAGCTGTAAATAGCTCCCGCTGTATAACCAGCGCGTTTAGCAATCTCGCGCATGCTGACTGCTTCCAAACCAAACTCAATAAACACCGCTGTAGCAGCACTCAGAATATGCTTACGCTTGGCATCCGCTAGCGCCTGCTGACGAAGATCTCGCGGAGAAGAAATCGCTTGGTTCATAGGTTAATTATACGACTGTATTAATAATTGAACAGTGTTCAATTATTGTGTATGATTTGAGCTGTTGCCAATATCTAGCACCAGGACCCCAATGAGCCAAAGCACTACCAAATTCATGACCAGCAACGACTATCAGGAGTCTTTGCGCAGCTTAAAGCCCACAGTATATGTAGACGGTCGCCTGATTGAGTCGGTTGCTGATGAGCCCTCTTTAAGGCCAGGCGTACAAGCTTTGGGGGTGACCTACGATATGGTGCACGATCCTGCTTTAGCACCCATAATGCTGGCAGATCAAAATGGCGTGCAAGTACCACGAATGTTGCATATCAATCAATCCTCTGGTGATCTGCTGAACAAATTAGAAGCGATACGCGGACTGTGCCAAGAAACTGGTTGTGCTCAACGCTATTTAGCGCATGATGCATTAAATGCAATTGGCCAAGTGTCAGCGCATATCGATGATGCTCGCGGAAGTAATGAGCATCGCGCAAAATTTGCAGAATACCTTTCACATGTTCAGCAAAACGATTTATCTCTTGGCATTGCGATGACCGATGCCAAAGGCGACAGATCTCGCAGACCTCACGAACAAGCAAACCCAGATACTTATGTTCACGTCGTTTCTCAAGATGCCAAAGGTGTAGTGATTTCTGGAACAAAAGCCATTGTGACTGGTGCGCCTTATATGCATGAGTTTTTAGTCATGCCAGGTCGCAATATGAGCAAAGAGGATGCAGCCTTTGCCATCTGCTGCGCAGTGCCGGTAGACGCGAAAGGTATTACCATCGTTGCCCGCCCTGCAGGTCGGCCAGGCGATAAAGTGGAGCATGGCAAACCATTGTTCTCAAGTAAATATGGGCAATCTACTGGTGTCGTGATTTTCGATAAAGTATTTGTCCCGTGGGAGCGGGTATTTTATGCGGGTGAATGGGAGCACTCTAGCGTCTTAACTTATAGCTATGCCACCCATCATCGTCACAGCTGTATTGCGGCGAGAGCAGGCTTTGGAGATCTTTTAATTGGTGCTGGTGCCTTGATGTGCGAAGCCAATGGTTTTGATCCAGAGACAAAATCCAATTTGCGTGACCCAATGGTTGAGCTCATCAAAATTACCGAAGGGTTTTATGCTTGTGGAGTTGCTGCCAGTGTGTACGGTACTCAAGATCCACATAGCAAATCCTTTATGCCTGAGCCCGTGTTCTCCAATATCGGCAAACTGCTATTGGCTACGCAAATTTACGATATGCATCGCTTAGCTCATGAGGTGTCGGGTGGATTAATCGTAGCACTACCTGGACCCGATGAAGATCACAATCCAGCGACTGCTGCTACCTTAGCAGAAGTCTTGCGTGCTAACCCAGCAGTTCCTTACGATAAGCGCATTGAAGTGGCACGCTTTATTGAAGATTTAACGGCATCCTATCAAGGTGGCTGGTACTCCGTTATCAGCTTGCATGGTGGTGGATCACCTGCTGCAATGAAAAAAGAAATCTATCGCCAATATCCTATTGGCAATAAAGTGGAATTAGTCGAACGTTTATTAGACCGCGGAGTACTGACGAGTAATGATGAGCGGGCGATTACTAAAAACAAACAGCCTGGACGCTGTTGTGATCAAGGTTGTAGTACTCCAGGTCAAGCAGTGATGGTGCCATTGCCAGAGCCTGGCAGAAGAACTTAATTTTTTCTGAGTAAAGCTGATTTATCAGTTAATAGTACTTCTTTAAATCCATGCCAGCGTACATGCTGGCGACCTCATCAGCATACCCATTAAACATCTGGGTCTTGATCTTAGGGGCAAACATCCCCTTAGCATCACCAATACGACGCTCTGTGGCTTGACTCCAGCGTGGATGGTCAACTTGTGGATTGACGTTGGAATAAAAGCCATACTCACGAGCATCAAATTGATTCCAACTGGTTTTTGGCATCTCTTCAGTAAACCGCATTTTGACAATCGATTTAGCACTCTTGAAACCATATTTCCAAGGCACCACAATACGCACAGGCGCACCGTTTTGCTTTGGTAATACCTCACCATACAGGCCGAAAGTGAGGAGAGTAAGTGGATTCATAGCTTCATCCATCCGCAAGCCTTCACGATAAGGCCAGCTAATAATATTGCTACTCAGTCCTGGCATTTGCTTGCGATCAGCTAAGGAAATAAATTCAACATACTTAGCAGAGCCCAGAGGCTCTACCTTATTGATGAGTTTGGCTAGCGAATACCCATCCCAAGGAATCACCATAGACCAACCTTCAACGCAACGCATGCGATAGATTCGCTCTTCCATTGGAGCGAGCTTTAATAAGGCATCAATATCGAGCGTTAGCGGTTTTTTTACTAAGCCTTCAATCGAGATCGTCCAGGGCCGCGTTTGCAAGCTACCGGCATAAGCAACAGGATCAGCCTTATCGGTACCAAACTCATAAAAGTTGTTGTAGCTCGTCACGTATTTATAAGGCGTCGATTCCTCTTTAACGCTATAGGCTGAATTGAGGGTAGCAGCTAATTTATCGGGAGTGGCAGCTAGTGCTTGTCTTGAAAACCAGGGGGCTAGAGCAGCGCCAAAACTACCTGCAGCTGCCGCTTTAATCAGGGCGCGACGGTTTTCAAAAACCGCTTGAGGCGTGATGTCACTAGAAAGAATAGTTTTATCAAGAAAACGCATGGCGAACCCCATCAAAGTATTGAGTCTATTTTGCTCCTGAAAATAATTTATTGCTTGATGCAGCAATGCTTGCTCAAAACAAAAAAGCAAACCCGAAGGTTTGCCTTTTCTGCTGAAACCTCAATTAAATTAGGCTTTCATAGCCTGCAAGGCTGCGTTGAATGTTGCGCTGGGGCGCATCACGGCCGTGCATTTTTCAGAATCAACTACATAGTAACCACCGATATCAGCAGGCTTACCTTGAACTGCCTTTAGTTCGTCAGTAATTTTCTTCTCGTTTTCAGCCAAAGATTTGGCTAAGGGCGCGAAGTAAGCTTGCAGCTCTTTATCTTCCGTTTGTGCAGCCAAAGCCTCAGCCCAATACAACGCCAAGTAGAACTGGCTACCGCGGTTATCTAACTCGCCAGTGCGTGGTGAAGGTGACTTATTGTTATCCAACAATTTGCCAGTCGCATCATCCAGAGTGCGCGCTAAGATTTTCACTTTAGCGTTACCAGTCTTATCACCAATATCTTCGAGTGACACACCCAAGGCTAAAAATTCACCTAACGAATCCCAGCGTAAGTGATTTTCTTCTACGAGTTGTTGCACATGCTTAGGAGCAGAACCACCAGCACCAGTTTCAAATAAGCCGCCGCCAGCCATCAAAGGCACAATGGATAGCATTTTTGCGCTAGTGCCCAATTCCATAATGGGGAACAAGTCGGTGAGGTAGTCACGCAAGATGTTACCGGTAACAGAAATGGTGTCTTTGCCACGAATCACACGCTCTAAGGTGTAACGCATTGCGCGAGTCTGAGACATGATCTGGATATCGATACCTTCGAGATCGTAATCCTTGAGATAAGTTTTTACCTTCTTAATCAGCTCTGCTTCGTGGGGGCGGTACTCATCTAACCAAAATACCGCTGGAGTATTAGAGAGGCGTGCACGATTGACTGCCAATTTGACCCAGTCACGAATCGGAGCATCTTTACATTGGCACATACGCCAGATATCACCAGCTTCCACATGTTGCTCAAGCAATACAGTACCGTCGTCCGCAACGATACGAGCTACGCCTGCTTCTAAGATCTCAAAAGTCTTGTCATGCGAACCATATTCCTCAGCCTGCTGAGCCATCAAGCCAACGTTAGGTACAGTGCCCATAGTGGTTGGATCAAAGTTACCATGTGTCTTACAGAAATTGATGATCTCTTGATAGATGCGGGCAAAAGTACTTTCTGGAATCACTGCTTTAGTGTCATGCAAGCGACCATCCGCGCCCCACATCTTGCCGCCCACCCGAATCATGGCAGGCATAGAAGCATCCACGATCACGTCGCTTGGAGAGTGTAAGTTGGTAATACCTTTGGCAGAATCTACCATCGCCAATGCTGGGCGATGCTCATGACACGCATGAATATCTTGAATAATTTCTTCACGCTTAGATTCAGGCAAGGTTTTGATCTTCTCGTACAAGCTGCTCATGCCGTTATTGACGTTGACGCCTAGCTCATCAAATAGCTTGCCATGTTTAGCAAACGCATCTTTATAGAAAATTTTGACGGCGTGACCAAAGACGATCGGATGAGAAACTTTCATCATGGTAGCCTTGACGTGCAAGGACAGCATCATGCCTGTCTTATACGCATCTTCGATTTCTTTTTCATAGAAATCGCACAAGGCTTTTTTGCTCATATACATGCTGTCGATAATTTCGCCAGCCAATAAGGAGACTTTTGGTTTGAGCACAATCGTTTTGCCGCTCTTCGTCACCAAGTCCATTTTTACATCGCAGGCCTTAGTCATCGTCATCGACTTTTCACCAGCATAGAAATCGCCGCCATGCATGTGTGACACGTGCGTACGGGAAGCTTGGCTCCACTCACCCATCGAGTGAGGATTTTTACGGGCATACCGTTTGACTGCATTCGGGGCGCGACGATCTGAGTTTCCTTCGCGCAAGACTGGATTGACCGAGCTCCCTAGACACTTTGAGTAACGAGCGCGGATAGCCTTCTCTTCATCGGTCTTAGGATCTTCAGGAAAATGAGGGATCTTGTATCCCTTATCTTGTAATTCTTTAATGGCAGCGAGCAGCTGAGGAACAGAAGCGCTGATATTGGGTAGCTTAATAATGTTGGCGTCAGGCATTAAGGTCATCTTGCCCAGCTCAGCCAAATTATCAGGAACCCGTTGCTCAGGAGCTAAACAATCAGAAAATTCAGCCAAGATACGTCCAGCCACTGAAATATCGCTTTCTACTACCTCCACTCCAGCTGACGCTGTAAAGGTACGGATGATCGGCAGAAATGCGCAGGTCGCCAAAAATGGTGCCTCGTCTGTCAGCGTGTAAATAATCTTTGATGTGCCTGAAGCCATGGATGTTTCCTTACTATTGATCAATAGACAGGGTCAGATTTTGACCCCACCACTCCTAGAGTCCGCATTCTGTCCGCCCGCTTTTAGCAGGCTTACTGATATGCCGAGCCTTCTATTTTAAATCATTGGGATTGGCAAAAAAGGGGGTTTTGCACCCCAAAGTCGCAAATCAGCGCTAATTTAAGGAAATCCACCAAAATATCTAAAGCGGAAAATTCCTCGTAAACTGCAAGCCATGATGAGCAAGCACCCTTTACTGAATAAAAACTTGGTGCTGCTGATTGTTTGCCAGGGTCTATTTCTGACCAATAATGTTACCTTCATCGCCATCAATGGCTTGGTTGGCCTCAGTCTGGCCCCAGTGAGTTGGATGGCTACGCTGCCAGTCATGGGCTATGTTGTTGGGGCCGCCTTTTCCACATCAATCGTGGCCAAATCTCAAAACCACTTTGGCAGAAAGATCTCTTTTCAGTTGGGACTGCTTGTAGCAGTGCTATCCGCCCTGTTATGCGCCTATGCAGCTCTGAGCCGAAACTTTTGGCTTTTGGTAACAGGCACCTTTATTGCCGGCTATTACAGCGCCAATGGTCAACTCTACCGTTTTGCTGCAGCAGAACTCACCGTAGCGAGTCAACGTGACAAAGCCGTATCTTGGGTATTGGCAGGCGGAATCTTAGGAGCCGTCATTGGGCCGAACCTAGCCTCCTGGACCCGCAATCTTTTTGACACTGCATTCTTGGGCGCCTACCTCACGCTTTCGATTGCCGGCCTAATGGGGATCGTCGTAATGCAATTCATCCACTTCCCTACCGAATTCAAAACCGAGCACTCTCTGGCGGATGGACGCCCCCTAAAGGCCATCCTCAAGCAACCCGTGTTTATGGTTGCTGTAATTGGGGCAGCACTTGGTTACGGGGTAATGAATCTGCTGATGGCGGCCACACCCTTAGCGATGCAAATTTGTGGCCTGCCTTTTTCCGATACAGCCCTAGTATTGGAGTGGCATGTCATTGGTATGTTTGCTCCAGGATTTTTTACTGGCACCTTAATACAACGTTTTGGTGCCCTCAAGATTATGAGTATCGGAGTCGTACTCAACTTCATCTGCATTCTGATTGCACTCACCGGTACAGACCTTCGTCAATTTTTGATTGCCCTCTTTTTATTAGGCGTTGGCTGGAACTTTTTATTCACAGGCTCAACCTCTTTGGCGATGACTGCCTACAAACCCGATGAGCGTGATAAAGCGCAAGCAGCGATTAACTTCTTTGTATTTGGCACGATGGCCTTCACTTCCTTTGGTTCTGGTGCCTTAATTACCTCACAAGGGTGGAGTATTTTGAACCTCGGCTCTCTGATTCCTGTGATCTTTACTGCGCTGGCACTGCTTTGGCTATCAGCCCAGAATAAGAAGCAGCAAATCGCTTAAGACGCTCTCGCTAGAGGCAAATTAAATAATAAGTTTTGTGGCTTTAGCTTTAATTGCTGCTGATCATTCATGGCAATAGCAAGATAGACGGGCTTCCCTTGCTGCACCTTAGTCACCGCAGTCTCGTCAATAAAGTCAAGACGAAATAGACAAATTACTTTCTCAAGTTCATCTGCCTCTAACAATTCTTTGTTATAAAGTTTATTCAAGATGTCAGTTGCTGCCGCATCTAAACCCACATGCCAGGACCACTTAGGATCACTAATTTGCTGCATTGGGGTAATGCGTACTGACACCCCCAGAAAATGTTTAATCCACTTTTCTAGTACGCGACAAAAATGATTAATTGGCTCATGCCCAAAATTGAGTTGAACGGCAAAATCAAAGTCCTCATTACGCGTCCAATATTCGGCAGCATTGTCTTCATACAAAACATCAAGATCAGCAGACTTCGTGAGCATGGATTTACCTTTCAGTAAGTCCATGATGTTGCCGGACTCGCCCGCTTGCGCATTACGAGTAACCACCTCTTCGTCGGCGGCCATGACAATGCTGTCCTCCAAAACAGTGATTTTTTGAGTCCTAAAGAAGATCTCGCCCATGCGTACTTCCAGCGGATGCGCATCATCTCCCAAGATATGGCGCACAAAAATTTGGGCTAGTTGCATCACAAATAAGGGAGGCACATCAACTCCATCTCCCTTAAATAAACTCATATAAAAACCTTCTAAGGAGCTTGCTGCTAATAGACGTGTTCGGTAGCGGAGCCAAACTCGATAGTTTTCCTGAATATCCTCATCAGCCATCGCCGTAATCTCTTGCTCGGTAATTTCTGTACGAGGGTTTTCAGTAAGGCGCTGATGCAGCGCTTGCTCGGCAGCACAAGATTCTGGAACTAGGCTGAGTTCAGGTCTTTGCAAATAGGTGCGTAAAAAATCGTCTGTTACCAACAACTGCCCATCAGGGCTGGTTAGCAGGGTTTGATATGCAGAATTGGGCCAGTAGTTACTCATGTCATTCCGTTTTCATTGCGCTTACAGTAAGAATCTAGAGCTCAGAATATACTAGCCAGTCATTTTGTACCCAATAGGAAAAATCATGACCGAACTCAAAAAAATCGATACCGTTGTTGGTGACGGCAAAGAGGCTGCTACTGGCAATGACGTTGATGTACATTACACCGGCTGGCTCTATGACGAGAATGCCCCTGACCATAAAGGCCAGAAATTTGACAGCTCACTGGATCGCGGTCAGCTCTTTAGTTTTCCCTTGGGCGCAGGCCATGTGATTAAGGGTTGGGACCAAGGCGTTGCGGGCATGAAGATTGGCGGCAAGCGCACTTTAATTATCCCTTCTGAAATGGGTTATGGTGCCAGGGGTGCTGGCGGCGTCATCCCCCCTAATGCGACCCTGGTCTTTGATGTGGAATTACACGGTGTGAACTAAGCACTGCTCTTAGCTGCTTAGCCAAAATAAAAGCCACCCGAATGAACTGACCCCCAAAAGTTGGACGCTATGTCCAACCAAGGGGGTTTTGTTTTATGAGCAAGTACAGCAAGCAGTTCAAGCTAAAGGTGGTTAAAGAGTTTCTAAAGTTTGGCGGT
>NZ_JACVPE010000005.1:0-137353 GCF_018882005.1 Polynucleobacter sp. es-GGE-1
AATTTAGTCAGACCACACTCAAGTTTGGATTATCAAACCCCAACAGAGTTTGTCGCTGGATGGCAAAAAGAATTAATAACGGGAGCCAGAGTTTCTAGATGAGATTGGTCCGATAAAACCAGACAGGTCATACCTGCTAAATCTGCGGCAAGCGCCTTATCTTGCTCTAGCGCATCTAAATACTTTAGGAAAAGAATCCAAGAGGTCTGTTCGGTGTAATCGAGCTCAGTTGATGAGCCACCATCGTTCTTGAGA
Source organism: Polynucleobacter sp. es-GGE-1 (assembly GCF_018882005.1). NCBI lineage: Bacteria > Pseudomonadati > Pseudomonadota > Betaproteobacteria > Burkholderiales > Burkholderiaceae > Polynucleobacter > Polynucleobacter sp. es-GGE-1. The sequence continues at coordinate 256 of NZ_JACVPE010000005.1, forward strand.
ATGGTATCGATATTCTTAAATGCTTTTTCAAACATAGTTTTTCTTAGTTTTGTAGGTAAAACAATTCTAATCGGTATGGATACCTAAACTTGTCTTATCGGGATAAGATTAAGGTTATAAAAACTATAGACAGGCCAAAATCCCATGAAATACCTAGTTGCCTTATTTTTAAGCGCCCAATTTTGGTCTGTTTGGGCTCAAGCCATTTATGACGCAAACGGTCAATATAAGGGCTACAGCCAAACTAGCCCAAGCGGCGTAACCAACATATATAACGCTCAAGGTCAAAACGTCCAATCATTTCAAACTGATAACGGACAAACTAACTTTTACAGCCCTCAAGGCCAATATCAAGGCTCCAGCACCACCCCAATCCAAACTACTCCGAATACAACAATCAATACACCTTGCCAAGCGCCTCAGGTTCCAACTGTTAAAGGATGGTAATAGGCAAGCGTTACTTTAAGTAACGCTTACAACCATCAATTCTTCGAAATAAAATTGGTAATTACGGAAAGCTTCATCCCGTAAATAATTTCATCCGTAGGATGTGGGTCTACGCCATCGTACTCAAAACTTCCATTTGTAGACATCAACAATGATTGATTGGTGAAATTCCCCCCTCTGTGTCCAAATGCAAGAGGCTTAGATGGCAATCCTTCAATTAGGTTGTATATTAAATTCCAAACTACTGAAGCTGTCTCATCAATTACTGAGTCAATTGTTAGCTTTAATTTTCTTTCAATTAAGTCAATAGAGCCTCCATGCATTAAAGCGTCCCTAACTTTGAATAATCTTTTTGAAATCACAATTGCATTCTCATGACCATACAGGCCTCCAATAAGTTTAGTTATTTGCGCTTTAGCCATCGGCACTTTTTCAATAGACTCATTACAACATTTGCACACTAAAGCACTGTTGCAATGAGCGCATTTGATCGCTTCTTTCACACTATCTTTTGAATTTTCACCGAGAATTTCAAGTGCCATCCAAAATTTAATAAACTGATCATCTGGACTATTTTCGATAACCCCATACCTAAAATATTTAAGTGCAGTCCTTATATAACTATGTATATCTAACTTTTCAATTTCAGAAGCTGTTATCAATAAGTCCTTATGTAGCTCGGGATCAGGGGGATCTCTCGTATCACTCTTAAGTAATATTTTGAAGTTTCTCTTCCTTTGATGAGGCACCCAATCAATAATTCTCATTGGGCAAAGTATTTCAAATCTAGAATGAGATGAGAAAGTCATTATGTCCAATGCACATGCCAACTCATTTTTAAATACACTTTGCACATTATCGATGTTTTCAGCCTCACCAATCACCGATGCCAATAACCGGGTATATTGGCCTGCATCATTTTTATCTGAATTTTTAAAGCTTATCTGGAAATTATTTTTAGTAGAAATTGGTGGTACCAATTCCTCGCCATATATAACTAAGTCTGGTTTTATTAAATAGTCGGCTCTAAAAATTGGCATTTCATTTCCTTGAGAACTTATAGGTTAAGAGAGCCTTAAGCCTAAATCAAGCCAAAAGACAAAACCCCCACCATTTCTGATGAGGGTTTGCTTTTCTGGTGGGCCCACCAGGACTTGAACCTGGGACCAAAGGATTCCGGTTTGTGTAGCTTTCACTACTCCCTGGACTATGCCTTCACCGTATTCATTTCTGAACTTAGGTGGGTGCCGTCTAGTCTCTACACGTTCAAAGTAATTTCTTACTAAGCTTCGCTCGGCGTTAGCTTGGATATTTCTACCTTTAGCTTTCTCCGAATTTGACACCATCCCTTATGCAGTTTCCACGCATAAGGCACAACTTTCGCTATGAGTCCTCTGCTCTAACCAACTGAGCTATGGGCCCTAAAACTTTATATTTACTACACACCTTTTTACAGATGTTGACCACTTCAAAACCACACTAAAACCGCATTTACTACACACCATGAAAAAAGCTCTGGTGTGTAAGCGGTGTGTAGTGAATTTATACCGCTTAATTCACCACTAACCTCTTGAATCTATTGAGATCTTTGCGACAAGACCCCTAGGGCTTCTTTCTTATGAGTCCTCTGCTCTAACCAACTGAGCTATAGGCCCGTTAATCCTTCGATCAATCTTCCTCTAGGAAAGTCTTGAGTTTGTCGCTGCGGCTTGGATGACGCATTTTTCTCAGAGCCTTGGCTTCAATCTGACGAATACGCTCACGGGTTACATCAAACTGCTTGCCTACTTCTTCGAGCGTGTGATCTGTACTCATCTCAACACCAAAGCGCATACGCAATACTTTTGCTTCGCGTGGTGTCAGTGAATCAAGAACATCTTTCACTACATCGCGCATCGAGTCATGCAATGCTGCTTCAGCTGGAGCCAAGGTGTTGCCATCTTCAATGAAGTCACCTAAATGAGAATCTTCGTCGTCACCGATCGGTGTTTCCATAGAGATTGGCTCTTTTGCAATCTTCATGATCTTACGAATCTTATCTTCTGGGATTTCCATCTTCAGTGCCAAGGTTGCGGCATCTGGCTCATGACCAGTTTCTTGCAAGATTTGACGGCTGATACGGTTCATCTTATTGATGGTCTCAATCATATGAACTGGAATACGGATCGTACGCGCTTGATCAGCAATAGAGCGAGTAATCGCCTGACGAATCCACCAGGTTGCATAAGTGGAGAACTTATAACCACGACGGTATTCAAACTTATCTACTGCTTTCATCAAACCAATGTTGCCTTCTTGAATCAAATCAAGAAACTGCAAACCACGGTTGGTGTATTTCTTAGCAATCGAGATCACCAAGCGTAAGTTGGCTACGGTCATCTCACGTTTTGCTTCACGCGCACGCTTCTCGCCCGCAATCATTTGCTTGTTCACTTCTTTTAATTCAGGAAGTGGGATAACCACATTCTTCTGAATATCAATCAACTTCTGTTGAAGTTCCTGAATCGCTGGTACGTTCCGTTGTAAGAGAGCGCTATAGGGCTTGTTCTCTTTGAGTAACTTGTCAGTCCAAGTGAGATTCATCGACATCTTAGGGAAATCTTTTAATACTTCACCACGATTAACGCCAACTTTATCTACCAACAAGTTAACGATGCCACGCTCTAGTTTCCACACTTGATCTACTTGTGAGCGCATCGTGTCACATAACTTCTCAACACTCTTCGCAGTTAAACGGAAACCCAGTAACTCTGCACGAATTGCATCTTGTGCCTTGATATAGGCCGGGCAGTTATAACCATCTTTATCAAAAGCACGACGCATCTTGTCAGCTTGCGTGCGAACAATTGCAAACTTCTCTAAGGAAATTTGCTTTAACTCTTCAAGCTGTTTAGCGTTCGCAGTTGCAGCGCCACCGCCACCACCTTCGTCTTCACCTTCCTCTTCACCTTCTTCAGCATCAGGATCAATCTCTGGCTCTTCTGGTCCAAGCTTGATGTCTTCCGCATTAGGATCTACCAAGCCATCAACGAACTGATCGATTTCCATTTCGCCGGAAGCAATCTTATCCACGTTGCTCAGAATCTCTGCAATCGTGACAGGGCAAGCAGCTAAAGCCATCACCATGTCTTTGAGGCCGGCCTCAATCTTCTTGGCAATGACGATCTCGCCTTCGCGAGTCAACAAATCTACTGTACCCATCTCACGCATATACATACGGACTGGATCAGTGGTACGACCGAACTCTGAATCTACTGTAGAGAGCGCTGCTTCAGCTTCTTCTTCAGCTTCTTCTTCAGACGCTGCAGCAGCAGTGTTATCAGACAGAATTAAGGTTTCAGCATCAGGCGCTTGTTCGTAAACAGTAATACCAATGTCGTTCAACAAACTGATCAAGGTTTCTAATGCATCAGCATCAGACAACTCGTCAGACATCACGTCATTCATCTCGCCATGGGTTAAATAACCCTTGGACATACCCATCTTGATCAAAGTCTTCAAGCGCGCACGACGTAATTCTTGTTGCTCTTCAGTACCTAACTGTTGTGCTGCGAATTCTTTTAAGAGGGCTTTTTCTTTCGCTTTACGCTCACGGGCTTTTTGACGATCCGTTAATACTGGCTCAGCGCCATCTGCAGGAGTCTCAGCTTTGGCTTTACGGCCGCGCTTTTTTTCTTCCTCAACGACTGGAGCAGCAAGCTCGGCGCCTTTTGCTTTTTTACCTTTTAACTCTTCTACTTTTGGTGCTGGTGCAGCCTTGCCTTTTTTAGCCGGCTCTACCTTTGCAACCTTAACTGGTACTTTAGCAGCAACCATGACCGATTTGGCTGGAACTTTTACCGGTGCTTTCTTGGCGGCTGGCTTGGCAGCAGCTTTCACTGGTGCTTTAGCTGCTTTCACAGGAGTCTTCACTTTTACAGCTGGCTTAGCAGGTGCTTTCTTGGCAGCTGGCTTGGCAGCAGCCTTTACTGGTTTAGCAGTGGCCTTCTTAGCCGCTGGCTTAGCAGCAGCCTTTACTGGTTTAGCAGGAACCTTCCTAGCAACCGGTTTTGTGGTCGCCTTTTTGGCTGTTGGTTTTGCAAGCGCTTTTACTGGCTTAGCTGGAGCTTTTGCTGTTTTAACTGGTTTTTTGGTCTTGGTATTAGGCATTTATTAGCACTTACTCACATTACTGTTATTGATCTCGACTGATAAAACACAGCCCCTTAACTCACTTACTCACTTACCCCAAATTTCTTCAAAATAAAGCGCAAGTGGCTGAATTAATTCGTTTTTTTCTTGGGAACAGAGGATTATAGTCGATTGCGACTTTTTTAGCCCCTGATTACCTAAAAATATGGGGTGTTTTTCAGGTATTTCTAGGGGTGTTTCAGTAAATTCTTAGGAGAATTTCAGCTTTTCACCCAATTCACGATATCGGGCTTTATCTTGGTCGCTGGCGGTCTCACCAGCGATTTTTTGGGCAATGTCGGTCATTTCTTGTTTGAGGTGAATCAACTCTAGTTTCTTAAAGGCCCCGTCTAAATCGGCAGCTGCCCCCTCAAGCTCCAAGTCAGAATCCATGACACGCTTTCTGAGTACTTCATACATTGAGGCAAGCTCACTACGAGAGAGTTGATCTTGAAACATTGCAAATGCCCCGGCGCCTACTGTGTCAGGTTTTCCGTTTTCCCCTGGAATCAATTCCACTTGATCACATTGAGATAAAAGATCTTTCATTAATGCGAGTGCATTGGCTGATCGTTGCTCAGCAGCTTTGAGTGCGAGTGCACGCTGATTGCTATCGAGCGCTTTACCTAAATGCGGAAACTGAATTAACACACGTAACATCTGCTCGGCTAAATCGGTTGGCGCTTTTGGTGGCTCAATATTCTGTGTCGCCACTCGCTTTGCAGAGCCTTTAGAGGCTTGCCATGGAGCGCCTTGTCGATTGCCGGTATTAGAGTAATTGCTTTGATTGTTTTGATAATGGGTTTGCTTTGCCTGAGCAGGCTGATAGCTTGTCTGTCGAACAGGCACTACCGTTAATCCGCAAAAAGCTTCTAACTCAGCAGGAGTGGTGTTAGTTCGAATGGCGAGCTCACGCAAAATTTGAGTACGCAACGCAATCGGTGGCATGGATAGTAGCAAAGGCTTGGCCGCATGATGCGTATGGGCTCTACCTTCCGGAGTTGTTAGATCGTGATCTTCGCTCGCAATCTTAAAGAAGAAGCTGGAGATCGACATTGCCTCTTTGATAACTTTTTCAAAAGCAGGTGCGCCATAAGCACGCACATAACTATCAGGGTCGTGCTCAGTTGGTAAGAATAGGAAACGAATTTCTTTATCGTCAGACATGAGAGGTAGACAGGCTTCAAGAGCGCGCTGGGCTGCACGTTGACCAGCAGAGTCGCCATCAAATGAAAAAACAACTTTGTCAGTTTGACGCAATAACATGCGTACATGGTTTGCAGTACACGCCGTACCCAGCGTGGCCACTGCATTAGGGAAACCCAATTGCGCCAGTGCTACAACATCCATATAACCTTCACACACCAAGACATATTCTTGCGCACGAATCGCTTGTCTTGCCTCAAATAAACCGTAAAGCGTATTGCCTTTAGAAAAGAGTGGTGTCTCTGGAGAATTTAAATATTTAGGCTCACCTTGATCTAAGATACGACCACCAAAGCCAATCGTTTGACCTTTGGGATTCCGAATCGGAAACATCACACGATCCCGAAAGCGATCGTAGCGCTTGACTGCTGGCTTAGTCACAGGGGAGCCTTCAGCCTGCTCCCCCTGAATCAGTAAGCCGCCTTCCACTAAAGTCTTGACTACTTCATCGTTGGCGTAGGAGCCAAAGACAGCTTCAAGACCTTGCCAACCATCAGGGGCATAGCCAAGTGAATATCGTTTAGCAATCTCACCAGTCAGGCCGCGCCCTTTTAAATACTCTACTGCGCGAGTACTACCCTTAAGTTGTTGGCAATACCAATCAGCTGCAGAACTCATCACCTCGCTAAGTGCCATCGCCTGCTGTTGTCTTGCAACATCATTCGCTGTGCGCTCTTCACGCGGTACATCTAAACCTGCAGAACGCGCGAGCTCTTCAATAGCATCGACATATCCAAGACCAGAATATTCCATCAGAAAACTGATGGCAGATCCATGGGCACCACAACCAAAGCAGTGATAGAACTGTTTGGTTGGTGATACAGAAAATGAGGGGGACTTCTCTGAATGAAAGGGGCACAAGCCTTGGTAGTTTGCGCCTGCTTTTTTTAACTTTACGTGCTGCCCAACCACATCAACGATGTCGACCCGATTTAAAAGATCGGCAATGAAGGATTGTGGAATGAGCGCCATAAGGCTAAGAGTATGGAGCGAGTTCTCTTATTTTGCGAGTGCGGCTTTTACTAAGCCAGATACCTTACCCATATCCGCTTTACCAGCCAATTGACCTTTGAGTACGCCAATGACTTTACCCATATCCTGTGGACCAGCAGCGCCTGTAGAGGCAACCGCGGCTGCTACTGCAGCAGCAACTTCAGCATCGGACATTTGGGCAGGCAAGTAAGCCTGCAGAATGACCATCTCAGCAGATTCCACCGCGACCAAATCATCACGCTGTGCTTTTTCAAATTGAGAGATCGAGTCTTTGCGCTGCTTGATCATTTTTTCAATTGTTGCAATGATGGCTGCGTCATCGAGCACAATGCGATCATCTACTTCGCGTTGTTTGATAGCGGCTAACAAAAGTCGAATGGTACCAAGACGTGCAGTCTCTTTAGCGCGCATCGCGTTTTTCATATCTTCGGTAATTTGATCTTTCAAACTCATTTGATTCTTTCTGATGTTGAATGTATCCAGTTTTATTTGGCTATTTAAAAAGCAAAAACCCGCTGCGTTTCACCGTCAGCGGGTTTCAAAGCTTCTCGGTGAAGAGAGCTTTAAATTCTATTAGTAAAGCTTCTTCGGCAACATTTGGCTGCGAATACGCTTGTAATGGCGTTTAGCAGCGGCAGCCTTTTTACGCTTACGCTCAGCCGTTGGCTTCTCGTAAAACTCGCGGGCACGCAAGTCTGTCAAAAGACCATTTTTTTCAATGGTGCGCTTGAAACGGCGCAATGCCACTTCAAATGGTTCGTTTTCGCGGAGGCGGACTGTAGTCATACTTATTTAACTCGTATATGCTCGATAAATATCGAAAAATTAACTGAATTGCGATTCTAGCACGACCAAACCAAAAAATGATTGTTTTAGGAATAGAAACTTCTTGTGACGAAACCGGGGTGGCTTTATACAACACCACCCCCTGGGAAGAGGGCAAACCTGCATTCCAAGGCATTCTGGGGCAGGGTTTGCATTCTCAGATCGCCATGCACCGAGATTACGGGGGCGTTGTCCCAGAGTTAGCCTCTCGAGACCATATTCGCCGGGTTTTACCCCTTTTAGACCAATCTTTGACCCAATCTGGCCTGAAATTAGCCGACATTGATGCGGTTGCTTTCACTCAAGGTCCGGGCCTAGCGGGCGCCCTACTGGTTGGCAGTGCTTTCGCCAAATCCCTCGCCCAAGGCCTCCATTTGCCCTCGATCGGGATTCATCACCTCGAAGGACACCTACTTTCGCCACTTTTGGGCCATACTGCACCCCAATTTCCCTTTATCGCCCTCCTGGTTTCTGGTGGACATACCCAACTCATGAAAGTCTCTGGCATTGGCCAATACGAACTTTTGGGTGAAACCTTAGACGATGCCGCGGGTGAAGCTTTTGATAAAACTGCCAAATTATTAGGTCTTGATTACCCCGGTGGTGCAGCTATTTCTAAACTCGCAGAACAGGGTCGCGTCGGAATATTTGATTTACCAAAACCGATGCTGTACTCTGGTGACTTGGATTTCTCATTCTCGGGATTGAAAACTGCAGTTCTGAATCAAGTCAAAAAGTTTGAAGAGAAAAAAGTATCTGATCCTACTAAGGTTGCACAATTTCATGCGGATCTTGCGAGAAGTTTTGTTGATGCCATCGTCGCAGTCTTAGTCAGTAAATCTGAAAAAGCACTAAAACAAACTGGCTGTCAGCATTTAGTACTTGCTGGCGGTGTTGGTGCCAACTTGCAATTGCGTGGCGCTTTAAATGAGAAGGCTACACGTCAAGGTTTTGAGGTGCACTACCCACCACTAGAGTTGTGTACCGATAACGGCGTGATGATTGCTTTTGCTGGTGCACTACGCATGCTTGCCAAAAATAATGGCTCCACAACTTCTGGAGCCTTTGATATCAAACCCCGTTGGGATTTGCAAAGCAATAATTTGGTTTAGCTTGCTTTATTTCTTATGACTGATACGAGCAAATGCACTGTGATTGTGGATAGACTCAAAGTTCTCAGCCTCAACTACAAAAGACTGGATACGCTGATCTGCCTTAAGATTGCCAGCTACATCACGCACTAAGTCTTCAACGAATTTAGGATTACTGTAGGAATGCTCAGTCACCCACTTCTCGTCTGGGCGCTTAAGTAAACCCCAGAGTTCGCTAGATGCCTCGCTCTCGGCAGCGGCAACTAAATCTTCTACAGTCATCTGTGTTTTGGAATCCAATGTCACCGTCATCGTGACATGTGAGCGCTGATTGTGCGCACCAAACTCCGAGATCTCTTTTGAGCAAGGGCATAAACTCATCACAGGTACTTGTGCGCGTAGAACCAATTCAATATCGGTACCACCAGCCGTATGTTGCGTATTTTGTTTAGCAGTGGCCATCCAAGTGACTTCGTAATCCATCAAGCTTTCGACACCAGAAACGGGCGCCGCTTTTTTAACGAAGTGGGTGTAAGTAAATTGCACATGGCCTTCTTTAGCATCTAACAAAGGCAACATCTCTTTTACGAGTGCGACAACCGTAGTGCTATCGACTGCCGCATCTTGCTTTTGCAAGAGCGCCATGAAACGAGACATGTGCGTGCCCTTGACATGCGCAGGTAATGCCACATCCATCTCAAAAGTACCAACCGATGGAAAGTTGCCAGTCTTGCTGCGAATCATCAGTGGATGACGTACACCCCGAATACCGACTTGCTCAATGGGCAACGCGCGCACATCCAAAGTGGATTGCACATCAGGCATTGCACTAGCTTTCAGAAAGGCGGGGTTCATGTCATTCATGACTCTATTTTCAAGCAAAACGGGCTTATTTGCCTGAAATTGCTGAATTTGCCATTAATACCGCAGGAAAACGCTTTTTAATAGAGTTTGTAATACCCTCGACATCCAAGCCACACTTAGTCATGAGCAGCTGATAGTCGCCATGTTCGATAAATTCATCAGGAAGACCTAACTGCAATAGGGGCTTGTTAATCCCGAGTGAGGAGAGCGCCTCCAAGCAAGCGCCACCAGCGCCACCTGCAATGGCGCCATCTTCAATGGTGACTAGATAATCATGATCAGCCGCTAATGATTTGATGAGATCAATATCGAGTGGCTTTACAAAACGCATATTGGCAACAGTCGCATCGAAACCTTCAGCTGCTTCTAATGCGGCATACAACAAAGTGCCAAATGCCAAGATCGCCACACGCTGTCCAGCGGGTGCGTTCGATTTACGACGAATCTCACCCTTACCCAAAGGCAAAGTACGCAGCTCTGTTGAAGGAATAGTGCCAACACCTGAACCACGCGGGTAACGCACGGCACTAGGGTGAGCTTGATGATATGCAGTCGTCAATAAATCGCGGCACTCTGCTTCGTCTGCTGGCGTCATCACCAACATATTTGGAATACAACGCAAGAATGGAATGTCATACGCACCGGCATGTGTTGCGCCATCAGCACCCACTAAACCTGCGCGATCGAGTGCAAATAAGACTGGCAAATCTTGCAGAGCAACGTCATGAATCAATTGATCGTAGGCGCGTTGCAAGAAAGTGGAATAGATCGCCACCACTGGCTTCATGCCTTCGCAGGCCATACCTGCTGCAAAAGTCACTGCATGTTGTTCAGCAATACCAACGTCGTAATAGCGTTTAGGAAAAGTCTTTTCAAATTCAACCAGACCAGAGCCTTCCCGCATGGCTGGTGTAATGCCAATCAACAAAGGATCAGCACGGGCCATATCGCAAAGCCATTCACCAAACACTTGAGTGAATGTTTTCTTGCTAGCAGCAGCTTTCTTGACGCCCTCTTTAGGATTAAATTTGCTTGGCCCGTGATATAGCACTGGATCAGCCTCAGCCAACTCATAGCCCTGACCTTTTTTAGTCACCACGTGCAAGAACTGTGGGCCATTTCCCTCGAGCGCTAGGCGGCGTACGTTCTGCAACATGGGAATCAAAGCATCTAAGTCATGACCATCAATCGGGCCAAAGTAGTTAAAGCCAAATTCTTGGAAGATGGTTGATGGTGAGACCATGCCCTTGGCATGATCTTCCAGGCGTTTAGCAAACTCGCGCAGTGGGGGTGCGATCGATAGCACGCTATCAATTCCTTTTTTGGTTGCAGAGTAAATATTTCCACTAAGCAATCTGGCAAGGTGACGATTAAGCGCACCCACTGCTGGTGAGATCGACATATCGTTGTCATTCAAAATCACCACAAGGGGCAAATCGTCATACACACCCGCATTATTCATCGCTTCAAAAGCCATGCCGCCCGTCATCGCACTATCACCCATCACAGCAACTGCAACTTGGCGTTCACCCTTGGTTTGAAAAGCACGTGCCATACCCATTGCTGCAGAAATACTAGTCGATGAGTGGCCAGTACCAAAAGCATCAAACTCGCTTTCAGCACGCTGAGGAAATCCTGATAATCCTTTGAATTGACGCAGAGTGCTCATGCGCTCACGACGACCAGTCAAAATTTTGTGCGGATAGCTTTGATGACCTACATCCCACACGATGCGATCGCGCGGCGTATCAAATACGTAATGCAAGGCAATCGATAACTCTACTGTGCCCAAGTTGGAAGACAAATGTCCACCAGTTTTGGAAACGGATTCCAAAACAAATTGGCGTAACTCATCGGCAAGAGCAGGCAGCTCTTCGCGAGAAAGTGTTTTTAAATCGTCAGGAGAATTAACGGAATGCAAAGTCATCGAATCTAGTTTGTCTCATTTGCCTCTATTGACAACCAATAGGGCTAAATCTTTTAAGGCCTGCGCTTGATCACCAAAACCATCCAAACTACTGATGGCGGTTTCTTGCAATTCTTTCGCCTGTTTCTGTGCATAGTCTAAACCCATCAAGGTCACATAGGTTGGCTTGTCATTGGCTGCATCTTTACCAGCAGTTTTTCCAAGAGTTTGGCTATCAGCCGTAGCATCCAGCACATCATCCACAATTTGGAAAGCCAAACCCAGGGCTTTTGAGTATTTTTGGAGTTGGGCCAATTGATTTGCATTGAGATCGGCAGCAATACCACCGAGTTCTACCGCACAAGAAAGCAAAGCACCGGTTTTCATGGCGTGCATTTGTTGTAAACCTGCCAGATCTAATTTCTTGCCAACGCTCTCTAAGTCAATAGCTTGACCACCCGCCATACCGCGCGAACCAGAGGCTGCAGCTAAGACACTGATCATGCGTAAACGATTATTCATATCGCACTGGGCGGTAGCCAGAATTTCAAATGCGCGGGTTTGCAAAGCATCGCCCACTAACAATGCAGTTGCTTCATCAAAGGCTTTGTGTACTGTTGGTCTACCGCGGCGCAAGTCATCATCATCCATGCAAGGCAAGTCATCGTGCACTAATGAATATGCATGAATACATTCGATCGCTACTGCTGCAGCATCTAATGCCGCATTCTTTTCCTGGGAAAATTGATCACCCAGTTCACCTGCCGCATAAACCAATAGAGGACGAATCCGTTTGCCGCCACCTTGTGCTGCATAACGCATGGCTTCATGTAAACGCTGAGGCGTTACCTGCGCAGAATCAAGCAAACGATCTAAGGCAGATTCAGTGTGTTCAGAGTGAGCGGTAATCCACTCCTGAAATTGAAAAGGAGTACCCAATTAAGCCTCGAACACTCTCACTTGCTGTTCGACTTGCGCAAGAACCCCTTGGCAATGTTTCAGCAAAGCTGCGCCCCGTTGATAGGCCAATAAAGTCTCTTCTAGAGAAAATTTGCCAGACTCCATATCAGAAATGAGCTTTTCAAGCTCTTTTACAGCTTGCTCATAGCGCAGATCTGGGTCGATTTGGATCTCAAGACCTGGTTTTTGACTCTCTGATTTCTTGGCTGACATAAGCGGGTTCCTTCATATTTCCGATACGGATTGCCCTCCATATTAAAGCGAGATGCCCCTCAGATGGGTATAATCGACCCCTTCCTTTCCAATATCGATCCGTCGATGGTTGGATTGGTTATTCCGCTTAGCTTCGGCTGACGTTTTCGGGGGTGGGGAGAATGACTAATCTGGCTACCGCGCAGAAGCTTGCGCTGTCCAATCTACAACTGCCGGTTTCGGCATATTTCGATGCTGATTTGTATCAGCAAGAAATTGAACTGCTTTTTAAGCAGGGTCCTGGCTATGTTGGCCACGAACTCATGGTGCCTGAAGTGGGCTCCTATCAAACTTTAAGCGCAGAAAATGAAGGGCGCATCCTCGTTCGCAATAATGAGGGTGTTGAACTACTTTCCAATGTTTGCCGGCATCGTCAAGCACTGATGCTCAATGGCAAAGGTAAAACTGAAAATATTGTTTGCCCACTACATCGGTGGACGTACGACTTAGGGGGCAATTTACTGGGTGCACCGCACTTTGAAGATAAGCCTTGTTTAAATCTTGGCAAGTCCCCTTTGCAAAATTGGCAAGGCCTGTTGTTTGAAGGTCCCCGCGATGTGCGCGCTGATCTTGCCAAACTCGGTGTGGCAGACGATCTCCAATTTGATGGCTATGTGTTCGACCATGTTGAAGTACACGATTGCAATTACAACTGGAAAACTTTCATCGAGGTATATCTCGAGGATTACCACGTGGTGCCGTTTCATCCGGGCTTAGGCAAGTTTATTTCATGCGAAGACTTGCATTGGGAATTTGGTGATTGGCATAGCGTACAAACTGTGGGCATTCATAAAGATCTCCAAATCCCGGGATCGCCAACCTACCGTCATTGGCACGAAGCCGTGCTGCGCCAATTTGACGGCAAAGCACCAAGCCATGGGGCGATCTGGCTGACCTACTACCCTAATGTGATGGTGGAGTGGTACCCAGGTGTTCTGTGCGTTTCTACATTGCATCCAATGGGTGTCAACAAGACTCGAAATATCGTTGAGTTTTACTACCCAGAAGAAATTGCCTTATTCGAGCGTGAATTTGTGGAGGCCGAACGTGCCGCTTACATGGAGACCTGCATCGAGGATGATGAAATCGCAGAGCGCATGGATCAAGGAAGAGCAGCACTACTTGCTCGTGGCATTAATGAGGTTGGTCCTTATCAAAGCCCGATGGAAGATGGCATGCAACATTTTCATGAATGGTACCGTCGCGCTATGAATTTTCAAGGTGCATAATCTAAATTAGTAGCTTTACTCCTTTCCTCGCTACCTCAATATAGGAAACATCATGACTCCTCTAATTACCGCAAACCAGTTAGAAGAAATCATCAATAGTGGTGAAGATGTTTTGCTCTGCGACTGCCGCTTTGATTTAACCGATCCAGAGTCAGGCAAGAAAGCGTATGAAGAGAGCCATATTCCTGGTGCGATTTACGTCGATCTTGATCGCGATATGTCGGGCAATAAAACGGGCAGTAATGGCAGACACCCCTTGCCAAGTCCTGAGGCATGGGCACAAACTAAAACCCGTTTAGGCATGACTCCCAATACCCTCGTAGTTGGGTATGACAAACAGGGCTCGGTCTATGCCAGCCGCTTGTGGTGGATGCTCAAAGCTACCGGCCATGCGAAGGTTCAAGTCTTAGATGGCGGCCTTGATGCCTGGAATGGCCCTATGGGAACGGTGCCACGCAAACCTAACCCTGCACCCCAAGCCATTGAGCCAAGAACCTATGTTGGGCTTGCCTTAGTAGATGAAGTGGTAGCCAACTTACAAGCCAAGAAACTTACGGTCATTGATGCGCGAGCTAACGATCGCTTCCATGGTCAAAACGAAACTTTAGACCCCATTGCTGGACATATCCCTGGCGCAATCAATCATTTCTTCAAAGGCAATTTATCTGCGACTGCATTTAAACCCGCAGAGCAACTCTTTAAAGATTTTGTTGAATTACTAGGCCCTGTCAAACCTGCTGAAGTTATTCACCAATGTGGCTCAGGCGTTACTGCATGTCACAACCTTCTGGCGATGGAAGTCGCTGGTCTCAAAGGCTCTCGCTTATATGCGGGCAGCTGGAGTGAATGGTGCGCTGACCCTAGCAGACCAGTCGAAACTTAAAAACAAACTTTTGAATTAGTGCAGGAGCGAGAGTAGGATCACAAATCCTACGCCGCAGGCAATCAACACTGTTTGACGCAGTGACTCAGCCCAGTGTGGGCGACGGTGCATTTGCGGAATTAAATCGCTCACCGCAATGTAAATAAAACTGCTTGAAGCAATCACGAGCAAATACGGCATCGCTGCATGCGCCTTCTCTAAAAAGAAGTAGGCCAATACCCCGCCCACTACAGCTGACAAACCACAGATGAAGTTGTAGAGCAAGGCGCGCGCGCGTGAGAAACCTGCATTGAGAAGCACAATGAAGTCACCAATCTCTTGTGGAATCTCGTGAGCAATGATGGCGATCGCCGTAAAGATACCCAATTGATAGTCGGCCATAAAAGCAGCAGCAATCAAAATGCCGTCCACAAAGTTATGAATACCATCACCTACCAAAATCATCCAACCACTGCGCCCTGCATTCTCCGCATCATGACCGTCATGATGGTGGTGACCATCACCTTCGTGATGATGGTCATGGCGCAACAAGGCAATTTTTTCTAGCAAGAAAAATCCTAATAGCCCAGCCAACAATGTCGCAAATAAGTACTGGGGGTTAGTACCCTGCATATTAAATGCTTCGGGTAATGAGTGTAAGAGCGCTGTGGCCAGCAGAATACCAACCGACAAGCTGACCATGTTATTGACCATCTTCGACAGCAGCGCGATTGAAAAACTGGCGGCGACCAAAACGCTAGCAGTACCTGCTAATGCTGTCACCAAAAGAATACTTTGAAGAACCGTCATCGAGAGTTACGCTACGCCCATTTTCTTAAACCAAGCAAGACATTTCTCCCAACCATCTTTAGCAGGGCCTTCGCGATAGGTTGCGCGATAATCAGCATGGAAAGCATGAGGGGTATCGGGATATACCTCAATCAGAGAGGCTTTTGCCGCAGGATTTTTCGGTGCTGCTTGCGCAAGTGCTGCACGCATTTGCTCAACACTCTCCAAAGAGATACCAGTATCAGCGCCACCATATAGGCCTAGTACTGGGGCTTTTAAATCTGCAGCTAAATCGACTGGATGACGTGGGCTATTTTCAGTTTTTTCACCAATCACTCTTCCATACCAAGCCACACCTGCCTTGACTTGCGGCAGAGTTGCAGATAGCCAAGTGATGCGCCCACCCCAGCAAAAACCAGTTACACCGACTCGCTTCAGATCACCACCATTTTTGCCAGCCCATACTAAGGCAGCCTGCAAATCATTTAAGACTTGAGCATCGGGTGTCTTGGCCACAATGTTTGCCTGAATTTCAGCAATGGTGCCGTAAGTATTAGGATCTCCTGCGCGCGTAAAAAACTCAGGGGCAATCGCGAGATATCCAAGCTTTGCAAAACGACGTGTGACGTCAGCAATGTATTCATGAACACCAAAAATTTCACTCACCACGATGATGATCGGCAAATTGCCTTTTGCATTTTCTGGACGAGAAACATAAGCAGGTAGCTGGAAGTTACCGATAGGAATCATTTGCTCGCCTGCTTTGAGGCCCTTGAAGTCGGTCTCAATGGCGGCCGCCATCACAGGATCAGAGGCAACTACAAAGCCAACACCCAGTGTAGTGACAGCACCACGTAATGCGGTAGCGCCGGCGACCGAGGTTTTCATAAAATTTCTTCTACTATTCAGTGTCTTATTGCTCATCGTGTTTATCTCCTAGCTATTTACTAACGCTACTAATGCGCCTCTTCCCAATTATCGCCAATCCCAATACTAACGACCAATGGCACCTTCAATTGAGCCACATTGCACATCAAATCCGGTAACTTTTCCTGCAACAGATCGATTTCATTCAAGGGAACGTCAAATACCAACTCATCATGCACCTGTAATAGCAGCTTCGTCTTAAGTTGTTGCTTTTCAAGCCAGTCTTCTACGGCAATCATGGCAAGCTTGATCAGGTCGGCAGCCGTTCCTTGCATCGGTGCATTAATCGCAGCACGCTCAGCACCCTGACGACGCGGACCATTGGAGCCTTTGATTTCAGGCAACCAGAGACGTCTACCAAAAACAGTTTCAACATAACCATTTTCTCGAGCCTCTAGGCGAGTACGCTCCATATATTGCGCCACCCCAGGATAACGATCAAAGTACTTTGCAATATAGTTTTGCGCTGCTGAACGCTCAATCCCCAGATTGCCTGCTAAACCAAAAGCGCTCATGCCATAGATCAGGCCAAAGTTAATGACCTTGGCATAACGACGTTGCTCTGAATTGACATCATCTAGCGGGATACCAAAAATTTCTGCGGCAGTGGCTTGGTGTACATCTTTGCCATCACGAAAGGCTGCCAAGAGATTTTCGTCTTCCGCAATATGCGCCATGATGCGCAGCTCAATTTGAGAATAGTCGGCTGATAACAATTTGCAGCCCTCAGCCGCTATAAAGGCTTCGCGTATACGACGACCCTCTTCTGTGCGCACTGGAATGTTTTGCAAGTTTGGATCACTCGATGCCAAACGCCCGGTGACTGCCGTTGCTTGCGAAAAGTTGGTATGGACGCGCCCTGTTTTAGGGTCAGCCATGCGCGGTAGCTTTTCAATATAGGTCGACATTAGCTTGGCTAAGCTGCGATAGTCCAAGATACGCGCTGGTAATGGATAGTCCTCTGCCAATTTCTGCAAAACTTCCTCGTCGGTTGACGGTGCGCCTGATGGCGTCTTCTTAATCACTGGCAGTTCCAGTTGTACGAAGAGGATTTCAGCAATTTGCTTGGGCGATTGAATATTGAATGGCTGCCCCGCCAGTTGATGAATCTCACCCTCCAGTTCCAAAAGGCGCTTGCCAACTTGCTGACCCTGTTTACCCAATAAAGCAGAATCGATTCGTATGCCATTACGCTCCATGATTCCCAGAACTCGCATGGCAGGCATCTCGATCTTTTCATACACATAGAGCAGGCCCGGACTTTCCTGGATCTGTGGCCAAAGCTCGTGGTGCAGGCGCAAGGTAATGTCCGCATCCTCTGCCGCATATTCAGTAGCAATCTTCAGATCGACATGGTCAAAGCCAATTTGATGAACCCCTTTGCCACACACCTCTTCATAGCGGATCGTTTTCATCCCTAAGTGGCGTTCAGCCAAACTATCCATATTGTGCGGAAGGTGTGACTCCAGCACATACGACTCGAGCAGAGTATCAAATGTAATGCCGCCTAAAGTAATTCCATAGTTTGCAAAAATATGCGCGTCATACTTTAAGTTTTGCCCTACCTTGAAATGACTCGCACTCTCTAGCCAAGGTTTTAATTTAGCAAGCACAGCATCTCGATTAAGTTGTACTTCACCATTACGATGCGCAACTGGAATGTAACAAGCTTCACCTGGCTTTACTGATAAAGAAATCCCAACCAACTCTGCAGCCAATGCATCTAGGCTGGTTGTTTCTGTATCGACCGCAGTCAGTTGCGCGCTTGCAATTTTTTTCAACCACTTTTCTAAAGCAAGATCATCAGTGACACACTCGTAGTGACGCTCAATTGCATCCTGAAGATCTGTCGTGTCTTGCGAGAGCGCTTTAGTGGGGGCAGTGGCAATAACTCGTGATTTTTTAGAGTCATTTTCTGCGCTGGTATTGGTGATGGGCGTACCCACCAAATCAAAGGCAGCGGGCTCAGAACTATCATTTCCTAGGCTGGTGAGCTGCTTTTCAACATCACGCAACCAAGTCTTAAAGGCATAGCGTTCGAATAGTTCCCGAAGCAAAGCAGCATCTTCTGACTTCGCATGCAAATCATCTAAGCCTGGCAAATGAGGAGATAAATCACAATCCGTTTTGACGGTGATGAGTTGTCGTGCTTGTGGCAACCACTCTAAAGAAGCGCGAAGATTTTCACCCACTACACCTTTGACTTGATCAGCGTTGGCCATCAAATTATCGAGATTGCCAAACTCTGCTAACCATTTGTTCGCAGTTTTGGGGCCTGCTTTAGGAACGCCTGGCACGTTATCCACGGCATCGCCAATGATGGATAAATAGTCGACGATGAGTTCAGGAGGTACACCAAACTTTTCCTTTACCCCTTGGATGTCCAGCTTTTCATTGGTCATCGTGTTAATAAGTGTGACAGAGGGATTGACTAACTGGGCTAGATCTTTATCACCAGTAGAGATAATCGTTTCCCAACCTGCTTGGGTTGCTTGGCAAGCTAAAGTACCGATCACATCATCCGCCTCAACGCCTGACACCATCAATACCGGCCAACCTAAAGCTTTGACCATCGCATGAATCGGTTCAATTTGCTTCACCAAATCCTCGGGCATGGGAGAGCGATGGGCTTTGTACTCGGCATACATTTCATCTCGGAATGTCTTGCCCTTGGCGTCAAAGACGCAAGCGATATGGTCAGTCTTGAGCTCAGATCTAGCCCGGCGCATCATATTGACCATGCCATAGATGGCGCCAGTAGGCTCCCCAGCCCCGTTTCTGAGGTCTGGCATGGCATGAAAGGCGCGATACAGGTAGCTAGAACCGTCTACCAACAAGAGTCTATGTTTAGTCATACCGCAATCGTACAATCTAGTTATGAATTGCCTACAGGTCTGGTTAAAGAACCACCCGAGAGTAGGCCAAAAAAGGTGAAAAATGATGCATGCTCTAACAAACTTAATTAGCCATAACCTCAGCCAAAGCCCTGCTTTAATCAGCTTTTTGCTAGCTTTTAGCCTATTTGGAGCAGGATCGGCATTAGCTCAGAATACCAGCCAAGCCCTCAGCCAATCTGAGCTCAACCGAATCAACAACCAGCCGCTTGCTCCTGCGGTCAGTCCAGGGGGAGTCTTTGGTAGCCCAGAAAGTCGCAAACCCAGTTTTCAGCACAAAGAGTCTACTGGTACTGAAATCATTGAGTACAAAGACGCTAACAGCCCAACTCAAGTGCAAGTGAAAACCAAATACACCACTTATGAGATGTCACCACCCGACTCTGTTATGCCTGGACCCCCATCTGGTGAAGGCGGCCTCTTAAGCGTACCTAGCATTAGCATTCCCATTAAGTAAAGAATTGAAAGCATAGTTACTGCTTTATGGCTGTATTCACACCTATTGAATTGAGTGAGATCTCTCCTTGGATTTCTCAACATTTCAATATTGGTGAAGCCACCGATATTCGCGGCATTCATGGTGGGATTGAAAATTCCAATTTCTTTTTAGATACAATCCAAAACGGTAGCAAGCAAGAATACGTTCTCACTATTTTTGAAAGATTGTCCGCCGAGCAACTCCCCTACTACTTAGAGTTAATGCGCCACTTGGCAAACAAGGGCATCCCAGTACCCAAGCCAATTGAAAATCATCAGGGAGAAATTCTTTTCTCTCTAAAAGGTAAGCCTGCAGCCATCGTCAGTAAATTACCGGGCGTATCTAGACTGCAACCCGCAGCAAAACACTGCGCCCTGGTTGGTGAGATGTTAGCCAAGATGCATTTAGCTGGCAAAGATTTTCCTCATTCACAAGAAAATCTGCGGAGCCTGGGCTGGTGGCAACAAACCATTCCTTTGGTATTGCCGCATGTCAATTCATCCCAAAAAGATTTGCTGACAAATGAACTTGCTACGCAAGAAGCATTTTTTGCTTCCAGCAACTACGATGTACTTCCACAAGGTGCTAGCCATTGCGATCTCTTTAGAGATAATGTACTCTTCGATCCCAATAGCAGCAACGATCCTCACGAGGATCAACTCGGTGGTTTCTTTGATTTTTATTTCGCCGGTACCGATAAGTGGTTGTTTGATCTTGCTGTGACCGTGAATGATTGGTGTCTAGCTGACAATAAACAAGATCTTGACCTGGCGCGCTGTAATGCCCTGATGCAAGCCTATCAAGCTATACGCCCCCTCACCAAAGAAGAGCAAGCTAGCTGGCTCCTCATGATGCGTGCTGCGGCACTGCGTTTCTGGGTCTCTCGCCTCTGGGATTTTTATTTACCGCGCAATGCGCAGATGCTCACCCCTCACGACCCAAGTCACTTTGAACACATTCTTCTCAGCCGTCGCTCCTTATGAAACTAAACACTGTCGCCCCAAAAGAGGGTTATACCTGGATCAGACAAGGGATTTGGCTTTTTAAGCAAAATCCTTTGGGCTTTTTGATGCTGGTTTTTATGTATGTCTTCGCCGCACAACTCGCCGTCATCATCCCGGTGATTGGGGTGTTTGCAGTATTGCTGTTAACGCCCACTTTGTCAGTTGGTTTCATGACAGCTTGTCGCCAAGCAATTCAAAAAGAGCGTATTCGTCCTACTGTGTATTTGGTGGCACTTCAATCAGGCGAACTGATTCGTAAACGGATACTGCAGTTGGGATTAATTTATGCGGCTCTAATCTTATTACTCAGCTTTGTCTTAAGTCTCTTAGTCGATTTTGAAATGCTCATACCTCTCTTGACGAGTGACACCGTCATTACACCTGAAGCACTTCGTCAAATCTATTTAGTACTTTTGTTTGGCGCTATCTTGTATATCCCTGTAGCCATGTTGATGTGGTTTTCCCCTGTCTTAGTAGCTTGGGCAGATATGTCGGTTTCTCAAGCGCTCTTTTCTAGTTGGCTTGCCTGTTGGACAAATAAAGCAGCTTTCTTTTTCTACCTCTCCATTTGGAGTGTCGTGTTGATTGCCATTCCTTTGACGATTGGCATGCTGTTTGATGCCTTAGATTTTGGTCAAGCAGCATCCTTCCTTGTCGCCCCCATTTCTATGGCGGGCCTAACACTGATGCACTGCTCTTTCTATGCCACCTGGAAAGCGTGCTTCACTGAAGATGAAGTTATTCTGTAAGTTTTATAAACTTCGTTTTACAGACTGAGATTCATCAATCAATCGCAGCAAGCTTGGCAATACTGAGTTGTAACCACTTCACACCGTGACGCTTGAAGCTCACTTGCGCACGAGCATCTGTATCAACGCCCTCTAAACCAGTCACACGACCTTCACCAAATTTAGTGTGAAATACATTCTGTCCAATCTTAAATGGATAATCTCCACGCGGCGGCGATGCTAAGCGCTTCACTTCCATTGAAGCTGAGCCTACCCGCCTCACAGGTCGCTGTTGATCGCTGCCGGAATCAAAGAAATCATTAGACTCATATTCACGTTGACGGGTATAGCCGTCTTGCCAAGTCGAGCCTGATCTGGAGCTACCGCCCCAGCGCGCATCTTTTGCTTTAGGCGTTAACCATTTCAGTGAGTCAGAGGGTAGCTCCTCTAAAAAACGGGAGGGCATGTTGTAACGTACCTGACCATGCAACATTCGCGATTGGGTGTGCGACAAATATAAGCGCTCTTTAGCACGAGTAATTGCCACATACATCAAACGACGCTCTTCTTCGAGACCATTGTGCTCGTTAATGCTGTTCTCATGAGGGAACAAGCCTTCCTCAAGACCGGTAATAAAGACCGAGGTGAACTCTAAGCCTTTGGCAGAGTGCACTGTCATCAATTGCACGGCATCTTGACCTGCTTGGGCTTGGTTATCACCCGCCTCTAATGAAGCATGAGATAAAAACGCAGCCAAAGGAGAAATATCTACAACACCAGGCGCATTTTCACCAGGCAGCATCGCAGCGGCAGCATCTTGACCATAGCCTTCTTCCGCAATGAAAGCCGTAGCAGCATTGATTAATTCTTGTAAGTTTTCTACGCGATCTTGTCCTTCGCGTTCAGATAAATAATGTTGAATCAAGCCACTGTGCTGGATCACAAACTCCACCGTTTCAGGCAGGGTATTATGACGGGTTGCTTCGCGCATATGATCGACTAAGCGAATGAAACTACCCAAGGAAGCACCGGCCTTACCTTCAAGAGACGAAGCGGCCAAATACAAAGAACATTGCTGCGCTCTTGCCGCATCTTGTAAGGCTTCAATCGATCTTGCACCAATTCCCCTGGTTGGGAAATTCACCACCCGAGAAAATGAGGTGTCATCGTTCGGATTCTCAAGCAAGCGGAGATAAGCAAGTGCATGTTTAATTTCAGCGCGCTCGAAGAAGCGCAGACCACCATAAACTCGATAAGGAATCGCTGCCGAGAACAAAGCGTGCTCAATAATGCGTGACTGTGCATTACTTCGATACAATAATGCTACCTCTGTACGCTTGATCCCACTATTGATCAGCGCTTTGATTTCATCTACCAACCATGCGGCTTCGGCATGATCACTGGGGGCTTCATAAATACGGACTGGCTCGCCATGCCCAGCATCAGTCCGTAGGTTTTTGCCAAGACGCTCAGAGTTATTTGCAATCAGGTGATTAGCAGTATCGAGAATGTGGCCGTGTGAGCGATAGTTTTGCTCGAGCTTGACCAATAAGGGATGAAACTGCTTTTCATAGAGGCGCATGTTCTCGACATCGGCACCACGGAAGGCATAAATACTTTGATCATCGTCACCCACCGCAAAGACAGAACTACTACCCATGCCACTCACATTGACTCGACTAGCATCATGTCCGGAAAGCAATTTAAGCCAAGCGTATTGCAAGGCGTTGGTATCTTGAAACTCATCAATCAAGATGTGACGAAAACGTTCTTGATAATGCGTACGAATAGGTTCGCTATGTTTTAGTAATTCATAGCTACGTAAGAGTAGTTCCGCAAAATCAACCACACCCTCACGCTGACACTGCTCATCATAAGCGGCATAGAGTTGCGCCATCTTCGCCTGAAAGTCATCGCCTACCGATAAATCCTTGGCGCGTTGACCGCGCTCTTTGGCATGCGCAATGAAATACTGCAATTGCTTGGGTGGATACTTTTCATCATCTACCTTTAAGCCCTTCAAAAGACGCTTAATCGCTGAAAGTTGATCTTGGGTATCCAATATCTGGAAGGTGGACGGCAAGCCCGCTTCTTTATGGTGAGCTCGTAATAAACGGTTACAAAGACCATGAAAGGTGCCAATCCACATTCCCCGAGTATTGATGGGCAACATGGCGCTCAAACGCACCATCATCTCTTTAGCTGCTTTATTCGTAAAGGTAACTGCCAGCACACCAATGGGAGAAACCTGACCGGTCTGGATCAACCAAGCTATACGGGTTGTCAGTACACGCGTCTTACCGCTACCAGCGCCAGCCAAAATTAAGGCTGATTGGGCTTGGCCATCTGGGCTAACAGGCGGGAGGGTCACTGCCTCGCGCTGTTCTGGATTGAGGTTCGCGAGCAAGTCTGAGTACATCAGCCCAATTATAATTTGCCTCTTATGCCAAACGCCTCAAATACCCCTAATTCACCAGCAGCCGGTTCAGTTGACGAACTGGCCAAATCCTATGAACCCGCCCCAATCGAAGCTTACTGGGGACCAGAGTGGGAACGCCGAGGCATTGCTGATGCCAGCATGGATGAGGGCAAAGACAATTTTTCGATTCAGCTGCCACCACCCAATGTGACCGGCACCCTGCATATGGGTCACGCCTTTAACCAAACCATCATGGATGGCTTGGTGCGTCATGCCCGCATGTCTGGCAACAATACCTTGTGGGTTCCAGGAACCGACCATGCTGGTATTGCCACTCAAATTGTTGTTGAACGGCAACTCGATGCGCAAAAAGTGTCACGTCACGACTTAGGTCGCGAGAAGTTTTTAGAAAAGGTGTGGGAGTGGAAAGAAACTTCTGGTAACACCATCACTCGTCAAATTCGTCGCCTCGGCGCTTCGATTGATTGGGGAAAAGAATATTTCACGATGGACAGCAAAATGTCCAAAGCAGTCGTTGAAGTGTTTGTGCGCCTCCATGAACAAGGTTTAATTTATCGCGGCAAGCGTTTGGTGAACTGGGATCCTGTATTGGGAACGGCAGTCTCTGATTTAGAGGTGGTGAGTGAAGAAGAAGATGGCTCCATGTGGCACATCCACTATCCCTTAGCTGATGGCTCAGGCCGCTTGACCGTTGCTACCACTCGCCCAGAGACCTTACTGGGTGACGTAGCAGTCATGATCAATCCAGAAGATGAACGCTACAAACACCTCATTGGCAAATCAGTGAATTTGCCTTTATGTGATCGTCAAATTCCGATCATTGCCGATGACTATGTAGATTTGAACTTTGGCACTGGTGTGGTGAAGGTTACTCCAGCGCATGACTTTAATGACTACGCAGTTGGACAACGTCACCAATTACCGCTCATCAACATCCTCACCTTGGATGCCAAGATTAATGAAAATGCTCCTGCCGCCTATCAAGGTATGGAGCGCTTTGCTGCTCGTAAACAAATCGTGGCCGATTTAGATGCTGCTGGTTTATTAGAAAAAGTTCAGCCACATAAACTGATGGTGCCCCGTGGTGATCGCACCCAAACCATTATTGAGCCCATGCTCACTGACCAGTGGTTTGTGGCGATGTCTAAACCCAGTCCAGATAACCAATATCAACCTGGCTCATCGATTGCCGGTGCTGCATTGGATGCGGTAACCAAAGGTGATATCAAACTGGTTCCAGAAAACTGGATTAATACTTACACCCAGTGGTTAGCCAATATTCAAGATTGGTGTATCTCTCGCCAACTCTGGTGGGGCCATCAAATCCCGGCTTGGTATGGTGATGATGGACAGATTTTTGTGGCACGCTCAGAAGATGAGGCCAAAGCGAAGGCTGCTGCTGCAGGCTATACGGGCAAGCTCAATCGCGATCCAGATGTGTTGGATACCTGGTTTAGCTCTGCGCTTGTGCCCTTTAGTTCATTAGGCTGGCCAGAAGAAACAGCTGCTCTCAATCACTTCTTGCCATCATCCGTATTAGTAACTGGCTTTGACATCATTTTCTTTTGGGTGGCGCGCATGGTCATGATGACTTGCCACTTCACCGGTAAGGTGCCTTTCCATACCGTCTATGTTCATGGCTTAGTACGTGATGCAGAAGGTCAAAAGATGAGTAAGTCCAAAGGCAACACTTTGGATCCAATTGATTTGATCGATGGCATCCAGATTGAAGACCTAATAGGTAAGCGCACTACAGGCCTCATGAATCCCAAGCAAGCAGAGAGCATTAGCAAGAAAACCAAGAAAGAGTTTCCGGAAGGTATTCCAGCATTTGGTACTGATGCTTTACGTTTTACTTTTGCATCCCTTGCCTCGCTCGGTCGCAACATTAACTTTGACCAGAAGCGCTGCGAAGGCTATCGCAACTTCTGCAACAAGCTTTGGAATGCGACGCGTTTTGTACTGATGAACTGCCCTGGTGGTGATGAAGACAATGGCTTAGCGCCTTGTGATAACCAATGTGGCCCAGAAGGCTATTTAGATTTCTCACCAGCAGACCGCTGGATTGTGTCCCAACTACAGAGAACGGAAGCCGAGGTAGCAAAAGGCTTCCAGAACTATCGCTTTGACAATATTGCTAGCAGCATCTATCAATTTGTCTGGGATGAGTATTGCGATTGGTACCTAGAGCTTGCCAAGGTACAACTCCAAACCGGCACACCAGCGCAGCAACGCGCAACTCGTCGAACCTTGCTACGCGTGCTAGAAACCATCTTGCGTATGGCGCATCCACTCATTCCGTTTATCACTGAAACACTTTGGCAAACCGTTGGACCAAAGTCTGGCAAGGAATTAGCAAAACAAAGTCAGCAAACCATCGCCTTGCAATACTACCCCGTTGCTCAGCCTGAAAAGATTGATGAGCAAAGTGAAGCGTGGGTTGCCCAAGTGAAAGCGATTGTGGATGCCTGCAGAAATCTTCGCGGCGAAATGCAGGTGCCCCCAGGGCAAAAAGTGCCGCTGTGGATTTATGGTCCAGAAGCCTTCTTACAAAAAGCGACTCCTTACTTACTCGCATTAGCCAAGCTCGCTGAAGTCAAAATCTATAGCGATGAATCCGCCCTCGAAAAAGATGCGCCTGGCGCACCAATTGCATTAGTTGGCGATATCAAGCTCTTACTCAAAATCGAAGTGGACGTGGCGGCTGAGCGTATTCGACTGGGTAAGGAAATTGAACGCCTTGCTAATGAAATCACTAAAGCCCGCAGCAAATTGGGAAATGAAAGCTTTGTGGCTCGCGCTCCTGCCGAGGTTGTAGCCCAAGAAAAACAGCGCCTTGCTGGATTTGAACAAAATCATGAGAAGCTTGTTGCACAATTAGAGCGTCTTCAATAAAGATCGGATACCCCATGCCATTGACTACTAAAGCCGTTACAAAAGCCGTCTTCCCTGTTGCCGGTCTTGGTACCCGTTTCTTGCCAGCCACCAAGGCAAGCCCAAAAGAGATGCTCAATGTAGTCGACAAGCCACTGATTCAATACGCAGTAGAAGAGGCAATTGCCGCTGGCATTACTGAAATGATTTTTGTCACTGGTCGCAGCAAGCGTGCCATTGAAGATCACTTTGATAAAGCGTATGAGCTCGAAGCAGAGCTCGAGGCTAAAAATAAACAAGCGCTACTAGACATCGTGCGTAACGTGAAACCCAGTCATGTTGACTGCATATACGTCCGTCAGCCTGAAGCACTAGGTTTAGGTCATGCCGTATTGTGCGCAGAAAAACTCGTTCGGGATGAACCCTTCGCCATCATTTTGGCTGATGACTTATTAGATGGTCAGCCTCCAGTCCTCAAGCAAATGCTCAAAGTCTTTAATGAGCAAAACGGCTCTGTCATTGCAGTTGAAAAAATTGATCCAGCAAAAAGCAGTTCTTACGGTATCGTCGCCGGCTCAGAAGTGACCAAGGGCATCTACCGCCTCAACGGTATTGTCGAAAAGCCTCAACCTCAAGATGCGCCTTCCAACCTCGCTGTGGTTGGTCGTTATGTGCTCTCCTCAGAAATCTTCAAACACATCCGCAATCTCAAGCCTGGCGCTAGTGGCGAGATCCAACTCACCGATGCGATTGCAACCTTGCTTAAGGAAGAGCCAGTATTTGCTTATGAATACGATGGCGTGCGTTATGACTGCGGTAGCAAGTTGGGTTATCTCAAAGCGTCGGTGGAATTTGCATTGCGCCACCCCGAGGTTTCTGCTGATTTTGCAGCCTACTTAAAGAGTCGCTCTTTAACTTAAGGCTGCTTGCCTTGCTTATCTTCTCTTTAAGAAGAACACCAAGACATCACCTTCAGTACTGCTAGCAATCAGCTCATTGCCCGTTTGCTTCGCAAAGGCTGGAAAATCTCTCGCCGCTCCTGAATCAGTTGCCTTGATCTTTAAGACTTCACCAGACTGCATTGTTGCCAATGCTTTCTTGGTACGCAAAATCGGCAGTGGGCAGTTCATGCCAATCGCATCCACTTCTGCGTTAAATACAATGCTTGCTACACCATTCATTTGCTAGCCACCCAATCTTTAACACCATCTAAAGCAGCACCAAGCTTAGTAGGATCGTTACCGCCAGCCATGGCCATCTCTGGCTTACCGCCACCTTTGCCGCCAACCTGCTGCGCAACAAAGTTCACTAGATCACCAGCTTTCACTTTGCCAATCGAATCTGCAGTCACACCGGCAATCAAGCTAACCTTATCGCCTTGCACAGAAGCCAAGACAATCGCAGCCGTTTTGAGTTTGGCTTTTAGTGCGTCCATGGTTTCGCGAAGAACCCCTGCATCGGCGTCGTCCAATCTAGCAGCTAATACTTTTAATCCGTTGACGTCAATAGCCTGACCAGCTAGCTCATCGCCTTGGCTAGCGGCTAATTTGGAATTGACTTTTTCTAATTCGCGCTCAGCCTGACGCAAGCTATCTTGCAGTTGCGCAACCCGATTCACTAAATCGCCAGGATGGGTTTTGAGGATGGCTGCAGCCTCGTTAATTTTGTCTTCAAGGCCTTGCAAGAAGTGGAGTGCATTACTACCGGTCACCGCCTCAACTCGACGAATACCAGCAGCAACCCCGCCTTCAGAAACAATCTTCAAACTACCGATATCGCCAGTACGTGACACGTGAGTACCGCCACACAATTCTTTAGAGCTGCCGATTTCTAAAACACGGACTTCATCGCCATACTTCTCACCAAAGAGCATCATGGCACCAGTCTTTTGGGCATCATCTAAAGACATGACTTTTCCAGAGGTAGCTGTATTCGCCAAGATCTCTGCATTCACAATATCTTCAATACGACGAATCTGTTCAGCCGCTATAGGAGCATTGTGCGTAAAGTCAAAACGGGTTTTAGTTGCATCGACTAAGGAACCTTTTTGTTGCACATGATCGCCCAAGACTTCACGCAGAGCTTTGTGCAAAATATGGGTTGCACTGTGATTACGCATCGTATCGGTTCTTTGCTGTACATCAACCAAGGCATTGAGTGCATCACCTACTTTAAGCTCGCCCTCGAGCACCTCACCTTGATGACCGAATACGTCAGCTTGAATCTTGAAGGTGTCATCTACTGAAAAACGGACAGACTCATTGCGAAGCTCGCCCTGATCACCGACCTGACCACCAGATTCAGCGTAGAAAGGGGTATTGTCTAAAACGATTACCGCAGCATCGCCTGCTTTTACTGAGGCAACTTCAGAGCCATCGATATATAGCGCAGTCACTTTGGCGCCCTCATGTTTCAAGGAATCGTAGCCGTGAAACTGCGTAGGCTTTCCTTTGTAATCTAAACCTTGAGCCACTTTGAACTTGCCGGCTGCTCTGGCTTGATCACGCTGCTTTTGCATAGCGACTTCAAAACCTTCGGCGTCTACTGTCACACCACGTTCGCGACAAACATCTGCTGTTAAATCTAATGGGAAACCAAATGTGTCGTGCAAGCGGAAAGCGGTTTCACCGTCAACCACTTTAGCGCCACCCGCTAATGCACCATCCAAAATTTCCATGCCATTGGCAATCGTTTGGAAGAAGCGTTCTTCTTCTTGCTTGAGTACCTCACTCACCTTATCTTGCGCAGCACGCAACTCTGGATAGGCCTCGCCCATCTCTTTTACGAGTGCAGGGACTAGTTGATAGAAGAATGGTTTACGTGCCCCTAACTTATAGCCATGCCGAATCGCACGACGTGCAATACGACGCAAGACATAACCACGTCCTGCATTACCGGGAATCACACCATCCACGACAATAAAACTACAAGCCCGAATATGGTCAGCAATCACTTTTAATGAAGGGCTTTCCGCATCACAGTTCTCGCCGCCAGCAGCGTCTACCGCTTCCTTAGAAGCCCTGAGTAGGTTGACGAAGAGGTCAATTTCATAATTAGAATGCACGTGTTGCAAGACGGCAGCAATGCGCTCAAGGCCCATACCCGTATCGACGCTAGGCTTAGGCAATGGATGCATGACGCCTGCCTCATCGCGATTGAACTGCATGAACACGTTGTTCCAAATTTCGATAAAACGATCGCCATCTTCCTCTGGACTGCCAGGAGGGCCACCTGGAATGTGATCACCGTGATCATAAAAAATTTCAGTACAAGGTCCACAAGGGCCGGTGTCACCCATCATCCAGAAATTATCGGAAGCGTAACGCGCCCCTTTGTTATCCCCAATCCGAATAATGCGATCTGCAGGAACGCCAATTTGGTCTTTCCAGATGGCATAGGCTTCGTCATCTTCTGCATAGACAGTAACTAACAGTCTATCTTTTGGCAGCTTAAATACTTGGGTCAATAAATCCCAAGCAAATTGAATCGCATCTTTTTTGAAATAGTCTCCGAATGAGAAATTACCCAACATTTCAAAAAAGGTATGGTGGCGGGCGGTATAGCCCACGTTATCCAAGTCATTGTGTTTTCCACCCGCCCGAATGCACTTTTGCGCTGTCGTGGCACGATGATAGGAGCGCTTATCAAAGCCCAAAAACACGTACTTAAACTGGTTCATGCCTGCATTCGTAAATAGCAGGGTAGGATCATCCCCAGGCACTACCGGGCTGGAAGTGACGATTTGGTGGCCTTTTTCGGCAAAGAAATCCAGGTAAGCCTGGCGAATTTGGGAGACTTTCATGTCAATAATTATCGCATTGGCACTAGCCTAGGGCAAAAGCTAGGCAATATGCCCTCGTCCTGCCTTACAATCCCACAACATTAATATAAATCGGCACCTTAGCAATTAAGTCGACATACAAGGAGAGCAACTTGAAAATTCGCAATCAACGGGATTTTGGGGCGGGGGTCATGTATATGGTCATCGGCCTCTTCTTTACCATTGTGGCTAGAAATTACCCCATGGGAACTGCCGCCAAAATGGGTCCTGGCTACTTCCCCTTCTACTTGGGCATATTGATGATTTTGCTAGGTTTACTGGTCGCCGTTAAAGCATTCAACGCAAAAGCTGCCATCGAATCCATTCCGAAATTCAACTGGAAGATCATTGCTCAAATTACGGGTGCGGTTGTCTTGTACGGACTTTTGCTTCCAAGAATGGGCTTCTTAGTTGCCGTAGTGGTTTTGGTATTCGTATCTGCCAGTGCCAGCAAAGAATTCACCTGGAAAGGCACTGCTATTAATGCAGCATTCTTAGTGACTTTCACTTATTCCGTGTTTGTAGTGGGCTTGAAACTTCAGTTCCCACTCCTGCCTGTCTTCCTACAACAATAACGAAACGGGACTCTGAAAAATGGATTTATTTGCTAACTTAGGTCTCGGTTTTGAAACCGCATTTACCTTACAGAATCTTTTGTACTGCCTGATTGGCTGTATCTTAGGAACCCTCATTGGTGTTTTGCCTGGACTTGGTCCGATCGCTACGATTGCGATGCTCTTGCCAGCAACGTATGCCTTGCCTCCCATTGCCGCATTGATCATGTTGGCCGGTATTTACTACGGCTCACAATATGGTGGCTCAACCACTGCGATTTTGCTCAACATCCCAGGGGAGACGTCCTCAGTGGTGACGGCGATTGACGGCTACCAAATGGCCCGCAATGGCCGAGCAGGTGTTGCCTTGTTTACCGCTGGCATGGGTTCATTCTTTGCGGGTTGCGTCGCAACTTTGGTGTTGGCTGCTTTTGCTGCGCCACTCTCACAGCTTGCCTTTAAGTTTGGACCTGCTGAATACTTCTCCCTCATGGTCTTGGGTTTAATTGGTGCAGTGGTATTGGCATCCGGATCTTTGATCAAGGCAATCGGCATGATCGTGCTTGGTCTATTGATGGGCTTGATTGGTACTGACGTGAACTCCGGTGTATCCCGCTATGCGTTTGATATTCCCGAATTGAGTGACGGTATTGGCTTTGTGGCAGTTGCTATGGGCGTATTCGGCTTCGCTGAAATCATGGGCAACCTTGAAAAAACAGGTGATGACGAAGGCTTCCTTAATAAGCTCACGAGTATGGTCCCCACCAAGACTGATGTGAAGCGCATGATTCCATCGATCTTGCGCGGTACAACGATTGGTTCGATCTTAGGCATTCTGCCCGGTGGTGGCGCAGCTCTAGCCGCATTCGGTGCTTACTCTGTCGAGAAGAAATCTTCCAAGTACAGCCATGAGTTTGGTAAAGGTGCGATTGAGGGTGTTGCTGGTCCAGAAGCAGCGAATAACGCAGCTGCTCAAACCTCCTTCATTCCATTACTCACATTAGGTATTCCACCAAATGCGGTGATGGCCTTGATGGTTGGTGCGATGACAATTCATAACATTCAACCAGGTCCACAAGTAATGACCAGCAACCCAGCTTTGTTCTGGGGTCTGATTGCATCCATGTGGATTGGTAACGTGATGCTGATTCTCTTGAACTTGCCTTTGATTGGTATCTGGGTAAAGCTCTTGAAGATTCCTTATCGCTTCCTCTACCCAGCGATCTTGGTGTTCTGCTGTATCGGTGTATACACCGTGAACAATACGGTGTTTGACGTGTATGTCACCGCAGGCTTTGGCTTGATTGGTTACCTCTTTTTCAAACTCGGTTGCGAACCCCCTCCATTACTCTTGGGCTTTGTGCTTGGACCGATGATGGAAGAGAATTTCCGTCGTGCGCTACTCTTGTCGCGCGGTGATTTCACAACCTTTGTCACTCGCCCACTCTCCTTAGGATTGCTGATTGCAGCAGCCCTCTTAGTCGTGATCGTGGCTTTGCCAGCAGTGAAGAAGACCCGCGAAGAGGCATTCGTCGAAGACTGATTGTCTTAGACCTTACAGAAACGAGCCCGCAGCAGTTTGCGGGCTTTTTCTTTATGATGCGGGGGTTTTCTCTACAATGTGGCTATGTCCCAAGATAGCAAACCCTCTAAAGTCGTTGCCGGCGCAGTCGCCGAGCCTTCTAACTTTTTACGTCAGATCATCGATCATGACTTAGCCAGCGGTGCTTTTTCACAGCGTACGAATTTAGCGGGCGAGCCTATCCCATCGATCATCACTCGTTTTCCACCAGAGCCAAACGGGTATTTGCATATTGGTCATGCTAAAAGTATTTGCCTCAACTTTGGCTTAGCTGCCGATTACAACCATCAAGCTGGTGGTGCGCGTTGCAATATGCGCCTAGATGACACCAACCCCGTTAAAGAAGATGTTGAATACGCTGACAGTATTCTGGATGCAGTGAAGTGGCTTGGATTTGATTGGGGCACACATCTTTATCATGCCAGCGATTACTTTGATCGACTGTATGAGTTTGCAGAGATTCTGATTCAGAATGGCAAAGCGTATGTCGATAGCCAAAGTGCGGATGATATTCATACCAATCGTGGCAACTTTGGACAAGCTGGAAAAAATAGTCCCTATCGTGAGCGTAGCCCTGAAGAAAATCTGACCCTCTTTCGCGAAATGCGCGATGGCAAGTTCAAGGATGGTGAACATGTTCTGCGTCTCAAAATTGATATGGCGCATCCCAATATCGTGATGCGTGATCCTGTGGTCTACCGTATTCGCCATACTGATCACCATCGTACCGGAAGCAAATGGTGCATCTATCCACTATATGACTTCACGCATTGCATCTCCGATGCGCTGGAGAGTGTCTCTCACTCGATTTGCACACTCGAATTTGAGAACAATCGTCCACTGTATGACTGGATCGTGAATTCACTTAAAGAATTGGGTGTCTTTAAAGATCCCGTGCCTCACCAATATGAATTTGCCCGACTCAATTTAACTTACACCATTACTAGCAAGCGTAAGTTATTACAGCTCGTTGAAGAAAAACAGGTTGATGGCTGGGATGATCCACGGATGCCAACCATTGTTGGTATCCGTCGTCGTGGTTACACCCCAGAAAGTATTCGTCTGTTCTGTGAACGGATTGGTGTCTCAAAAGCCGATAGCTGGATTGATATGAGCACGCTCGATCAAGCCTTGCGTGATGACCTCGAAGCAAGAGCACCACGCGCAACAGCTGTCTTAAAACCACTTAAGCTGGTAGTTGAAAACTTTGATGCTGCTGCAAAAGAGTCTTGTTCAGCACCGCGCCATCCTCAACACCCTGAATGGGGCAATCGTGAATTCAACTTCACCAGCGAACTCTGGATTGAAGCGGATGACTTTATGCAAGAACCGATTAAAGGCTTCTTCAGGCTCTACCCACCAATTGGCGATCAAGCTGGTAGCCGTGTGCGCCTACGTCATGGCTTTGTTGTTGAGTGCACTGGTTTTGAGACGGATGCGCAGGGCAATGTCACGCAAGTCAATGTGAGCTACTTCCCAGACAGTAAGAGCGGCACCGCTGGTTCCAATAGCTATAAGGTGAAGGGTAATATTCACTGGATTAGCGCTGCAGAAGCAATCCCAACCGAAGTGCGCTTGTATGACCATCTCTTCACTGATCCACATCCGGATAGTGGCGATAAAAATTTCTTAGATGCCATCAATCCAAACTCTAAAGAAACAATAACAGCTTACTTAGAGCCTTGCATGAAAGATGTGAAAGCTGAAGATCGTTTTCAATTTGAACGTCACGGCTACTTTGTTGCAGATAAAACAGACTCCAAACCTGGCAAGCCTGTATTTAATCGCACAGTTGGTCTTAAGGATTCTTGGAAGTAGTCTGCAAAAAATCGGCTACGCTGGGATAACGCAGCGGAGTTTTCAACTCATGTAATCGAGCATTTGTCACTCGTCTCGATTCCCGCATAAATGACCACAGCATCGGGCTCACCATCTGTTGCAGTTCACTAGCAGGCATACGTGGTGGCCTATCCAAACCAAAGGCATCAGCCACTTCATCAAAGTAATCGCCCATTTTGGTTTCACTCCCATCGCAGGTATTGATAATGCGCTGTGGCTTACCGTGATATACCGCCGCGCACACTAAGCGCGCTAGATCATCACTATGAATATGATTTGAGTAAGCATCTTCCTCTGGGAGTAGCGCCGGGGTTTTAGACTGTAAGCGCTCTAGTGGCAAACGATCAGCCGCATAGATTCCGGGCACACGCAAAATGGTGACAGCCACACCATGTGCTGGCCCCCATAAACGGAGTGCCTGCTCTGCGTCTACTCTTCTCTGGGCTCGCTCACTCTGAGGGCTAACGGGGGTTGCCTCGCTCACCTTGGCGCCACGATGATCGCCATATACGCCTGTGGTGCTGACATAGATCAAGCGCCTGACGACATTGGAGCCTTGGGCTAAAATTCTCAATAGGTTGCGGGTTCGGCAATCACGATTTCCTTGGTTTTGGGGTGGCGCTAAATGAATGACGGTTTGAGCTAAACCGGATAGACGCCATAAAGTTTCTGGATGATCCAGATTCCCCAACATCGGAGTCGCGCCAACCTCCCTCAACTCCTGAAAACGATTTTGCGAAGATGTGAGTGCAAAAACTCGATGACTACGGGAAAGCTGTTTTGCTACCCGAAGACCAATGTCACCGCAGCCAATAATCAGGATTGAAGGTTTACCAAAAGATTGCATAAGTGACATCGTAACGATTTATTGAAAGGAATGAGAGTGTCTCATCAGGTCACGCTCAAAACGAGCGGCAAACAATTTACTGTAACCCAGGATGAAACCGTCCTGGAGGCCGCTCTTCGCCAAGGCATTAAGCTACCCTATGGCTGCAAAAATGGTGCCTGCGGCTCTTGTAAAGGTAAGGTCTTGGAGGGTCAAGTCAGCCATGATCAACACAGCGAGAGCGCTTTAAGCAAAGCCGATGAAACAGCAGGCGGCATCTTGTTTTGCTGCTCTCATCCACAATCCGATCTACTCATTGAAGCTCGTGAAGTCCAAGGCGCAGGCGATATCGCGATTCGGAAGATTCCTTGCCGCGTTAACACCATCATTAAGCCTAGTGACGATGTGGCGATTCTGAAGTTGCAACTTCCAGCTGCTGAACGCTTCCAGTTCTTAGCGGGGCAATACCTCGAGTTTCTTTTAAAAGACGGGCAACGTCGTGCTTATTCGATCGCCACTGCGCCCGAGCAAGAAGGTCCATTAGAACTGCATATCCGCCACTTACCTGGCGGCGTATTTACAGACTTTGTATTTGGGGCTGCAACGCCAGCACTAAAAGAAAAAGATATCCTGCGTTTCGAGGGACCCTTGGGTAGCTTCTTCCTCAGAGAGGACTCTAAAAAGCCCATCATTTTTGTCGCCGCTGGTACTGGCTTTGCGCCAATTAAATCCATCATTGAACAAATACAAGCCAAGAAAATGGATCGCCCGATTAAGCTGTATTGGGGCGGTAGGCGCCCAAGCGATCTGTATCTCCATGATCTATGCAAAACCTGGGAACAAGACATCCCCCATTTCCAATACATCCCAGTGATCTCAGACGGTTTACCAGAAGATGCGTGGCAGGGCCGGACAGGCTTTGTACACCTTGCGGTCATAGATGACCACCCTAGCCTCAAGGACTTTCAGGTCTACGCCTGTGGGGCGCCTGTCATGGTCAACGCAGCCCGTGAGGACTTTTCATCCAAATGTCATCTGCCTGAGGAAGAATTCTTTGCTGATTCTTTCACTAGCGCGGCAGATTTAGCCACAAACTAATCTCCATAAAGTTAGATAATAGAAACTTCACTAGCCTTATTTATTTACCCTAGCCCAGCATGAACACTCCAGCCCCTATTGACACCCATTCAGTCATGTTTATTACTCAACGCCCAGATGTAGTGATGGTTGAGGGTGCTGGCTCATGGCTAACGGATAACAACGGCAAACGCTATTTAGATTTCTTACAGGGGTGGGCGGTAAATTGCTTGGGTCATAGTAATCCAGGAATGATTGCAGCACTAAATGCTCAAGCCAAGAAACTGATTAACCCCAGTCCAGCGTTTTATAACGAGCCGATGATTGGCTTATCCAACCTCTTGACTGCTAATAGCTGCTTTAACAAAGTCTTTTTTGCCAACAGTGGCGCCGAAGCCAATGAAGGCGCCATTAAGCTAGCCCGCAAATGGGGTCAGCTGAATAAAAATGGTGCCTTTGAAATCATCACCTTTGATCACAGTTTTCATGGTCGCACCATAGCCACCATGAGCGCCTCTGGTAAGCCAAACTGGGACACCATGTTTGCACCACAAGTTGCCGGTTTTCCGAAAGCAGATTTGAATGATTTGGAATCTGTTAAGAAGTTAGTGACGGATAAAACAGTGGCCGTGATGTTAGAGCCTGTTCAAGGTGAAGGCGGCGTCATTCCCACCACGAAAGAATTTATGCGTGAACTACGCCAGTTCACTAAAGAAAATAATATTCTACTCATCGCCGATGAAGTGCAAGCGGGCTGCGGCCGCACAGGCACCTTGTTTGCTTATCAGCAATACGGTATCGAGCCAGACATCATGACCTTAGGTAAAGGTATTGGTGGTGGCGTTCCCTTAGCAGCCTTAATGGCGACTGATGCGGTAGCTTGCTTTGTGCCTGGCGATCAAGGTGGCACCTATAACGGTAATCCTTTGATGACTGCGGTAGGCATCAGCGTCATCGAGCAATTACTGGCTCCCGGATTTTTAGAGAGCGTGAAAGCCAAGGGTGAATTACTCAAATCAGAATTACTCAAGCTTTGCGCTGAATTTAATCTGGAAGGTGAGCGTGGTGAAGGTTTATTGCGCGCCCTCATGCTCGGTAAAGATATTGGCGGTAAGCTAGTTGATTTAGCTCGTGAGCGTAGCCCTGAAGGCCTATTGATTAACTCCCCCAGACCTAACTTATTACGCTTTATGCCAGCACTCAATGTGAGCGATGATGAGATTCATCAGATGTGCAGCATGCTACGTGAGTTGCTGAAGGAAACTGCTTAAGCCATTTTCATGACTGCTTAGTCGCCTCACTTAGTCACCTAACTTAGTCGCCTACCTTACTCCCCTAAATAAGCAGTGCGCACTCTCGGGTCTTGAAGCAATTCTTTGCCGGCCCCTGTAAGCGTGATCAAACCACTCTCCATCACATAAGCACGATCGGCCATCTCTAAGGCTAGACGGGCATTTTGCTCAACTAGCAGAATGGTCATCCCGTTTGCTGAAAGATTACGAATCACATCAAAAATTGTTTCCACCATGATGGGGGATAAACCCATAGATGGCTCATCTAGCAATAAGAGCTTAGGTTCAGCCATCATCGCTCTACCCATCGCCACCATTTGTTGCTCGCCACCAGACAGTGTGCCAGCGAGTTGCGAGAGCCGCTCTTTCAGTCTCGGGAAATAAGAAAATACTTCCTCTAATTTTTGATGGATGACTTTGGTATCTGTTTTCAGAAATGCGCCCATCTGCAGATTTTCTAGAATGCTCATGCGCTTAAATACGCCACGCCCCTCAGGAACAAGACCTAAGCCAAGACGAACCAATTCATAAGCGGGTAGCTGATTAGTTTTGTGCGCAA
The DNA here is from genome assembly GCF_018882005.1 of Polynucleobacter sp. es-GGE-1. Classification (NCBI taxonomy): domain Bacteria; kingdom Pseudomonadati; phylum Pseudomonadota; class Betaproteobacteria; order Burkholderiales; family Burkholderiaceae; genus Polynucleobacter; species Polynucleobacter sp. es-GGE-1. Next base: position 38,744 of record NZ_JACVPE010000005.1, read on the forward strand.
GAAATTCAATCTCACCTGATGTAGGAGTCAGTAAGCCTGCAATCGCTTTCAGAGAGGAGCTCTTACCTGCTCCGTTAGCACCAATCAAGGCTACTAATTCACCTTGATTAACATGTAGGTCAATGCCTTTAACGGCATTAATGCCGCCATAGGCTACCTTGAGATCTTGCACTTGCAGCAAGGCGCTCATGACACTGCCCCCTGACCAAGATAGGCTTTAATCACTTCAGGGTGTATGCGAACATCGGCTGGCTTGCCTACAGCAATCACCTTGCCGTAATCGAGCACCGTCAAGCTATCGCAAATCCCCATCACCAAACTCACATCGTGCTCAATCAAGAGAATAGTTTTGTCATCCGCCCGAATACGCAGCAACAACTCACGCAGTTCTAATTTCTCGGTCGCATTCATGCCAGCAGCAGGCTCATCTAAAGCGAGGAGCTGAGGCTCAGTTGCTAAGGCTCTAGCAATCTCTAAGCGACGTTGATGCCCATAAGACAAATGACGCGCCTGCATTTCTGCATAATTACTCAAGCCCACGTAAGCCAGCAGTACAAGAGATTTCTCCCGAATCGCTTGCTCCTCGCGCTGCGTGGATGGAAAGCGGAAGATAGCGCCCAAGAAACCCGCCTTAGATCGGCAGTGACATCCCACCATCACATTTTCTAAAACAGACATTTCTCCAAAGAGACGGATGTTCTGAAAGGTTCTCGCTAATCCCGATTTAGTGACTTCTGAGACTGACTCTGGGAAATAGGATTGACCATCAAATAAAAAGATGCCGGAATCTGCAGGGTAGAGGCCAGTGATGACATTAAAGAAAGTAGTCTTGCCTGCGCCATTGGGGCCAATCAAACCGACAATCGATCCCTTTGGCACCTGCAAACCGACAGAATCTAAGGCTTGCACTCCACCAAAGCATTTAGAAACATCCGTGACATCAAGTAGCAAAGGAGCAGACATTATTTGCCTCCTCCTTTTTGCCAAATACCGCCTGGGCGATACAGCATGATCAAAATCAGTGCTAAGCCATAGATCAATTGACGAATCACTTCAACATCAACAATTACATGACCAAAGAGCGCCTTTTGCACTGGCTCGGCTACGCCCCGTAATACTTCTGGAAAGACTGCCAATACGATCGCGCCTAAGATCACCCCAGGAATATGTCCAATACCGCCCAACACCACCATCGCTAAAACAACGATTGATTCCCAAAGGGTGAACGACTCAGGGGAAACAAATCCCTGAAATGCAGAAAAGAGCACTCCCGCAACGCCAGCAAATGAAGCGCCAATCGCAAAAGCGAGCAACTTCATATTGCGTGTATTGATACCCATCGCTTTAGCAGCGATCTCGTCTTCTCGAATCGCAACCCAAGCCCGACCGATACGAGAGTTCTGTAAATGCAAACACACAATGGTTACAGCAATAGCTAAAGCTAGAAAAAGGTAAAACACCAAATACAAACCCGGGATCTGTATAAAGCCCAGGTCAACCGGTTTGGTAAATGAAACCCCAAACATCTGAATTGGATCAATCGCTGTAATGCCTTTAGGGCCATTGGTGAGATTCAATGGGCGGTCTAGATTATTCATAAAGATCCGAATAATTTCACCAAAACCTAAAGTGACGATTGCTAAATAATCCCCGCGCAATTGCAAGGTGGGCAGCCCCAAAATAATCCCGAAGAGAGCGGCCAAGATGATGGAAAACACTGCCACCATCCAGGGAGAAAAATGCATGCCTTGCGGAAATGCAGAGGCAATCGTTTCAAAATGCTGAGGCAAATGTGGCGAAGCTAATAAGGCATAGCTATAAGCACCTAATGCATAAAATGCGATGTAACCTAAGTCGAGCAGACCAGCAAAACCGACAACTACATTGAGGCCAAGGGCGAGAACGATATAGAGCAAAGCAAAATCAAGCACGCGCACCCAATAGTTACCGCCACTCGCACCCACAATCCATGGCAACAGTATTAATGCAAACGCGCCTAAGTAAAGATAGGTAGATTGACTCAAATGATTTGAGACAAGCTTCCTAAGCACGGTCAGAAACCTTCTCACCCAGCAAGCCAGTAGGTCGCAATACCAGCACTAAGATCAATACCAAGAAAGCAAAAATATCTTGATAGTTCGAACCAAAGACGCCACCAGTGAGTTCGCCAATGTAGCCAGCGCCCAAAGACTCAATTAAACCAAGCAGCAAACCCCCAAGCATCGCACCCTGCAAGTTACCAATGCCGCCCAACACCGCCGCTGTAAAGGCTTTTAGGCCAGGAATAAAGCCCATATAAAAGTGCACATTACCGTAGTTGCTAGCGATCATGACGCCAGCCAAACCTGCTAAAGCACCACCCAACATGAACGTAATTGAGATCACCCGGTTTGGGTTCACACCCATCAAGGCGGCAATTTGGGTTTGCTCTGCAGTAGCGCGCATAGCCCTACCGAGTTTGGTTTTCTCAACCAAGAACAATAGGCCGCACATCACTGCCAAGGCAACCGCAACAATCACAATCTCTTTACCGGTAATCGTTGCACCAGTAGCGCCTATTTCGATAGGACTGGATGGCAATAATTGTGGATAGGTCATCGGATTTCGAGACCAAATCAACATGGCGATTGTTTGTAACAGTATGGACATACCGATCGCAGAAATCAGTGGCGCCAAGCGTGGCGCATGACGCAGAGGGCGATAAGCAATACGCTCAATCCAATAACTCAGACCCGCACAGACAGCCATCGTGATGGGCAAGACAATCAGGAGTGTGAGCCAGCCCGGTAAATCACTAGTCAAACTTAAAATCAAGCGCAGCAATGAGAGCGAGACCATTGCGCCGATCATCAACACCTCGCCATGGGCGAAATTGATAATCCCCAGCACGCCGTAGACCATGGTGTAACCCAAGGCGATCAAGGCATAGATACTACCCAGCACCAAACCATTGATGATCTGCTGTAGAAAAATATCCATTAAAAAATATTTATCAGAAATGTAGAGCACAAAAAAAGAGCACCGCATTTGCGGCGCCCTTTTCATGTTTCTTACATATTGATGACGTCAAGAACCGTTTTCTTTTTGTCTTTAAAGTCATAGAGGGTAATGACGCCCTCTTTCATATCGCCCTTACTATCAAAAGCAATATCACCAACCAAGCCATTCATTTTAGTTTCAGGCATGACTACCAAGATCTTTGCTGGATCAGTTGAGTTGGCACGCTTCATCGCATCCACTAATACATAGACAGCGTCGTAAGTAAATGGTGCGTATATTTGTACATCAGCATTAAAGCGCTCTTTATAACGCTTTTGGAAATCAGCGCCTTGCGCCATCTTTGTGAGTGCCTTGCCTGCCTCAGAGCAAGTAACATTGACAACTGCATCGCCAGCCAATTCAGCTAGCTTCTCAGTGCACATACCATCGCCACCAACAATCTTAGACTTGATGCCCAACTCAGTTGCTTGCTTCGTTAATGGGCCACCAGTTGCATCCATGCCGCCGTACATGATGACATCAGGTTTGCTGCCTTTGATCTTAGTCAAAATAGCCTTGAAGTCAGTTGCTTTGTTATTGCTCGCTTCACGCGTGACAACTTTCACACCAGCCGCTTTCACCGTCTTCTCAAACTCATCAGCTAGACCTTTGCCGTACTGAGTCGAGTCATCAATGATGGCGACTGTTTTGGCATTCAAAGTCTTGGCAACATAATTAGCTAAAGCAGGGCCTTGCTGCGCATCGGTTGCTACTAGGCGATAGGTAGTTTTAAAGCCTTGCTTGGTGTAATCTGGGTTAGTAGCGGACGGAGAAATCTGCGTAATACCAGCATCACTGTAGATTTTTGAAGCAGGAATACTAGTGCCAGAGTTCAGATGACCTACAACACCAACGACTTTTGCATCTACTAATTTTTGCGCTACTTGCGTTGCAGTTTTTGGATCTTCAGCATCATCTTCAGGCACTAAAGTGAGAACTACTTTTTTGCCATCAATCGTCAAGCCTGCTTTATTAATTTCTTCTAGCGCCAAGCGTGCGCCATTTTCATTATCTTTACCCAAGTGGGCGATAGGGCCAGTCAATGGAGCCACATGGCCAATTTTGACTTCAATACCATCTGCCGGTACAGCCGCAGATTTATCTCCGCCCTTACCGCAACCTGCCAGAATCAAGGCTGCTGCCGATACAGCAATAGCACTTTTCATAAAAATCATTTTTGATGCACTTGAATAAATCATCTACAGCTCCTTGGTTATAAATCAATACTTCAATCGACTAAATTTTTTGGCAGGGAGAATGTGACATCCTCAACTACCCCAGAGAGAGCCCTTACGCTGCGCGGCCCAAATTCTTGAATGCGCGCAACGATCGCTTGCGCCAAACTCTCTGGAGCAGATGCTCCAGCAGTCAATCCCACGCGCTTCTTGCCAGCAAACCATTCTGGTTTCAATTGATCAGGTGCATCGACCATGTAAGACGGTACACCCAATTTTTCTGACAATTCACGCAAGCGATTGGAGTTCGAGCTGGACGCACTCCCCACCACAATGACTACCTCCACTTGAGGTGCCATAAATTTCACCGCATCTTGACGATTCTGAGTGGCATAACAAATATCTTGCTTACGGGGTTGAACAATATCAGGGAATTTTTGAGTGAGTGCCGCAACAATTTCTTTAGTCTCATCTACTGACAAAGTCGTTTGCGTGACAAAAGCTAGTTTTATATCGCCTGTAAAAGACAAATTGGCAACATCGGTCGAATTTTCAATCAAGAACACGCCTTCTTTCACTTGTCCCATCGTGCCCTCTACTTCAGGGTGGCCAGCGTGACCGATCATCAAGACCGTGTAGCCTTCTTTACACAACTTAATCACTTCGAGATGCACTTTGGTTACCAGTGGGCAAGTAGCGTCATACACCTGCAAGCCACGTTCCTCAGCATCTTTTCGCACCTCCTGAGAAACACCATGGGCACTAAACACCACAATGCCACCCTTGGGCACCTCGTGCAACTCTTCAACAAATACGGCGCCCTTACTGCGCAATTCATTCACGACATGGGCGTTATGCACAATTTCGTGACGCACGTAAATAGGTGTACCAAAGCGTGTAAGTGCTTCATTCACAATATTGATTGCACGATCAACGCCCGCACAAAAACCGCGGGGTTGCGCCATCAAGATCTCTGCGTTATCAGTTGTATTCATATATTAGAGAATAGCCACAATTTGTGCTTCAAAGGTAACCTCTCTTCCGGCCAGAGGGTGATTGAAATCAAACCAGGCGCCCTGCTCATCAATAGACTGCAAAACACCCGCATATTGAGCTCCACCCGGCGCATTAAATTCAATTACATCACCGGGATTAAATTCAGCATCGTCATCACGACCTTCTTTGAGCGCCTGCAAAGTAACCCATTGCACCAAATCTTTTTTACGCTCACCAAAACTTTCATCGGGTGATAACAAAGCGCTTTTTTTATCGCCAACACTTAACCCTAGCAACACTTTTTCAAAGCAAGGTGCAAATTGTCCAGAGCCCATCAGAACCGTCGCAGGACGATCAACAAAAGTATTGATGTAATCCTCCCCGTTGGGCAGAGTAAGCCGGTAGTTGAGAGTCAAATAGGAGTTGGGCAAAACGTTAAGCTTGGTCATAAGGTAATTGTATCTAGCCCTGCGTCGGCTATGGATTCTCCCATCCCAAATTGGCCCAAAAATGAGCAACCTCGAGAAAAGCTTCGTCTGTATGGCGCCCGCTGCCTCACAGATGCTGAATTACTCGCCATCTTTTTGCGGGTCGGCGTTAAGGGGAAAAGCGCCGTCACCTTAGCCAACGATGTATTGCGCTACTTTGGTAGCCTTCCTCGCCTCTTGGCCAGCACCCCTGAAGAATTGACCCGAATCCACGGTATGGGAATCTCAAAATGGTCTCAAATACAGGCTGCCTATGAACTCGTAAAGCGCAGTCTTGAGGATGGTTTGGCTCAAGGCTCGATTTTTTCATCACCAGGTCACGTTAAGGAGTTTTTACAGGCCAAAATTGGCGGTCTACCCCATGAGGTCTTTTTATGCCTTTATTTAGACTCAAACCTACATCTCATAGAGTGCCAAGAGCTTTTTAGAGGCTCTATTACCCAGACCGCCGTCTATCCCCGAGAAATCCTCAAAGAGGCGCTAGCCAGAAATGCAAGCGCCATGATCGTGGCCCATAACCATCCCAGCGGCAACCCGCTCCCCAGTTCAGCAGACCAAGAACTCACCAAGACCCTGACTAAGGCCCTCCAGTTGGTAGATATTCCGCTTTTAGACCACTGCATTGTCAGTAATAGCGGTTTTTTCTCTTTTTCAGAATCAGGCCTTATGAATATTGAGAAAAATTGATAGTAATTGCTAACTTACAATAATGAGCCGGAGATTTTTGCAGGCCTTATGCACCCTATGAGGCTCAAACCCCAAAGCAAAAGCCAATAAGGACTAGCCCAAAATAGGCTTAGGCTGATACAATCTTCCTTTTTCGCAATTAATGGAGTTATGTCATGGCAAAAGTTTGCCAAGTCACTGGGAAGAAGCCGATGGTTGGCAACAATGTATCCCATGCAAACAATAAAACGAAGCGTCGCTTTTTGCCGAATTTGCAAAACCGTCGTTTCTGGGTTGAATCTGAAAACCGTTGGATTAGCTTGCGCTTAACCAATGCTGGCTTGCGCGTTATCGACAAAAACGGCATCGATGCTGTTTTGACTGATCTTCGTGCACGTGGCGAAATTTAAGGAGCACGCAAATGGCTAAAGGCGGCAGAGAAAAAATCAAGTTAGAGTCATCAGCAGGTACTGGTCACTTCTATACAACTTCAAAAAACAAGCGTACTAAGCCTGAAAAAATGGAGATCATGAAGTTTGATCCAACCATTCGCAAGCATGTTGCTTACAAAGAAACTAAGCTGAAGTAATTCAAACTTCATGCAAATAAAAAACCCGCTTAGTTGCGGGTTTTTTATTGCCTCAATCTTTGCGCTCTTTTAGATCGCTACTACCTGCCTAAGCATAACGACGCAATCGCAAAGAGAACTCACGCAAGCTTGTTAGACCGCTATCTTCAGCGCGTTGACACCAAGTATGCAACTGTGAAAGTAATTGCTCTCTGGTGGCGCTAGAACGACCCCAGATTGCCTGTAGATCACGACGCATCTCAATCATCTTACGCAGCTGTGCATTGCTCGCCATCAGCTCCTCTAGCTTAGCCTTCTCATCCTCGCTCAAGCGAGACTCATCCTTAGATAACCAAGTACGGGCGTCGCTTAAATGTGAGGCAAGAACTTGCATGTGTTGCACTTCATTGCTAAAGAAGTTGCGTAATGTTTTGCTATAGCGCGCCATGATTTCATAGCGATTAGCAATGATGGCCTCTAAGGTGTTTTGATCGGCAGGACGCAAATCACTCAAGACGGGTTTAGGTGGCGTTTTCTTTACTGTCGCCAAACCAACTGCACTCATCATCTGAATATAGAGCCAACCAATATCAAACTCGTACCATTTATTGGAAAGCTTAGCACTCGTTGCAAAGGTATGGTGATTGTTATGCAGTTCTTCACCACCAATCAAAATGCCCCATGGGAAAATATTGGTTGAAGCATCTTCGCAATCGAAGTTGCGATAGCCCCAGTAGTGGCCAATACCATTAATCACACCAGCAGCAGTAATTGGGATCCACAGCATTTGCACCGCCCAGACGGTTAATCCAATACCGCCAAACAAGAACACATCAATGATCAACATGATGGCAACGCCCTGCCAAGAAAACTTGGAATAGATATTGCGCTCGAGCCAATCATCGGGAGTGCCGTGGCCAAACTTCTCCATCGTCTCTGGATTCTTAGCTTCATTTTTATAAAGCTCAGCACCACGCGAGAGGACAGTGTTAATACCTAAAATTTGCGGGCTATGGGGATCATCTACGGTTTCACATTTCGCATGGTGCTTACGGTGAATCGAGGCCCACTCCTTAGTCACCATACCGGTTGTCAACCAAAGCCAAAAGCGGAAGAAATGGGAAACTATCGGATGCAGATCCAAAGCCCGGTGCGCTTGGCAGCGATGCAAGAAAATGGTGACTGCAGCAATCGTGACATGGGTAACAGCCAAGGTAAACAAGGCAATCTGCCACCAAGACCAATCTAAATATCCATTGGCAAGCCAATTGAGGAATAAATCAAAACCTGAACTTGAAAATGTATTCAAAAGAGAGTCCTATTTAAGTATTAGCTCTTATTTTAGATCTTTTTAGGTCTTTTTGGGCTTATCTTTCGCTATCTCTGGGGTTTTTGGCTCTTCTGCTTTTTCCAGCTTACTACCTTTTTTCTGGAAAACAGCACCAAAAAAGCCGTCTGTGCCATGAATATGCGGCCACAACTGCCACCAAGGATTATCTGACGAGCACCCTAAAGGTAATTTATCCTTTGGAAACAATGGCTTAAGTGCTTCAGCCGCTGGAACCACCTCAAATTCTGGGTGTTTCACCAAGAAATCTTCTGCAATGGCTTGATTTTCTTGGGGCAAAAGACTGCAAGTGGCATAAACCAGGCGACCACCCGGCTTTAATAAGCGAGCTGCTGAACCCAAAATATTCATTTGCTTCTGATTGAGCTCTAGAACGCCTTCCGGAGTTTGACGCCACTTCAAGTCAGGATTCCGGCGCAATGTACCCATTCCACTACAAGGGGCATCTACCAAGACTCGATCAATCTTTCCAGCCAAGCGTTTGATCTTGGCATCGTTCTCACTATCGATCCATACAGGATGCACGTTTGAAAGGCCACTACGGGCTTGTCTTGGTTTTAAATTTGCCAAACGACGCTCAGATGTATCAAAAGCATAAAGGCGTCCTGTAGAACGCATCAAGGCACCAATCGCTAAAGTCTTACCGCCAGCACCAGCGCAAAAATCAACCACCATCTCACCACGCTTGGGTGCAAGTAAATATGCCAAAAGCTGACTACCTTCATCTTGTACCTCAAACATGCCCGCCTTAAAGCCAGCAGTATTTTGTAATGCCGGCTTGCCCATGATGCGCACACCATCGGGTGCATATGGCGTTGGAATCGCTTGGTAGCGACCGCCCAAAGCATTCATCTGCACGAGCAATTCTTCCCGATTCATCTTCATGGTGTTCGCACGCAAATCTAGGAGTGCAGGATGCATCAATGATTTTGCGAGCTCTTCACGGGTTGCTTCACCAGGATATTTTCCAAACGCATCCCATAACCACTCGGGTAAATTGTTGCGTACCAAAGGATTTAATGCAGCAGGATCAACCATTGGAAATCGTTGCAACCATTCATATTCACCAGGCTTGAGAACATGCGCCAAATCGGCGATAGCACTCTCGGCACGGTTCGCGGAACCCAAACCACCCTCAGACAAAGCGGACAGCAAACCCAATAGGGCTAAGCGTCTAGCCTGTGAGCCTTCACCACTGACAGCAAATTGAGAGAACTCATTTTTACGACGCAAAATAGCAAAGGCACTCTCTGCAATTAAGGCGCGATCACGATTACCGAGCTGTGGTTCTGCGCGAAAATAGCGACTCACTACACGATCTGCTGGCTGCTCAAAACTGAGTAACTCAGGAAGTAGACGCTCCAAGTGAATGGCATGCTGAGGTAATGCTTTTGCATTCGAAAAATTCTTCTGACCTTCGGGCGCAATGAGATTGCCACTCGCATTACGTCGTTCAGGACGGCGCAAGGGATCTTTAGATTTAGCAGCGTAACTTTTTTGTGAGCTTAGGCGGGTGCCGGATTTACGGGGTGGACGTTCTGCGCTCATAATTTAAAAAATTGCGATTCTGGGGGTTGTAACTTCACTTGATTACCTTCTATTCGCAATCGTCCATCAAGGAACCATTTTACGGCCCGCGGGTAAATTTGATGCTCAGCAGTTAAAACACGAGCCGCCAAAGTCTCTGCATCATCCCCACCCAGGACTGGAACAGAGGCCTGGCAAATAATAGGTCCTTCATCAACACCCTCATTTACAAAGTGAACTGTGGCGCCATGCTCTTTAACGCCGGCCTCTAAAGCCCGCTCATGGGTGTGCAATCCTGGGAATGCTGGCAGGAGCGCTGGGTGAATATTGATTAATCGACCATCGAAATGACGAATAAAACCTGGCGTCAGAATCCTCATAAAACCGGCTAGAACCACCAAATCAGCCCCTAAGTCATCAATTTTCTGGGTGAGGGCAGCATCAAAGGATTCGCGACTTGCATGCTCTTTGTGCTCCAGGACATGGGCTGGAATACCCTGCGCGCGAGCAAAATCAAGACCTTTAGCCCCAGAGTGATTGGCGATGACCCCTGCAAACTTGACCGGCCACTGCTCTTTTTGAGCTGTTTTGACGATCGCCTCGAAATTGGATCCGCGGCCTGAGATTAAGGTAACGATAGAAAGCATGCCCACAATATAATTGATGGCTACCCTGAAAGCGATTTTGTGAACGTATTCCGCGGCCCGACCCAGTTTTCTGCAGGACCTGCTTGTGCCTTAAGCATCGGTAATTTCGATGGCGTGCACAGGGGTCATCGCGCCCTGCTCAAGCAGTTAGTTGATGGCGCCCATGAAAGAGGTTTGGTGAGTTGCGTCATGACCTTTGAGCCGCACCCCAAAGAATTCTTCTCTCCAGAGCAAGCACCGCCCCGCATTCTGAATCTACGGGACAAACTGGCCGCCTTATCCGAACTTGGTATTGACCATGTCGTGGTCGAACATTTCAATGCTGCTTTTGCTCGCCTTACACCCGATGAGTTTGTTTCAGAAATTATTGTGAAACGTCTCAACGCCAAATGGATTTTGATTGGCGATGATTTTTGCTATGGCGCAAAACGTGCCGGGAATTTTGCAAGCCTCCAAACAGCAGGTGAAAAATATGGCTTCAAGGTATCGAGTATTCAAACTATCTTAGAGGATGGCGAGCGCATCTCCAGCTCAGCCTTGCGTACTGCCCTTGCTCATGGCGATATGACTCTAGCTGAAAAATTATTAGGTCGTCCTTATGGAATTTCCGGACATGTCATACATGGACAGCAACTCGGACGCAAACTCGGATTCCCTACCTTGAACTTAGCAGTTGCCAATCACTTACACCATCGCAAGCCAGCAACTACCGGGATCTTCACTGCACAGGTATTGGGACTTAGTGATAAACCCCTGCCAGCAGTGGCTAGTTTAGGGGTAAGGCCTACCGTTGAAGATGAAGGTCGTGTTCTGCTTGAAACACACATCTTTGACTACCAAGAAGATGTCTACGGAAAAATTATTACCGTTGAGCTCTTAGAAAAAATTCGTGATGAGGCCAAGTACGATGACCTCGACACCCTAACAAATGCGATTGCAGCGGATGCACAGCACGCCAGAAATTATTTCCAGAAAAAAGCTTATGTCTGAAAAAGAAAATTCCTATCCAGTCAATTTACTAGATACCTCCTTCCCAATGCGAGGGGATCTGGCTAAGCGTGAACCGCAATGGGTTGCTCAATGGCAAAAAAATAAGCTCTACGAAAAGATTCGTGCAGCTCATGCTAATCAACCTCAGTTCATCTTGCATGATGGTCCTCCGTATGCAAACGGCGATATTCACATTGGTCACGCAGTAAACAAGATTCTGAAAGACATGATTGTGAAGTCGCGCTGGCTTATGGGTTATGACTCTGCCTATGTGCCTGGATGGGATTGTCATGGCATGCCAATTGAAATTCAGATTGAAAAACAATTTGGCAAGAACTTGCCAACTGCAGAGGTACAAGCTAAAGCACGTGCCTACGCCCAAGTACAAGTAGATAAGCAGAAGATAGACTTTGAGCGCCTTGGCGTTTTGGGTGACTGGAACAATCCCTATCTCACGATGAACTACCGTAATGAGGCTGATGAAATTCGTGCACTAGGTAAGATCTGGGAAAAAGGATACGTCTTTCGTGGTCTCAAACCAGTGAACTGGTGTTTTGATTGTGGCTCTGCACTCGCTGAGGCCGAAGTGGAATATCAAGATAAAACTGATCCAACGGTTGATGTTGGCTTTGCGTTTGATGATGCACAGCGACCACAGCTCGCAAAAGCATTTGGCCTTCCTGAGTTACCTAATAAGCCTGGCCAGATTGTCATCTGGACAACAACGCCTTGGACTATTCCTGCAAACCAAGCAATGAATGTTCATCCAGAGGTGACTTATGCATTAGTAGATGTTGGCGATAAGTTATTGATCCTGGCAAAAGATCGTGTTGACACATGCTTGCAGGACTATGGTCTTGAAGGTAAAGTGATTGCTACCTGCCTAGGCGCGCAACTAGCGAATATTTCTTTCTGGCATCCGCTAGCCCCATTACATGAGGGATATAAGCGCCTCTCTCCAATCTATGCCGCTGAATACGTCACGCTCGATACTGGCACAGGTATTGTTCACTCTGCGCCTGCTTACGGCGAAGAAGACTTTAAGTCTTGCAAAGCAAATAAGCTAGCCGATAAAGATATTCTCAATCCTGTGATGGGCAATGGTGTCTATGCCTCTTGGTTGCCACTCTTTGCAAACGAATATATTTGGAAAGCCAATCCCAAAATTGTGGAAGCAATGCGTGAAGCGGGCAGTTTGTTGCGCGACAAAACGTATACCCACTCTTACATACATTGCTGGCGTCATAAGTCGCCGATTATTTATCGCGCTACTTCACAGTGGTTTGCAAGCATGGACAAGAAACCATCTGATGGCAAAGCTAGCTTGCGTGAGACTGCCTTGGCTGGCATTGATAGCACCGAGTTTTTCCCGGCTTGGGGTAAACAGCGCCTACATAGCATGATTGCCAATCGCCCTGATTGGACCTTGTCACGCCAACGCCAGTGGGGCGTACCCATGGCCTTCTTTGTTCATAAAGAAACGGGCGATCCGCATCCTCGCACTGTTGAGCTACTGGAAGAAGTTGCTAAGCGTGTTGAAAAAGGTGGCATTGAAGCTTGGCAGCAACTCGAAGTTTCTGAGTTGCTTGGTGAAGAAGCATCACAATACGAAAAGAATCGTGACACCTTAGATGTTTGGTTTGATTCAGGGACAACACACTGGCATGTGATTCGCGGATCACATCGCAATGAATTACTAACTACCGATGCTGAGACACCGAACGGTCGATTAGCCGACTTATACCTCGAGGGTTCAGACCAACACCGCGGCTGGTTCCATTCCTCCTTACTCACCGGCGCCATGCTCGATGGCAAGCCACCCTATAAAGCACTACTCACTCACGGCTTTACTGTTGATGGTCAAGGCCGCAAGATGAGTAAGTCCGTAGGCAATGTCATCGCACCACAACAAGTGGCTGACAAACTCGGCGCTGAAATCATTCGCCTCTGGGTTGCCTCAACCGACTACTCCGGTGAAATGACTATCTCTGATGAGATTCTGAAGCGCGTGACTGAAAGTTATCGCCGCATTCGCAATACCTTGCGTTTCTTGCTCGCCAATCTTTCTGATTTTGATCCTAGCAAGCACACAATGCCTGCTGAACAATGGCTTGAGATCGATCGTTACGCAGTGGCGCTTGCTAATCAATTACAAGGCGATATCGAAGCCCATTACAAGGCTTATGAGTTTCATCCAGCTGTGACTCGCATGCTCACTTTTTGCTCAGAAGATTTAGGCGGCTTCTACTTAGACATCCTCAAAGATCGTCTCTATACCAGTGCGCCAAACTCACCTGATCGCAGAGCCGCCCAGAATGCGCTCTTTCACATCACTCGCAATCTCTTGAAGTGGTTATCGCCATTCCTCTCCTTCACCGCTGAAGAAGCATGGCAATCATTCCCGCATGGCTCAGGTAGTAAACCGTCTGAATCCATCTTTATGGAAGAGTTCGGCGCATTACCAGAAGTCGCTCATGCCGATGAATTGCTGGCCAAATGGAATCGCATTCGTGAAATCCGCTCTGAAGTGACCAAAGCCATTGAGTTAGAACGTGAGGCCGGTAATGTTGGCTCATCCCTACAAGCTGAGCTGACCATTAAATTAGGTGATGTTGACTTTGCTATCTTGCATTCACTTGAGGATAACTTGCGTTTCGTAACCATCACCTCAAGCGCTAAGATTGAACTCAGCAATGATGGTCTCGAGGTCCTAGTACGCGGTAGTCAATATAAAAAATGTGGTCGTTGCTGGCATCACACTAAAGACGTAGGTGCCAATGCTGATCATCCAGAGCTCTGTGGTCGCTGTATCAGCAATCTCTTTGGCGCCGGTGACCACCGCTTGTTTGCCTAAGTACCAGCAATTGATGAGCCTGCCAATGCTTCGCTATCTTGCTATTGCAACGATGATTCTGCTCTTAGACCAGTTGAGTAAGTGGGCTGCGTTAAGCAATTTGCAAATGGGTGTACCTGAACCCGTCCTTCCTTTTCTGAATTGGCTACTGCTTTTTAATCCAGGCGCGGCGTTTTCATTCTTGGCACAGGGATCAGGTTGGCAGCGTTGGTTCTTTACTATTCTTGGTCTCATAGCCAGTATCTACATCATTTACTTATTACGTAAAAGCCTTGGCGAGAAACTACTGTGCCTGGCACTCAGCCTGATTCTGGGTGGTGCGCTAGGCAATGTTTTAGACCGAATCATGTATGGTGCCGTAGTTGACTTCATCGATTTGCACTACGCCAACTGGCATTGGCCAGCCTTTAATATTGCCGATAGCGCAATCTGTATTGGGGCAGGCCTCATCATCTGGAGCGAATTGCGCAAGTCATTTGGCAAATCCCCTCAATCCCATTAAGCTGGCGCCATGCAATCACTTTTAAATAAGAAAATCGTTCTCGGCATCTCCGGCGGCATTGCTGCCTATAAGACACCAGAGCTCGCTCGCCTGTTAATACAAGAGGGCGCTTCTGTACAGGTAGTGATGACCGAGGCTGCACAACAATTTGTGACATCTGTCACCATGCAAGCGCTCACAGGCAATCCAGTCTTCACCAGCCAATGGGATAACAGCATTAGTAACAATATGGCTCATATCGAGTTATCACGCTCAGCTGACATCATCCTGATTGCGCCAACGAGTGCAGACCTTATGGCCAAACTTTCCCTTGGCTTGGCAGATGATTTGCTCAGCACGCTTTGCTTAGCAAGAGATTGCCCGTTGCTAATTGCCCCTGCGATGAACAAACAGATGTGGGAGCACGCAGCCACTCAGAGGAGTGCTGACCGCCTCCACCATGATGGGGTAACTCTTCTCGGCCCCGCGAGTGGCTTTCAGGCTTGCGGAGAAGTGGGCATGGGCAGAATGCTTGAGCCTGCAGAAATTTCTGAGCAAGTCATTGCTTTCTTTCAAAAGAAATCACTTGTAGGTAAAAAAGTATTGATTACTGCTGGCCCCACCTTTGAAGCGATTGATCCAGTCCGCGGCATTACCAATCACAGCTCCGGAAAGATGGGCTTTGCCATTGCTAGAGCCGCTTTGGAGGCTGGTGCCCAAGTACGTCTGATTGCAGGCCCCTGCGATCTTCCTACGCCATTAGAGGCGACTGGAAAGATTATCCGGACTAATGTCGTGAGCGCTAAAGAAATGCACGCTGCAACATTGGCAGCCACTGATTGCGATGTGTTCTTTGCGGTAGCGGCAGTAGCTGACTGGGGCATTGCAAAGCCTGCCAAAGAAAAAATAAAGCGCCAAGGTGATGGTGCTCCAAACATGGAATTTGTAGCCAATCCAGATATTCTTTTAGATGTTGCCAAGACAGTCAAAACCAAAAACGGCAAACCTTCCCCTTATTGCGTTGGCTTTGCTGCCGAATCCACTGATCTCGAAAAGCATGCGGACGAGAAACTGAAGCGCAAAGGTATTCCAATGATTGTTGGCAACATTGGTCCAGATACCTTTGGAAGCGACTTCAATCAGTTACTCGTTATGGATGCTAGTGGTAGTAAAAAAATAGCGAAGGCTGAAAAACTTCACCTTGCTCGCCAACTCATTCAACTAGTAGCCAAGAAAATTTAACGGCATTCTCTTTACTTACATTCCCTGTTTTAGGAAATTTCATGCAATCTTTACAAGTCAAAATTCTCGATGAACGGATGCGGTCTCAACTACCTACTTATGGCACCCCTGGTAGCGCTGGACTAGATCTACGTGCCTGTATCGATGAAACGATGGAGATTGCTCCGGGCCAAACTATTTTAGTGCCTACCGGTTTAGCCATTTATGTAGAAGATCCACGCTATGCGGCTTTTATTCTTCCTCGCTCAGGCCTTGGTCATAAGCATGGCATCGTCTTGGGCAACTTAGTTGGCCTCATTGATTCTGACTACCAAGGTCAATTGATGGTGAGCACCTGGAATCGTGGATCTACTCCATTTAAGCTTGAGCCAATGGAGCGCCTTGCACAACTCGTAGTGATGCCAGTGCAACAAGTTGAACTCAAAGTCGTTGAGGAGTTCAGTGAAAGTAGCCGTGGTGCAGGCGGCTTTGGCAGCACTGGTCGCAGCTAATTCATCTACCAATACGAATGAACAAAAAAGCCACCCGAGGGTGGCTTTTTTCCTTCTATAAATCCTACTGCTTATTACTTGCGAATATGCGCTTTACGTGCAGCATCTTGTGACATACCGGCACCCGCACCTTCGCGAGATTCTTTTTCTGCAGTAATTTCCATGCGACGCTCTTTGCAAGAACCAGCAATCTCTTGCAAAGCCTTGCGAGCACGAGCAGCAGACGCTTTAATGCCTTTGCCTTGGAACTTCTCATTCTCCGCTTTATAAGTTTCAAAGGCTTCTAGCAATTTATCGTGATGAGACATATTTTCCTTTTTGAGTAGTGCGTCTGTGATTGATTACATTTCTTCTGCAGGTGCTACGTCCACCTTGGCGGCTTTGCCAGGCAACTTAGGAGCCTCAAAGTTCAACTGCACTTTGCCATCAGCATCAATATCCACATCGACATGACCGCCTTGCGCCAGCTTACCAAAGAGTAGTTCGTCTGCCAAAGCCTTGCGAACCGTGTCTTGAATGATGCGCTGCATTGGGCGAGCGCCCATTAAGGGATCAAAACCATGTTTTGCAAGATGCGCGCGTAGTGCCGCACTGAAAGTAGCGTCAACCTTCTTCTCATGCAATTGCTCTTCTAACTGCATTAAGAACTTATCAACTACGCGCATGATGATGGTCTCATCCAGTGCCTTGAAGGAAACAATGGCATCCAAGCGATTGCGGAACTCAGGCGTAAAGAACTTCTTAATGTCGGCCATCTCATCGCCAGACTCACGTGCGTTAGTAAAGCCAATGGTCGACTTCTGCATGGCTTCAGCACCGGCATTGGTAGTCATGATGATGATCACATTGCGGAAATCAGTCTTGCGACCGTTGTTATCCGTCAAAGTACCGTGATCCATCACTTGCAAGAGAATATTGAAAATATCAGGATGGGCTTTTTCAATTTCATCGAGCAAGAGGACGCAATGAGGCTTTTTATTCACCGCTTCTGTAAGTAAACCACCTTGATCAAAGCCCACATAACCTGGAGGCGCACCAATTAAGCGGCTCACTGCATGACGCTCCATGTACTCAGACATATCAAAGCGCAAGAGCTCAATACCCAAAATGTAAGCAAGTTGTTTTGCAACCTCGGTCTTGCCGACGCCAGTGGGACCCGAGAATAAGAAAGATCCAATGGGACGATCGATCTTACCAAGCCCAGCGCGAGTCATCTTGATCGCACTCGCTAACGCTTCGATAGCAGGATCTTGACCAAAGACTACGCTCTTGATATCACGATCCAAGGTCTGCAACTTACTACGATCGTCAACGGTGACAGATTGAGGCGGTATGCGCGCAATCTTAGCCACAATCTCTTCAATCTCAGGACGACCAATGGTTTTCTTCTGCTTAGACTTTGGCAAGATACGTTGTGCAGCCCCCGCTTCATCAATCACGTCAATTGCTTTATCTGGTAAATGACGGTCATTGATATAACGAGCAGAAAGTTCTGCTGCTGCCACCAAGGCACCAGCAGCATATTTGACGCTGTGGTGCTCTTCGAAGCGAGATTTCAGGCCACGGAGAATTTGTACCGTTTGATCAACTGTTGGCTCGACCACATCGACCTTCTGGAAACGACGCGATAAAGCAGCATCCTTTTCAAAGATGCCGCGGTATTCAGTAAAGGTAGTTGCGCCAATACATTTGAGTTGACCATTAGACAAAGCCGGCTTCAATAAGTTGCTTGCATCCAATGTTCCGCCTGATGCAGCACCAGCACCAATCAAGGTGTGAATCTCATCAATAAATAAGACACCATGTGCATGGTCTTTTAATGACTTGAGCACACTCTTCAGGCGTTGCTCAAAATCACCGCGATATTTAGTGCCTGCTAACAAAGCACCCATATCTAAGGAATACACCGTTGCGTTAGCCAAGATTTCAGGCACATCGCCTTTAACAATTCTCCAAGCCAAACCTTCAGCAATCGCAGTCTTACCAACACCGGCCTCACCGACCAATAGCGGGTTGTTCTTGCGACGACGGCAAAGGACTTGAATCACTCGCTCCACTTCACTCTCACGGCCGATCAATGGATCAATCTTGCCTTGGCGAGCGAGGGCATTGAGGTTTTGGGTGTATTGATCTAATGGACTCTCTTTACCTGAAGAAGCAGCTTCTTCAGTTTCTTGAGTGTTGTCAGCAGGTTTGACGTGCTCAGCTTGATCTTTACGCACACCATGACTAATGAAGTTCACCACATCTAAACGGGTGACACCTTGCTGTTGCAAGAAATACACTGCATGAGAATCTTTTTCACCAAAAATCGCCACCAATACATTGGCACCAGTAACTTCTTTTTTGCCATTGGATGTTGATTGAACGTGCATGATCGCGCGCTGAATCACTCTCTGAAATCCTAAGGTTGGTTGTGTATCCACTTCATCATTGCCAGGCACCACAGGAGTGTTGTCATTGATAAAGTTTTTGAGTTGAGCACGTAGCTCTGCAATATTAACGGCGCAAGCCTTTAACACCTCAACGGCGGTAGCGTTATCGAGCAAGGCGGCGAGCAAATGTTCTACGGTAATGAACTCATGTCTTGATGCCCGCGCGTCAACAAACGCCATATGCAAGCTTACTTCTAGTTCTTGGGCAATCATACTTCCTCCATAGTGCACTGTAGTGGGTGACCCGCTTCACGGGATAATTCAATAACTTGATGCACCTTCGTGGCAGCAACGTCACGGGTAAATATTCCGCAAACACCTTTGCCAACCAAATGAACCTGCAACATGATGCGCGTTGCTGTTTCGTGGTCCTTATTAAAATACTCCTGAATAACCATCACCACAAATTCCATTGGCGTGTAATCATCATTCAGTAATAAAACTTTATACATCGAAGGTGCCTTAACTTGCTCGACCTGTTTTTCGAGAAGAAGGGTGTCCTCAACATAAGGATTGGCAGGGACGCCAGTAGTGGGATTTTTAGGTGTGCGGCTCATGTGAAACATTCTAAACAGATATCTAAACTTGATTTAACCAGGGTCTTGTTGCGAAAACCCCTCAAAAACCCTTGTTTAACCCATATTGGGGCAATTTTCGATAAAAAAAGGGGTAATTACTGAGAGTGAAGTACATATAACTCCTTGACACCCCTACAAAAAGGGCAAACAATCGGGGGGTAGGCTTCTAAAGAGGTTCTATTTAGGCGTGTTGTGGATTGAGACTGATTAAAAAGTATTTACCCTCATCACGGTTGTTTTAAGTTTATGTAATGGAGTTCGCATGGCGACCGGAATTGTTAAGTGGTTCAATGATGCAAAAGGTTTTGGCTTTATCAAACCTGATGATGGTGAAGAAGAGTTGTTCGCGCATTTCAGCGCAATTACTATGCCTGGGTTTAAAACCCTTAAGGAAAACCAAAAGGTAACGTTTGACATTACCCAAGGCCCTAAAGGCAAGCAAGCTACCAATATCCAAGCGGCTTAATAGTCCTTAGATCATTATGGAAAACCCAGGATTCGTTCCTGGGTTTTTTTTCGCCTACAAATTGACTCGCCTAAAATTCTCAACATGGATACAAATAACAAACTAGTTCACACGCTTTTCTCTATTGCGTTTCTCATTTGCCCCGCCCTCGCATTAGCGCAGGTCAATGTTGGGCTACCGAGTATTGAACTCAAAACGGGAATCTATCGTATCCAAGCAGAGCTAGCTGATACGCCCAAGGCGAGAGAAGTGGGCCTCATGAATCGCACTAGCATGCCCACGAATTCAGGAATGCTGTTTATCTTTGAACAAAAAGCAGGTCATTGCTTTTGGATGAATAACACTAAGATTCCACTCTCGATTGCATTCATTGCTGACGATGGCAAGATTGTGAATATTGAAGAGATGCAAGCAGAGACCACCAACAATCATTGTCCCAAAGTAGCGATTCGTTACGCCCTGGAGATGAATAAGCAATGGTTCTCAGAAAGAGTGATTGCGCCTGGCAGCGTGATTAGTGGCTTACCTAAGAAATAATTAATCAACGCAGTGTGGCAAGGAAATAAAAAACGCAGACCTAGGTCTGCGTTTTCTTTAGGTGTAAATGCGTTTACTCAAAATGGCAAACGTAGTGCACTGGCTGCTCAGCACGAATGATGAAATAACCACCCTTTTCTACTTCCCAGCTTTGGCCAGCCTTAAATTCTTGCTCTGGAGCGCCGTTGATGCTGACAAAAGCATTGCCATCAACTACTTCCATGATCTCTTTGGTGCTCAGGTCAAAACGCAAAGTACTGGGTAGCACCACCCCAACTGACTTACGCACACCATTTGGCAAAGTCACTGTGTGGGAAACGCATTTACCGTCAAAATATACATTGGCTTTTTTGCCGACTGAAACTTGATCAAATTGCATCTGGGTTCTTTCTATTTTGTTTAGTTCTTAATATTTTTTCTAATTACTTCTTGGCGCGCTTACGCTTTGCTATTTCGGCAATACGCATACGCAATGCGTTGAGCTTGATGAAGCCACCAGCATCCGCTTGGTTGTATGCACCACCATCATCATCAAAGGTTGCAATATTTTGATCAAACAAGGTATTGGCTGAATCACGAGAAATCACCGATACAGAACCTTTGTAGAGCTTTAAGCACACAACGCCATTGACCATCTGTTGTGTATGATCAATTAAGGTTTGCAAAGCAAGACGCTCAGGAGACCACCATAAGCCGTTATAGATCAAGCTTGCGTAGCGTGGCATCAAATCATCTTTCAAGTGGGCCACTTCGCGATCAAGGGTAATGCTCTCAATGCCGCGGTGTGCCTTCAGAAGAATGGTGCCACCAGGAGTTTCATAGCAACCACGGCTCTTCATGCCAACAAAACGGTTTTCAACTAAATCGAGGCGACCAATGCCATGCATGCCACCAATACGATTGAGCTCAGCTAATAATTCATGTGGCTTGTAGGATTTGCCATCAATCGCAACTGGGTCGCCCGCTTTAAATTCGATTTCAATAATTTGCGGCGCATCTGGAGCTTTTTCTGGAGAAACTGTCCAACGCCACATAGACTCTTCAGCCTCGGCATTTGGATTTTCTAAATGACGGCCTTCATAGCTAATGTGCAGTAAATTGGCATCCATAGAGTAAGGGGAGCCGCCTTGCTTATGTTTCATTTCAACTGGAATGCCATGCTTTTCTGCGTAAGCCATCAACTTCTCGCGTGACAGCAGATCCCATTCGCGCCAAGGGGCAATTACTTTGATTCCCGGCTCAAGGGCGTAGTAGCCCAATTCGAAGCGAACTTGGTCGTTACCTTTACCAGTGGCGCCATGAGATACAGAATCAGCGCCAGTTAAACGGGCGATTTCAATTTGACGCTTCGCAATTAATGGGCGTGCAATGGATGTACCTAAAAGATATTCACCTTCGTAAATCGTATTGGCGCGGAACATGGGGAACACAAAATCACGCACAAACTCTTCACGCAAGTCATCAATGAAAATATTTTCAGGCTTGATACCAAACTGTAACGCCTTGGCACGCGCCGGCTCTAATTCTTCTCCCTGACCCAAGTCAGCGGTGAAGGTAACGATCTCACAACCATAGGTATCTTGAAGCCACTTCAAGATCACACTAGTATCGAGTCCACCAGAATAGGCTAGTACGGCTTTTTTAATATCAGACATGATTTCTTTTTCAATCAAAATTAATTAAAAACAAGTTACTTAATATTTTATTGCTTACGTTTTATTACTTAATCCAAACGACCGCAGAGCAAATACTCCATTAACGCTTTTTGAACATGCAAACGATTTTCCGCCTCTTCCCACACAATGCTTTGCGGACCGTCGATCACACCCGCAGAAACTTCTTCACCACGGTGCGCTGGCAAGCAATGCATGAATAAAGCGTCTGGCTTTGCGACTGCCATTAGCTCCTCATCCACCATCCAATCTTGGAAAGCATTCATACGTAAATTGTTTTCAGCCTCATAGCCCATGCTAGTCCAAACATCGGTCGTTACCAAGTCAGTACCTTTACAAGCATCTTTTGGATCAGCATAAATACTTAAATGTTTTGCAGCGTTCTTTGTTAAACGCGTTGGGTCTAGTTGATACCCCTCAGGCGCAGAGAAGTGCAACTGAAAATCTAAGCACTCCGCCGCCTGAATCCAGGTGTAGGCCATATTGTTGGCATCACCAACCCAAGCTACGGTTTTTCCTTGAATCGGTCCACGGGCTTCAACAAAGGTGAAGATGTCTGCCAAAACTTGGCATGGATGATATTCATTGGTTAAACCATTAATTACTGGTACACGAGAGTTCGTAGCAAAACGCTCAATGATCTCCTGACCAAAGGTGCGGATCATGATGATGTCGGTCATCCGTGAAATCACCTGTGCAGCGTCCTCTACAGGCTCGCCACGACCTAACTGAGTATCTCGGGTG
Source organism: Polynucleobacter sp. es-GGE-1 (assembly GCF_018882005.1). Classification (NCBI taxonomy): domain Bacteria; kingdom Pseudomonadati; phylum Pseudomonadota; class Betaproteobacteria; order Burkholderiales; family Burkholderiaceae; genus Polynucleobacter; species Polynucleobacter sp. es-GGE-1. Next base: position 61,689 of record NZ_JACVPE010000005.1, read on the forward strand.
TTCAGGTATACAGCGTGGCCACCAAGCTGATGGATGCCCGCTTCAAAGGAGAGGCGTGTACGCGTGGAATGCTTTTCAAAAATCATGGCTAAAGTGCGATCATGCAAAGGGTGCCAAGTCTCATAACTTTTGAACTTGGACTTTAACCATGCTGATCTTTTGAGCAGGTAGTCATACTCCTCACGAGTGAGGTCAGAAAACTGCAGATAGTGCCTTACCTGACCAGGCACTTGAGGCTTTGCCAGAGATGTCATAGTTGAGCTTTCTACTAAAGTTTTGGCTTGCATTTTTTTCTTAAAACATTCAACTGCACGAAAATAGAACATAAAGCCATCTTACGGTCACCTCCGGCTGTTAAGCTAGAGGGCTTAGCAATACGATTCTTACGAACTTCTTTACGCCAACTTGAACCACAAAAAGCTTTTCATTCAAGGCATCAACACTTCTGGCAAACCATTTCGGCCCAGTGATTGGGCGGAGCGTCTTTGCGGGGTAATGGCTACGTTTCGCCCTCCAGGAGATTCTGGAGACCCTCGCTTCACTTATTCGCCCTATGTCAGACCAGTGCTAATTGCAAAAGTGAAATGCGTTGTTATCGATACTAGACTAGGTGACCTCGATCCAAGAGCGCTCGACTTTGTCATGAACTTTGCCAAAGACAACAGTCTACCGATTGAAGAGGCCTGTGAGTTTGAACCCAAACCCCAAACCCAGTCCTAAAAACAAAAACCCGCTCTGATAAGGAGCGGGCTTAGGTCGAAATGATGATTCGACCAGCCTAAAACTTTTACTGAATTACGCTGCCATCGCCTTGATAGCTGCAGATAAACGTGACTTTTGACGTGCTGCAGTATTTTTGTGAGCAATCTTTTTGTCAGCAATCTTGTCGATAGTTGCTTGAGTTGCTGCGAACACTTTCGCTGCAGCAGCTTTATCACCAGTATCGATCGCCTTACGCACTGCCTTGATGGAAGTACGAAGCTTTGAACGCAAGCTGGAATTGTGCTCGTTCTGTTTTACTGCCTGGCGTGCGCGCTTACGCGCTTGTGCTGTATTGGCCATCTTTAAACCTTGCCTCTATAAATTGCAAAATGCGATTAGTTAAAAATCTCGCGGACTTGCCAGATTCATAAGCAAGCTCGCCAAAACCCAAGATTTTACCTGAAAGGGGCAAAAAAGCCCAGTCCACCCATAAATAGGTGAAAATCGGCTCATGAACCTGCTTTCTACCGCCGCCAAGGTTAGTTCCCTGACCATGCTTTCCCGTATTACGGGGCTGCTGCGGGAGACCCTGATCGCACGTAGTTTTGGGGCCTCAGAGTGGACAGACGCGTTTAATGTGGCTTTTAGGCTACCGAATTTGCTGCGCCGGCTTTTTGCCGAAGGGGCCTTTTCCCAGGCTTTTGTACCCATTTTGGGGGAAATCTCCACAAATGAGGACCAAAATAAGGCCAAAATCCTCATTAATGCGGTCGCTACGCTCTTATTTTGGGCCTTGTTGCTGACGGTACTCCTGGGAGTCATCGGCGCCCCCTTGCTCATTTTGGTGATTGCTACAGGCTTTTCCGGTGGACCAGCCTATGACGCCAGCGTTGTCATGACCCAAATCATGTTTCCCTACATTGGGCTCATTTCCATGGTCTCTCTGTCCGCTGGGATTTTAAATACCTATCATCGCTTTGCGATTCCCGCTTTTACCCCTGTTTTACTCAACCTGGCTTTAATCGGTAGCGCCCTCTTTTTGGCGCCCCACTTGGAGCAACCCATTTATGCATTAAGCATTGGCGTTCTTTTGGGCGGCGTTTTGCAATTAGCCATTCAAATTCCGGCGCTTGCTCGTCTTGGTCTTTTACCGCGCATTGGTTTATTGCCTAGCGCCATCAAAGCAGCAATCAGCAATCCTGATGCTCGGCGCGTTCTCAAGCTGATGGGGCCAGCAGTCTTTGCTGTATCGGTTGCGCAAATCTCTTTAATCATCAACACCAATATCGCATCGCGCTTACAAGCGGGTAGCGTCTCTTGGCTCTCTTATGCCGATCGTTTAATGGAGTTCCCAACTGCCCTACTTGGAGTTGCATTGGGTACAGTGTTGCTACCCAGTTTGAGTAAAGCCAATGCCAAAAATGACTTAACGCATGCAGGCGAATTACTCATTTGGGGATTACAACTTACCTTCTTGCTTGCGGCACCTGCCGCCATTGCACTCTTTATTTTTGGCGAGCCCTTAGCTGCTGTTTTGTATCACTATGGAAAATTTAATGCGCTGGATGTCTTAATGACGCAACGTGCCTTAGCAGCCTATGGCGTTGGTCTGATAGGCCTAATCCTCGTCAAGATTTTGGCGCCCGGGTTTTATTCCCGCCAAGACATTCGGACTCCAGTGAAGATTGGCTTGTTCGTGCTGGTAGCTACGCAGCTGGCTAACCTGGTATTCGTGCCCTGGCTTGGTCATGCCGGCCTGGCTCTATCGGTTGGCGCTGGCGCCTGTCTGAATGCTGCCCTGCTCTGGGTTGGGCTGCATAAACGGGGCGCACTCCCAAGCGCCTCCTGGGCAAAGTATTTGGGACAACTCTTGCTGGCTTTAATTCCCTTTACGGCAGTGCTTTTTTATGCGGCAAATGCACATAACTGGATCACCCTCCAGGCCGAACCCTGGATCCGTATTGGTCTATTGGCGATGTGGCTGGCTGCCGCAGCCTTGGTTTACTTTGGCGCCCTCGCTTTAGTCGGAATTCGCTGGCAAAAATTCTTGCGTCATGCAAAATAGAATGTATGCCAACACAACAACTCGACTATTTCACTTCATTAGTTGCTGAAGACGAACACTTTCCATTAACGGAAGCTGCCATCGCGGTAGCACAACATGCCTATCCAGATTTAGATGTGCAAGGTGTACTCGATCACCTCGATGAGTTAGGCAATAAATTAAAAACACGCATTACGCCAGATACTGCGCCGATGCAACGCTTACAAATTCTGAAGCACTTCTTTTATACCGAGTTAGGCTTTGGTCCAAACCCGAATGATTTCTACGCACCCGAAAATTCGTATTTGCACTATGTGCTCGAAAATCGCAGAGGCATTCCTATCTCACTAGCGATTTTGATGATCGAGCTAGGCCAGCAAATTGGTTTGAAGATTCGTGGTGTGTCATTCCCCAATCACTTCATGATGCGTATTTCATTACAACAGGGTGAAATCATCATGGATCCGTTGACTGGTGATTCACTTTCGAAGAATCAATTACAAGAGATGTTGGACCCCTACCTAGACGCCAAAGGCTATCGTGATGAGCTCAGTCTTCCTCTTAACGTTTTCCTGCGGGCCTCTAGTCCAAGAGAGATCTTGTCGCGCTTTCTTAGAAACCTCAAAATGATCTACTCTGAGCATGAGCGCTGGGAGCGCTTACTGGGCATTCAAGAGCGCTTGGTCATTTTATTGCCCGATTCGGTTGAGGAAATTAGAGATCGCGGTTTGATCTTTGCACAACTAGAGTATTTGCGCCCTGCTATAGCCGATATGCATCGCTATCTCAGTGAAGCGCCTGAAGCGGAAGATGCTAGCGACATTCGTGAACACATCGCCACTTTAGAAAGTCAAACCAAGCTGCACTAAGTTAATGATTCAGTTTTGTTTGACTTGATTTAATTTTTCTTGCGCTGAAAAATTTTATAGAGTGCAGCTAAAACGACTGGTATCGCTGCTGCACCAATACCCACTAGTACGATCACATTTAAGTTTTGACGTATCACTGGAATATTTCCAAAGAAATATCCTGCAATCACCAAGCCAAAGACCCAGAGCACAGCGCCAGTGATATTGAATAACTGAAAGCGTGAGAAATTCATTTCCGAGACACCAGCAACAAAGGGTGCGAAGGTTCTGATGATGGGTAAAAAGCGTGCAACGATGATGGTTTTGCCGCCATGCTTTTCATAAAAAGCATGGGTCTTGAGTAAAGCGCCTTGGTCAATCCAGCGTGATTGACTGCTAAATACTTTCTTACCAATCCAACGGCCAACGAAGTAGTTCACTGTATTGCCAGCTATTGCTGCAATCAACAAACCAATACACAAAGTCCAAATGTTGAAGTGCTCGGTTGCACAGTAAGCACCCGCAATAAACAAAAGAGAATCCCCTGGGAGGAAGGGGGCGATAACCAGGCCAGTTTCTGCAAACACAATCGCAAATAGCAAGCCATATGCCCAAGGACCATATTGCGAGATCACAACATCCAAATGACGATCAATATGTAGCAATAAATCGCTTAATTGCAAAAGGGTATCAATCAACTTGCACTCCAAAGATAGGTTTGATGCGGATATTAACAGGCTCTTATAATGGATCATGCAATCTGAACCCTACATTCAGCCTATGCAGTCATCAGAAGTCAATCCCATACTCTGTATTGTGGGGCCTACTGGTGCAGGCAAAACCTATCTCGCCATGTCTTTAGCTGAACATGCTAAATCGATTGGCCTGACCATCGAACTCATCAGTATGGACTCTGCATTAGTCTATCGCGGCCTTGATATTGGCAGTGCCAAACCTAGCAAAGCAGAACAAGCTGCAGTGATTCATCACCTGATCGATATCCTGGAGCCGATAGAGGTTTATTCCGCAGCTCGATTTGCCAAAGATGCAAAACGACTTTGTGAAGAAATTCGTAATAGAGGCAATATTCCGGTAGTAGTTGGTGGAACCATGCTGTATTGGAGAGCTTGGGCGCATGGCCTTTCTACTTTACCAACAGCAAATCCTGAGATTCGTTCCCGCATAGACGAGGAAGGCAAGACTCTAGGTTGGCCCGCGATGCACACCAAGTTGGCCAAGGTAGACCCGGAAACTGCTGCTCGCCTAAAGCCCAATGATTCACAACGAGTGCAGCGTGCGCTAGAGGTATTTGAAATTACTGGCAAACCGATGTCGGCATTGCTCGCAGATTCACCTAGCGAAGATGGCAGAGAAGGATCGGCGATTCCTGCCTGGATTCATCTAGTATCCCTAGAACCAAGTGATCGCAAACGCTTGCATCAAAATTTAGAAAAACGGTTTGACGAAATGTTGCTTGCAGGATTTTTAGATGAAGTCAAAGCTCTACGAAATAATTCTGCGTTACATGCGGATCTGCCAGCCATTCGGTCGGTCGGTTATCGACAGGCTTGGGAATATCTCAACGGAGAAATCGACGCTGAGCAAATGCGCTACAAAGCATTAGCAGCAACCAGGCAACTTGGAAAGCGCCAACTGACATGGCTCAGAGCCATCGCCGGCAGAAGCACCTTCGACCCCTTTAAACCAGCAGAGCTTAAGGCCGCATTAGATTACTGCAAAAGTCATTTGAAGAAGTAGGTTTGCAGTAATCGTTTAGATCACGATCGTTTGTGGTGCACCCTGAGGGCGCTCAAGCACTTCACCAACTGTCCAAGCTTTTAAGCCATGTGCAGTTAATGATTTGATTGCAGCATCCGCTTGGGCTGGAGCAACAATCACCACCATACCAATACCGCAGTTAAATACTCGCACCATCTCCGCATCAGCCACCCCGCCCTTCATCTGTAACCAGCGAAAGAGTTCTGGCATTTGCCAACTGTCTCGATGTAAAACTGCTTGCGTATTTTCTGGCAAGACACGTGGCACGTTATCCACTAAGCCGCCACCCGTGATGTGCGCCATCCCTTTGACATCAATCTCAGAAATTAATTTCAGAAGCGGCTTCACATAAATTTCAGTCGGCGCCATCACCACATCGCCTAATGAGCGACCACCTAAATCATCAGTAGGTTTTGCACCAGCACGTTCAATAATTTTGCGTACCAAAGAATAACCATTGGAATGAGCGCCGCTGGAACCAATTGCCAACACCACATCTCCTGGAACAATGGTATTTCCCGTAATAATTTTAGATTTCTCAACTGCACCTACTGCAAAACCAGCCAAGTCATATTCACCTGGAGGGTACATGCCTGGCATTTCTGCAGTCTCACCACCGATCAATGCGCAGCCAGATAATTCACAGCCTGTGGCAATGCCACTAACGACAGTAGCTGCTGTATCTACCGTCAGCTTGCCGCAAGCAAAATAATCCAAGAAGAAGAGTGGCTCGGCGCCTTGCACCAAAATATCATTGACGCTCATCGCCACCAAGTCCTGGCCGATCGTATCGTGACGATTCCATTCAAATGCCAAGCGTAGCTTTGTACCCACACCATCGGTACCGGATACCAAAACAGGCTCTTTATAGCGCTTAGGCACCTCAAATAAAGCACCAAAACCACCAATTCCGGCCAAAACACCTTCCCGCATGGTCTTTTTAGCCAAAGGCTTGATCCGGTCTACCAAGGCGTCGCCAGCATCAATATCAACGCCCGCATCACGGTAAGAAAGGCCTTTTGAGGAAGAGTGAGTAGGTGAAGTCATGTCTGAGCTGGAATATTAGTAAAAAATGCTACTGGGTCAGTAGAATCATTGAATTCTAGAGGATTACTAGTAATGGCTGAAATTTTTACCCCTTTTCTGACTGCATTCATTCTGGCATATGCCTTAAGACCCCTTTGCCTGTGGATGGAAAGGCGTCACCTTCCTAGGGCCTTAGCTGCAGCATTGGCCATGCTCATTGGTTTGAGCCTGGTTTTCTTTATTTTTGGTCTGTTGATTAGTCTTCTGAAATTCGAAATTCCCTTAATTAAGGCGCAGCTCCCAGAATGGATTGCCAATACCCAAGCCTGGCTTGGGCCTAAGTTGACAGAGCTTCATATCAATATTGATTGGGGGAATCTCAAAACCAGTGTTACCCAAAAAATCACTGAGCACATTAACGATAACGCTGACACTCTCATAAGCAACACACTGGATACCGTATTGGTATCTGGCAGCTCGGTTATCGCAGGCTTTGTAAATGGCGTATTAATTATTTTTGTGATGTTTTATTTGCTGATCGATTGGGATCATTTTTTCAGCCTTCTCAAAAATACCGTTCCACTCCGCGCGCAAGAAACCGTCCATCACTTAGCGATGCATACCGATGGCTTACTTTCACAATATCTGCGTGGCATGTTGATTGTGATTTCCATCATGACTATTTTCTATGGAGTGGGCTTGAGCATAGTCGGAATAAAGGGTGCCGTTGCGCTAGGTGTCTTTACTGCCCTCATGATTGTGATTCCTTACATTGGGATCGCCCTTGGTTTAGCTCTGGCAATTCTTTCTGCGCTCTTGCAATTCGGCCTTGGCGCCCAACTTATTGGAGTGCTCCTTGTGTTTGGGCTTGGACAATTTTTAGAAGGGTTCTTCTTAACGCCACGCCTAGTTGGTGAGCGCATTGGGCTACACCCTGTTGGAGTGGTATTTGCCTTGCTACTCTTTGGAAAACTCTTTGGCTTCTTTGGCGTCCTATTGGCTTTACCGATCAGCGCAGTAAGCTTGGTGCTAGTGCAATATCTTTGGTCTGTTTATACGCAAAGCTCCTGGTATCAAAAATAATTTCGCTTGAATGAATACGCCCTCGCTTCCAAGACAATTCGCTTTAGACATCAGTCACACACCCAAAGCAAGTCTCGAAAATTATCTGCCTAGCCAAGACCTCGCTCTTCTGTCGATACTACAAACACTTTGTAGCTCTTGGAAAGAATCATCCGAATCTTCCGAATCAATACCAAACAATCCTCTGAATCACCGCTGGATGTATTGGTGGGGACCTGAAGGATCTGGTCGCACACATTTGCTCACAGCAATGACGAGTGCAGCTTGTGATGCCGGCCTTGAATCTTTCTCTCTCAATCCGAATGAGCCAATCTCTTGGGTGCGCCTTGAGGAAAAATTGCCAAGCCTCACCCAAAGTAATGCCCCTTCAGTTATCACCATAGACGATGTGGATCGTTTAGATGAGCGTTTAGTTGGAGCACTCTTTCGCATACTGAACGAGGTGCAGGCCAGTAAGAATATTCACATCTTCATGGCCGGCAACGAGGCCCCTGCCAACCTGACGCTCCGGGAAGACCTCAGGACACGCCTAGGATGGGGTTTGGTCTACCAAACCCAACTTTTAGATGATGATGAGAAAATACAAGCCTTAGAGCAAGCAGCCAAAGCTCGAGGGCTCGTTTTATCCCCAGACGTATTGCCATGGTTGTTAAACCGTTTTTATCGCGATATGCCCAATTTGATGGCCCTAATGGATGCTTTGGACGCCTATTCATTAGAAACAAAACGTGCTGTAACCTTGCCACTAGTTCGCGAGCTCTTGCAGCCTAAATAATTTATTCAATATTCCATTTGTGACCCAGCTAGCCCTTTTCGATTTAGATCACACCTTACTACCCTGCGATAGCGATTATGAGTGGGGTCAATTTTTAGCGCGTATTGGCGTTGTCGACAGTGCAGACTATGCGCGCCAAAATGATCGCTTCTATCAAAACTACAAAGATGGCACGCTTGATATTCATGAATTTCTACGCTTTGCCTTAAAGCCTCTGTCTCAGCACTCCCGCGCACAATTAAAAGAATGGCACGACCAATTCATGGAAGAAGTGATTCATGGGCAGCTTCGTCAAAAAGCAATTGATTTGGTAAAGCAGCATCAAGATGCTGGAGACTTGTGTTGCGTTGTCACTGCAACCAATAGCTTTGTTACCCGTCCGATTGTTGAAAGCTTTGGGATTGAACACCTCATTGCTACAGAGCCAGCAACCAGCAGTGAGAGCCCTTTAGCGAATTTCACAGGCGAAGTGAAAGGTATTCCAAATTTTCGTGAAGGCAAAATTCAGAATGTGCAGGATTGGCTGGCAAAACAGAAGCTTGCCTTGGGCGCATTGCCGCGGAGTTATTTCTACTCTGACTCCATGAACGACTTACCCTTAATGGAGCAAGTCAGCCATCCAGTTGCCACCAATCCAGATGATCGCCTTCGTAGTGAAGCTCAAAAGCGCAACTGGCCTATTCTTGAGCTGTTTGCATGATTACTAAATTCATTAACCGTATTTTGCGTCGTGACCCCATGGTCAAGCATACGCATGCGAACAATACGGGAGCACCAAAGCGTATCCCCAAAAAATCACATCGCATCGATCCACACTTGCTTTCTAAAAATGCTGTCAAAGTAACCCAAACTTTGCAGCAAGCTGGTTATGAGGCTTTCATTGTGGGCGGCGCCGTGCGCGATCTCGTCTTGGGGATTGGCCCCAAAGATTTTGATGTCGCTACTAATGCCACGCCCGATCAAGTACAAAGATTGTTTCGCAAAGCCCGCCTTATCGGGCGTCGTTTTCAGATTGTGCATGTGACTTTCTTTGGCAAAGGCCATCCCGAAATTATTGAGGTTTCTACCTTTAGAGCCTTACTAGATAACGCTGGTGACCATGTGGCAGAAAGTGGTCGCATTTTGCGCGACAACGTTTGGGGTTCGCAAGGCGAAGATGCTGCACGCCGTGATTTCACTATCAATGCAATGTATTACGACCCGTCCACCGAGACTGTCTTGGACTATCACGGCGGCATGGTAGACATGCAAAAGAAAACCTTGCGCATGATCGGTGACCCCGCAAAGCGGTATCGCGAAGACCCAGTACGTATGCTCAGAGCAATCCGCTTTGCTGCTAAAACGGGATTTGCTTTGGATGCCGATACGCGCGCACCAATTGCTAAGTTAGGCAAGCTATTACAAGACGTACCATCAGCAAGACTCTTTGATGAAATTCTCAAACTCTTAATGTCAGGTTATTCTTGGGCGGCCATTCAGGGCCTCAGAGATGCTGGCCTGCATCATGGCCTGTTGCCGCTCCTAGATCACATTCTCGATAGCAGCGAATCCTCTAAAGGAGCCAATGATTTTGTCAAGCTTGCCCTAGCTAATACCGATCAACGCATTCAATCGGGCAAGAGTGTTTCGGCAGGATTCTTATTTGCCACCTTACTCTGGCCAGATCTCTTACAGAACTGGAAAGCGAATATCGCTAAAGGGATGGCCAACATCCCCGCACTGCATGATGCGATGGACGACACTATTGCCACCCAAAGCAGTGGCATGACGATTCAACGTCGCTTTGAAAGCGATATGCGGGAAATCTGGTCCATGCAGCCTCGCTTTGAAAAGCGGGTTGGACGCTACCCATACCGGCTCATCGAATCGCCCCGTTTTAGGGCAGGCTATGACTTCATGCTGCTACGTTGTGCAACTGGGGAGCAAAACCCAGCCATAGGAGAGTGGTGGACTAACTTCATTGCGACCGACCCTGCAGGGCAAGAAGAGTTGATGGCTAGCGCCAAAAATGAATCCGGCTCAAGCGCAAGCTCTCCAGCCAAAAGACGGCGGCGCAGAAAACCCAAAGCAGCCATCGCACCAGAACCTTTAGCAGACTAAGCAGACTTAGAGAAATTTCAGTAAAGTAGTTTCATCTCTAGTTTGGAATCCTATGGCACGAGCTTTTATCGGATTTGGTGGCAATATCGGCGATACCCGTCAACTGATCACTGACGCAATCGTCTGCCTTGCACAACGCACAGAATTACATGTTCTGGCAAAGAGTTGCTTTTATCAAAGCGCGCCGGTTGAAGCCACTGGCGGTGACTACATCAATGCCGTGGTTGAAATCGAGACGCAGTTAAGCCCCTACGGTCTTTTGCATGTTTGCCAAGCCATTGAATTAGAGTTTGGCAGAGAGCGTCCTTATGCCAATGCGCCGCGTACTCTTGATTTAGATATTTTGTCTTTTGAGGGCGTTATTCAAAATGAGACTGAGCTCATACTCCCTCATCCAAAAATTATTGAGCGCTCATTTGTTCTTCTGCCCTTGCTAGAAATTGCACCCGACTTCTTTTTACCGAATGTTGGTGAACTCAAGGCTTACCTTCCCATGGTGGCGCATCAAAAAATCGAAAAACTCACCTGCCGCAACTGCAATTGCGGGGGAAAAGACGTTTATAGCCAAACGGCCCATTAATTCATTAAACTCTCGCCATGGGTTACTTACAGGGCGACAAGCCAATCTCCATTACTAAGCTCTTGGCAATGCATGCCGAGCAAGAAAAAATCACGATGCTGACTGCATATGATGCAACGATGTCTGCATTGCTGAATCGCTGCGGGGTTGAAGTCATCTTGATTGGCGACTCTTTGGGTAATGTGATTCAAGGTCACTCTAGCACTACACCCGTCACTGTTAAGCAAATGGCTTATCACACTGAGTGTGTGGCGCGTGCCAATACCCATGCATTTTTAATTGCTGATTTACCATTTGCTAGCTATGGCGATCCAGTGCAGGCTTTAGATGCTGCAGCAGATCTCATGCGCGCCGGTGCTGATATGGTCAAGCTGGAAGGCGGAGATTGGCAAGTAGAGATCATTCAATACCTAGTTGAGCGTAGCGTTCCTGTTTGCGCCCACCTCGGATTACTGCCTCAATCGGTTCATGTCTTGGGCGGCTATAAGGTGCAAGGCAAATCAAAAGATGCCGCAACCCTCATGTTGGAACAAGCCATTGCGTGCCAAGAAGCCGGTGCTCAAATGGTCGTACTAGAAGCCATTCCTTCATCACTGGGTGAAAAGATTACAGCCGAACTACATATCCCGACGATTGGCATTGGTGCCGGTCTTAATTGCTCAGGTCAAGTATTGGTATTGCAAGATATGCTGGGCATCAGCCCAGGCAAGCCTCCTAAGTTCGTGAAGAACTTTATGGAAGGCCAGCATTCGATCGAAGCTGCTATTAAAGCCTATGTACGGGAAGTGAAGTCCGGAAAATTTCCCGGACCCGAGCATAGCTTTGCTGGCTAATTAACTAAAGAAACTCTTAACACCATCAAACCAGCCTTTTTGCTGCGGGCTATGTTTATCCCCGGCAGATTTTAGACTGTCGTCAAACTGTTGCAGTAATTTCTTTTGCTCATCAGTCAACTTCACTGGCGTCTCTACCAAGACATGCACGAACAGATCGCCAACCAGTGCTGAACGCAGCCCTTTTATACCTTTGTTCCGTAAACGGAATGTTTTACCGGTCTGCGTACCTTCAGGAATCGGAAATTCGACGCGACCTGATAAGGTTGGCACTTCAATCTCGCCGCCAATAGTTGCTATCGCAAAAGAGATTGGCATCTGCACATGCAAGTCGCTACCGTCACGTTCAAATACTGGATGTGGCTTCACCCGCACTTCTACATAGAGATCTCCAGAGGGGCCGCCATTAATGCCAGGCTCCCCATTACCAACCGAACGAACACGCATACCATCATCAATACCCGCGGGGATTTTTATTTCAAGTGTTTTTTGTTCTTTGTGTTTGCCTGTGCCATGACAAGTCTTGCAGGGCTTCGGAATATATTCGCCAGTGCCGCGACACTTTGGACAGGTTTGCTGCATCGAGAAGAAACCTTGCTGCACACGGACTTGACCATGACCATCACAGGTAGAACACTTCTCCGCTTTGGAGCCAGGCTCAGCACCAGTGCCGTGACATGGTTTGCAGTTACTCCAACTAGGCACCCGAATCTGGGTGGTATGCCCCTCAGCAGCTTGCTCAAGACTAATGTCCATGATGTAGCGTAAGTCAGCACCTTTGTAGACCTGTGGACCAGCCTGACGACCGCCACCTTGACCAAAGATATCTCCAAAAATATCTCCAAAAGCATCTGCGAAGCCACCGCCAGCAAAACCGCCACCCCCAAAACCCCCTCCACCCATAGATGGATCTACACCAGCATGGCCGTACTGATCGTATGCAGCGCGCTTGTTGGGATCGGTCAGCGTTTCGTACGCCTCCTTTACTTCTTTAAATTGGGCTTCAGCCGTTTTGCTATCGGGGTTGCGATCAGGGTGATACTTCATTGCCATTTTGCGATAGGCTTTTTTGAGCTCTTCATCGCTAGCACCTTTTGCTACACCAAGCACTTCATAAAAATCGCGTTTACTTTTAGGCACGGCCTATTCCTCTCTACAACCTGAATGACACAAGTCGGCACGGGGCCGACTTGTTATTTAAGCACTGCAAAACTACGTTAATGAGTATGTAATTGAATGTCTAGCATTCGCTTACTTCTTATCATGAACTTCTTTAAAGTCAGCATCAACAACATCTGCGTCTGGAGCAGCTTTAGCTTCGCCGCCAGGGGCTGCACCAGCTGCAGCGCCAGCCTTCGCTTGCTCAGCAGCCATGACTTTTTCGCCCAGTTTCTGACTTGCTTTACCCAACGCTTCGGTCTTGGCTTCAATCGCTTCTTTATCGCTGCCTTTGATCGCTTCATCCAACTCTTTCAAAGCTGCTTCAATCGCTTCTTTTTCAGCAGCCTCTAAGCTAGCACCATGCTCTTCTAAAGCCTTCTTAGTAGAGTGAGCCAAGGCATCTGCAGTGTTACGAGCAGTGACTAGCTCTAATGCTTTCTTATCTTCAGCAGCATTGGCTTCAGCATCTTTCACCATGCGTTGAATTTCTTCTTCAGTCAAACCAGAGTTTGCCTTGATGGTGATCTTGTTCTCTTTACCAGTGGTTTTGTCTTTTGCAGTGACGTGCAAAATACCGTTAGCATCAATATCAAAAGTCACTTCAATTTGTGGCATACCGCGTTGCGCAGGCGCGATGCCTTCAAGATTAAATTCACCAAGCAACTTATTAGCCGCAGCCATCTCACGCTCACCCTGGAAGCACTTAATCGTTACTGCAGGCTGATTATCTTCGGCAGTCGAGTAGACCTGTGAATGCTTGGTAGGAATCGTCGTGTTCTTTGGAATCATCTTAGTCATGACGCCGCCAAGAGTCTCGATGCCCAAGGACAATGGGGTAACGTCCAAGAGCAATACGTCTTTACGATCGCCAGACAATACGGAACCTTGAATTGCAGCACCTACTGCCACCGCTTCATCTGGATTAACGTCTTTGCGTGGCTCTTTGCCAAAGATTTCTTTTACTTTGTCCTGAACAGCAGGCATACGAGTCTGACCGCCGACCAAAATGACATCGTCAATATCTGCTACGTTTACGCCAGCATCTTTAATGGCAGTTAAGCATGGGCCAGCTGTGCGCTTAATAAGCTCTTCAACCAAAGACTCTAACTTGGCACGAGTCAACTTCAAGTTCAAATGCTTAGGACCACTAGCATCAGCCGTCACATATGGCAAATTGATTTCCGTTTGCTGCGCAGATGACAATTCGATCTTGGCTTTTTCTGCAGCATCTTTCAAACGTTGCAATGCCAAAACATCTTTGCTCAAATCCACGCCCTGTTCTTTCTTGAACTCAGCAATGATCCAGTCAATGATGCGCTGATCGAAGTCTTCACCACCCAAGAAAGTATCGCCATTAGTAGAGAGCACTTCAAACTGCTTCTCACCATCCACGTTAGCAATCTCAATGATGGATACGTCGAATGTACCGCCACCCAAGTCATACACAGCGATCTTACGATCCACTTTGTCTTGTTTGTCTAAACCAAATGCCAATGCAGCAGCAGTTGGTTCATTGATGATGCGCTTTACATCCAAGCCAGCAATACGACCAGCGTCTTTAGTTGCTTGACGTTGGCTGTCGTTAAAGTAAGCAGGGACAGTAATGACCGCCTCGGTCACTTCTTCGCCGAGATAGTCTTCGGCAGTCTTTTTCATCTTGCGTAAGATTTCAGCGGAAACTTGCTGTGGTGCCATTTTCTTGTCGCGCGCCTCAACCCAAGCATCACCGTTATCAGCAGCAATAATTGAATAAGGCATCAAGCCGATATCTTTTTGCACTTCAGGATCTGTAAATTTACGACCCATTAAACGCTTCACTGCGTAGATGGTGTTCTTAGGATTCGTCACTGATTGACGTTTAGCTGGCGCACCAACCAATACTTCGCCATCTTCAACATAGGCAATGATGGATGGAGTTGTGCGAGCGCCTTCTGCGTTCTCGACCACTTTAGGTGCATTGTTTTCAACGACCGAAACGCACGAATTCGTGGTTCCCAAGTCAATACCGATAATCTTTCCCATAATTGCTCCAAAAAATTAAGTTACTTTGTTGTACTTCTAGGCTGTTTTAGGCGACTCATCTGAACCGCCGCGAATATTCCAATACTCAATAAATGGGGTCTAAAAATGCGAATTCAAGGGGTGAAATAGCAAAAAAGGCAGAAATCTGCCTTTTTTATCCCTTTTTTGAGGTTTTAGCCCTTATTGATGCGGCTATTTCGGGGCGCTGACCGTCACTAAAGCAGGTCTGAGGACTCGATCGGCCACGGTATAGCCACGCTGAAGCACCGAAACTACGTTATTAGCTTCCTGCTCAGAAGGCACTGAAGCAATCGCTTGATGGTGGTGTGGATCAAATTTATCGCCCACCGCAGGATTGATTTCAGTCATGCGCCCCTTTTCAAAAGCGGATAAAAGCTGCTTCAAGGTAATTTCTAAACCTTCTTTAAAAGCCTTCGCATCACCCGCATCCGTACTCAAGGCCGCATAGAGACTATCAGTCACTGGAACTAAGTGCTCAGCAAAACTCTCAATCGCAAATTTGTGAGCCTTGGCAACGTCCTCAACAGCACGGCGACGAATATTTTCACCTTCAGCCTTGGCACGCAAAAAGTTGTCTTGCAAATCAGACACCTGCTGATGGAGTTCAGCAATTTCTTGCTCAGGCGTTTTGATAGCCGGCGTTTCTGCTGCTGCATCCGTCGCTGGCTCAGTTGCAGGATTGTCCTGCTCGGGTGAAGGATTTTGATTTTCTTGTGTCATAGACGCTATTTTACTTTTCTATCAAAGTGGCTAGTGCTTTTTCATATTGGGACAATTCGCTTTTTTTCAAGACTTAGATTTTTCGGCTAGCGTTGCTCTTTCGTTCCGCTTAGCTAATTCAGCTTCAGACTCAGTCCCCAAAGACCACCCTAGTAAGTGTTGATAGGCAATATCACGCAGCGCCTCGATCCACTTAGGGTTATTGTTTAAGCAGGGAATATAGCGATAGTCTTTGCCGCCATGCTCTAAGAAAGATTCTCTTGCTTCCATCGCAATCTCTTCTAGGGTCTCAAGACAATCTGCCGGAAAGCCGGGACAAAAAATATCTACTCGCTGGCAACCATCTTTAGCCAAGTTTTCGATCGTTAGCGCCGTGTAAGGCTTTAACCATTCCGCTTTTCCGAAACGGGACTGAAAGGTAACGATGTATTGACCTGGCTCTAAACCCAAAGACTCCCCAAGCAATCGTCCAGTCTTCAAACATTCGCAGTGATAGGGATCGCCCTGCATTAAATTGCGCTTAGGCAGGCCATGGAATGACATCACAAAACGATCGCCCTTTGTAAAATCAGGCCGTCCATCTTGATCCCAATGACTGATAACTTGATCACGCAGTGCTGCAATGTACGCAGGGTTGTCGTGATAGTGCTTTACCAAACGCAGCTCCGGCTGATCACGCCAAGTACTCAGAACACGGAATACTTCATCAAAACTTGAGGCGGTAGTGGTAGCTGAATATTGTGGGTACAGGGGCAATAACAGTAAACGCTCCATCCCTTGAGCCTTCAGGCTCTCTAGGACCTCTTGGGCAGAGGGCTTGCCATAACGCATCGCCAAATCAACCAAAACAGTATGGCCCTCATTCGCAAACTTCTCCCCCAGCTCTTTCGCTTGCAAGCGCGAGTAATGCATGAGTGGCGAACCTAATTGTGGCAACCAAATAGATGCATATTTTTTTGCAGAGGCACTACTGCGAATTGGCAAAATAATGCCATTCAAAATAAACCACCAAATAAAGCGTGGAATTTCTACGACGCGGGGATCCGAAAGAAATTCTTTCAAATACGATCTCACCGCTTTTGCTGTTGGCGCAGCTGGCGTACCCAAATTCAATAAGAGCACGGCTGTTTTAGAAGCGCGTAAGTGGGGATTTTGATTCAAAGTAATTTCTCTAGTAAATAATTTTCAGCATCAATGCATACTCAAGAGCTCAAGGCGCCTGATAATAACTTAGAGGTGATATCCACAATCGGAATCACTCGGTCATAAGCCATACGGGTTGGTCCAATGACGCCTAAGGTGCCCACGATCTGACCATCAACGCTATACGGAGCGCTGATGACCGCTAGGTCCTCATATGGCAAAAGATCACTCTCGCCACCTATGAAAATCTGAATACCGTCGGCATGGCTCGATACGTCTAGCAACTGCATCAAGACCGATTTTTGCTCCAACATATCAAACATCTTGCGCAATTTATCAAGGTTAGAACTTAAGTCTCCTACATTCAGTAAGCGACGCTCACCAGAGAGCACCATCTCACCGCGACTCATATCGTAATCCGCAACGCCACTTTGCAAGGCCAAGGCCATCAAACCAGAAATATCAGCACGCAAAGTATCGAGGTCAGATTTCAAATGTTGGCGCACTTGCTCAAAACTTTTGCCAGTAAATTGTGTATTAATGTAATTTCCCGCCTCAATCAATTGACTTGGTGTGTAGTCTTGATTTGTTGGCAAGATACGATTTTGTACATCACCCTCGGGAGTCACCATGATGAGCAAAATCTTGCCTTCACCCAAACGAAGAAATTCAATATGTTTAAAAACTTGGGCACGCTTAGGCGTCATCACCACACCAGCAAAATGGGTGAGATTAGACAGAATCTGGGCGGCTGAATTCAAAACCCTTTGCGGGGAGTCTGGCAAAAGCCCTTTTTCAACCTCACGGGCGGCGATCTCTTCGAGAGGACGAACCGTCACCATGGTGTCCACAAACAAGCGGTAACCCCGTGGTGTGGGTATTCGGCCGGCAGAGGTGTGAGGGCTAGTCACCAAGCCCATATCCTCTAGATCAGCCATGACATTGCGGATGGTGGCAGCAGAGAGGTCTAAACCCGAAAACCTTGAAAGCGTACGCGAGCCAATAGGCTGACCCTCCTCGATATAGCGCTCGATGAGGGTTTTAAGTAAGGCGCGGGAACGTTCGTCCATGGTGGAAGGGATTTTATGCCTATGGTTTAATCGTTATATGTTAAGCCCATCCCCCAATTCCTCCAAGAAGGCATTTAGCCGGGTGGCACTCGTCGGCAAATTTCAAGCGGACGGCATTGAAGATCACCTGCGAGACCTGGCTAAATTGGTCTCAGGCTTGGGCTGTGAGGTCTTTATTGAGGCCGATACAGCCACTCACCTCGGTTTGAGTGACTATCCGACTAAAACCGCACAAGACTTTGCTGGGGCAATTGACCTAGTCGTGGTTTTGGGTGGTGATGGCACCATGCTGGGCATTGCTCGCCAATTAGCAGGCAGCCATGTTCCCCTCGTGGGTATCAATATGGGTCGCCTTGGCTACATGACTGATATCCCGATTCAGTCTGTACAAACTACTTTGCCCAAAATTATTGCGGGCAACTATGAAGCGGATACCAGAACTCTCCTGCATGCTGTTGTTCTGCGTGACGGCAAGAAAATCAACCAGGGCTTAGCGCTTAACGATGTTGTTGTGAATCGCTCCGGCATTTCTGGGATGGTAGAGCTTGCTGTTCATGTCAATGGCTCCTTCATGTACAACCAACGCTCTGATGGTTTGATTGTCTCTACCCCGACTGGTTCAACTGCCTATGCACTTTCTGCTGGTGGCCCGATTTTGCATCCACATGTAGCAGGCATATTGCTCGTACCAATTGCGCCACACTCACTTTCCAATCGACCCATTGTTTTGCCACAAGATAGCATGACGGTGATTGAGGTAGTCAACGGACTTGAGGTGATCGTCAATTTTGATATGCAATCACAAACAAATTTGCAAAGTGGCGATAAGGTTGAGGTGCGCCAATCCGACAAAACAATCGATCTATTACACCCCAGCAATCACAGCGACTACAAAACTTTGCGTGAGAAATTGCACTGGAATGAATACCCATCGACTTTCTGATGTCGAGTTTATTGCTACGCTAATACATGCTTCAAACTATCTCCCTTCGTGACTTTGTCATTGTTGATCAGCTTGAACTCGACTTCGCTAGTGGCTTCACGGTGCTCACTGGTGAAACTGGGGCTGGTAAATCTATTTTGCTAGATGCCTTAAGCCTTGTCCTGGGTGAACGCGCAGATAGCAGTCAAATTCGTGAAGGTAGCAATCGTGCAGAGATTTCTGCCCTCTTTCGCATTGACGCAGAACTTATTCAATCCTTTGGTCAATGGTTAGATGCTCAAGGCTTCCCACTTGAAGATAATGGTCAGAGTCTATTGCTCAAAAGAACTATTGAGAGTAACGGACGCAGTCGCGCTTTTATTAATGGAAGTGTTGCCACGCTAACTCAGTTGCGTGAAGCAGGCGATCAGTTGGTCGACATTCATGGGCAGCACGCGCATCAACTTCTTTTAAAGGGCGGCGCCCAACGTGAGCTCTTGGACCGTCATGCTGGATTACTGCCACTAGCCACAGAAGTGGCACAAGCCTTTAAAACACAGAACGATTCTCGTCGTCGTTTAGAACAAGCAGAAAATGCTGGTCAGGATGTTGAGCGGGAACGTGAAAGATTGCAATGGCAATTAGAAGAACTCACCGAGCTCGCTCCACAAGAAGGTGAGTGGATCAACATTCAAAGCGAGCATGCTAGATTGGCTAACGGCGCCAAGCTAATTGGCGGCTGCCAAGAAGCTATAGACATATTGAGTGACGCGGATAACTCTCTAGAGTCTTCTCTATCTAAGGTCTGCGGTAATATCAGCGCCTTAGCCGAACACGACCAAGCCTTAAGTGGCATTAGCGAATCCTTGGAGAGTGCGCAAATTCAGCTAGATGAGGCGATTCATGGATTAAATCGCTATCTCCAAAAAAT
Organism: Polynucleobacter sp. es-GGE-1; assembly: GCF_018882005.1. Lineage (NCBI taxonomy): Bacteria > Pseudomonadati > Pseudomonadota > Betaproteobacteria > Burkholderiales > Burkholderiaceae > Polynucleobacter > Polynucleobacter sp. es-GGE-1. Next base: position 81,449 of record NZ_JACVPE010000005.1, read on the forward strand.
TGATTTAGATCCCGCTCGCCTTGAACAAGTCGAAGAACGTATGCAGGCCCTGCACAGTACTTCTAAAAAATATCGCACTGAAGTAGAGGCATTACCAACACTGCTTTTGGAAACCACCGAACGCTTGGAGGCACTGACTGCCTCACAAAATATGGATGCCCTCCGAGAAAAAGTAAAGCAAGAAGAGGCGGCCTATCTCAAGCTAGCAAAGCAACTCTCCCAAAAACGCAGTAAGGCAGCTACAGACCTAGGTCAGTTAGTGACAGATGCTATGCAAAATTTATCGATGGCCGGCGGACGTTTGGAGATTGCCCTATCGCCACTTCAAGAAGGTGGCTCGCATGGTCTCGAGCAAATCGAGTTTTTGGTGGCAGGCCATGTTGGCAGCACTCCTCGCTCATTAGCCAAAGTAGCATCGGGTGGAGAACTGGCTCGCATTAGTCTGGCCATTAGCGTGATCACCAGCAAAGCTTCATTCACCCCTACCTTGATATTTGATGAGGTCGATGCTGGTATTGGGGGGGCTGTTGCAGAAACTGTTGGCAAACTTCTTCATCAGTTGGGTCAGTCCCACCAAATTCTGTGCGTTACCCATCTCCCGCAGGTAGCCGCCCAAGGCAATCATCACCTTAAAGTCAGTAAATCTCAAAGTGGCGACAAGACTGTGTCACAAGTTCAATCGCTTGGAAGAACAGAACGAGTAGAGGAAGTTGCCAGAATGCTAGGTGGCGCTACCATTACCGATACCACCCGTCGCCACGCACGCGAACTACTTGAGCAAGATTAAATTGATTTAAACGCTGGAAGGCGCTTTAAAAATTTCTTGCCACAGTTGTAAGACACAATCCCTAGCATTCAAGAGCTCAGGCTCACTCTCCAACAGAATACGAGTTTTTTCTGCACCGTCTAAACGTAAACGGTGTTGACGCGCTCTTAATAAACGATAAGCGTCACCAACCTGTTCAGCACTAACGCCCTCGATTAGGCCCACTTCACCAGCAATTCGCAGTAAAGCAATATTGCCAAGATTGCCTATCAGCTGGGGATATAGATTTGCATAGGCTAAGACTAAGAACTGCACCATAAACTCAATATCTACCATGCCACCAGCATCGTGCTTTAAATCAAAATTCCCAGTTCCATTGGGATGCCCCTCATGCACCTTGCGACGCATAGCCAAAATCTCAGCACGCAAATGATCTACATTGCGCTTCTGACTCAAGACTTCTGAACGAACTGCATCAAACTCAATACCAACTGAAGCATTACCAGCAGCAAAGCGAGCACGAGTTAAAGCCTGATGCTCCCATACCCAGGCGGCGTTGTCACCTTCACGCATCTGATATTTTTTAAACGCTTCCGTATTGGTCACCAAAAAACCAGCTGACCCATTGGGACGAAGGCGAGTATCAATTTCAAATAAGCTTCCGGTCGCAGTAAAGGTCGTCAACCAATTAATCATACGTTTAGCTAAAAGCGCATAAATTTCTTGGGCGGCATAATCGTTTTCACTCGACTGATATAAGAAGACCAAATCTAGATCAGAGGCATAGCCCAATTCTTTACCGCCCAACTTACCATATGCAATCACAGCAAAAGCGGGGGCTTTATCAGCGGGTAAGCCATACTTTTTCGCTACGGTAGGCCAAACGCGTTCAAGGGTAGCTTGCAAAATCAAATCCGCTAAAGCAGATAAATGATCGCTAACCTTTTCTACAGGAAGAGCGTGGTCCACCCCTACTCCCAAATCTGCTAGTAAGGTAATGAAGGTTTCGGTGTGATGGGTCACGCGCAAAATATCCATTGCCTGCTCTGAACCATCGCCATCAGCCATGACATCGTCTAGACGAATATTTAAATTCATCTTTACTTCATGCCAATAGTCTTCTGGATGCTCAATCAGCGACCTTTCAGTACGAGAGTTCAGCAAATAATCTAATAAGTGTGGATGCTGGGTGAGGTACTGCGCGCCCCACTGAGATGCTTGGAGCAAAGCTAAGATATTCAACAGCGCCTTTGGATATTCGGCCAGGATAGATAAATAAGCGCTACGCCTCACAATGGCTTCGAGTAAATCGAAGAAGCGCAATAAAGTTTGATCTGCAGTCGCTAACTTACTATCTTCAGCCATCAAAATTTCTGCAGCACTACGAATTAAGTTATCAAAAATCAAGCGACTTTTATCTGGTAGCTGCTTTACCTTGGGGCTTGCAATCCATGATTGCCAATGGAGCAAGGACTTAGGAAAACAGGCTGCATCTAACTCCCAGTCATGACTTAAGGGTGCGAGATCCAGACGATTTTCATCATCTAATACAAAGGCTTTTTCAAATAGACGCGCTACATTATTTTGATGACGCTCTAACTCCGTCAAAAAACTTGACTCGTCTGAGAAGCCCATAGTATCAGCCAAACGAGCATGCACAAGCGCATCATCTGATAAATAATGGGTTTGCTGATCATCCCAAACCTGAATGCGATGCTCAAGGCGTCTCAGAAAAATATAGGCATCTTGTAGCTCATCAATCTCTTGTGCTGGCAATATGCCGCGCTGCTTGATAAGAGTCAGCACTTGTAATGTGGGACGCACTCTAAAACGAGGATCAGTACCACCCCGCATCAGTTGAAACATTTGCGCCAAAAACTCAATTTCCCGAATACCGCCGCGACCTAACTTAATGTCGTGTGATCGACCTTGATGTCCAGTAGATCGCTTCTCTGCCTCTTGCTGTATTTGTGCATGTAGATCTCGAATGGAGGCAATCACGCCATAGTCCAAATGCCGGCGATACACGAAGGGTCGAATCAGTTGCTCGAGGGCTTTTTCACAATGGGCAAAATCATGTGAGTCGGGCAAGGGCGCAATAAGCCTACCTTTAATCCAGGCGTAACGCTCCCACTCCCTGCCCTGTACTAGTAAATATTCTTCCAACATATCGAGACTGCATACCAAAGAACCAGAGTCCCCATTAGGTCGTAAGCGCATATCGACACGAAATACAAAACCATTCGCGTCCACCTCAGATAAGACCCTCATGAGGCTTCTCCCCAAACGGGTGAACCACTCTTGATGGGATAAGCTTTTGGGACCACCTTGCGTCTCGCCCTCATGCTCATACAAAAAGATCAGATCAATATCCGATGACAGGTTGAGCTCATACCCACCCAATTTACCCATACCCACCACCATCAAGGGCATTTCACTATTGGTTGAAAGACTCCAGGGCAGTCCAAAGCGATCTTGCAAATCTCTGCGCAGAAATGCAATGGAATCAGCAATCGCTAGTTGGGCAAAATGGCTGAGGCTATGCGTGACCTCCTCTAAATCAGCCATGCCATTCAGATCACGAAAGGCCACCCATAGCATGAGGCGTTGACGAGCCAAGCGCAAATTAGCCATCCATCGCGCCTCATCATGCTCGCTACTCAGACTATCGACCTTACAGGTCTCAAGTAGACCTTGAATCCCAGGCAAATCAATTTTTTGGTATCCATGGGCTTTTAGCCACTCAAGCCACTCAGGCTTGGCATGGAGCCAACGTCGCGCGTAATTGGAGTGCTGCTCTAAAAACGCAGTTTGCCTAGAAATATCATCCATACCCCCATCTTAATACCGACCAAAATTCAAGCTCCCGGTGCTTGGCGGTCTAGCAGAGCCTGACGGATAATAGAGGCCATGCTGCAAAACATCATTCCGCCTCGACTCAAGAGCGTATTAACAAAACGTCCTCCAGGTTTAGGTGGCGAGTGGCGTAAGCGCGCCCTGATTCTGCTAGGTTTTGTGATGGCGCTTTTTCTACTCGGCCATCTTGGTGTACGCTATGTGCTTTGGCCTCAAATTGAAAAATCCAAGGCTTCAGTTGAAAAGCTCATTAGTAGTCGCGTCGGTGTCAATGTCTCGATCGATGATCTCCGAGTTTCTTGGACGGGGATCAGACCTTCCTTTGAGATGGATGGCCTGCGCTTCAGCAGCCCCGATCATTCAAAATCATTATTGATGATCGAAAAGATTTATGGTGAACTGAGCTGGAAATCTTTTTATCACTTAGCGCCCTATTTTCATGAAATTCATTTTGAAAGCGCAGAAATTTATGCGCAAAGAAACTCCAAGGGTGTAATCACGATTGCTGGAATTTCGATTGATGGTGGCACCAGCGATTACTCTGCAGAGAATTGGTTATTTTCACAAGACACTATTGAAGTTAGCAAAGTCAAACTCTTTTGGGATGATCAGCTCAACAAAAAATCACAAACCTCTATTGAAGTCTTAAACCTATCGCTTCAGAACGGTATTCGTAGACACGAGGGCTCCATCACCACAACTACCCAGTGGACCAAGGGGCCAACAGAAGTCAAAGTCGACTTCGTTCACCATCTAGGTGGGCAAGCAGGAAATTGGCACGACTGGATTGGCACAATCACTTGGAATCTTACTGACCTAAATCTGAAGCAGATATCACAAGAGTTCAAACTCGGCCTCCATACCTTAGAAGGGGTGCTGAGCTCAAAAGGAAGTCTCAAGATTGATAACGCCCAACCTGATGGTGGTGAATTTTTTGTCGCGGTTGATGACCTAGTGGTGCAATCTTCAAAAAGCGAAGATGCTATTGCACTAGGAAGACTCGAAGCCAATCTTCTACAAGAAACCAATGATGGCTTAATCGCCATCTCGACCAAAACATTCACTTGGCGCGATATGGATAGCCCAAAATCTGCACCCTTGGAAAATCTGAGTCCGATGACGTTTCGCTGGCGGCCTCCAGGTGCGGATGGGGAAATTAAAGAATTTGAATTTTCATCGCCAAAGATTTCAGTCGAAGATGTCGCATTATTTGCACTCAATTTACCGCTCTCTAAAAAAGTTCATCAATGGATTAAGACTTCTCAGGCTGAAGGAGATTTGGAAGACCTAAATATTCGTTGGTCAGAAAGTAAGTCCCCTTTATCTGCCCTCAATATTCCTGGTGGCTGGTTTAAATCTAATAAATTAGACTTCACCGTGAGCGCCAAACTCATCAAACTCAGTTTTACTGGTATCAATAAATCGATACCATCTGTTTCCAATTTATCCGGCTTTGTTACTGGCAACCAAAAAGAGGGGAGTTTTTCCTTAGATTCAAGTGATCTTGGTCTAGAGATTTATGACTTTCTGGAAGACCCCAAAATCCATTTGGAGCGTGCCAGCGGACAAATCAATTGGTCAAAGCAAAAAGGGCATTGGGTTGTTAATACTAAAAAGCTTACTTTGAGCAATTCAGAACTCACAACTAATCTGAGCCTGAACTATATCCTCGGCAATCCGAAAGAGGCTGACTTCATGACCATGGACATGGAGCTTGTCAAAGCTAATGCAAAAACTGCCTATCGCTATTTACCGCTTGGCATGGGTAAGGACGCTAGGGCATATCTCAGCAAAGCATTTGATGCAGGTGTCATTCAAAATGGGCAAGTGCATATCAAGGGGGATCCTAATCAAGTGCCCTTTCCCGATAAGCAACAGGGTGAGTTCAGCTTGACGCTTCCGATTGCAGGCGCAGCATTTAGCCCAGTTCCGCTTTTACCAAACAATCAAGGAACTTGGTCTACCTTCACGAATGTGAATGGTAGTGTCGCGATGACAAACTCAAACCTAACTGTAGACATTGCAAAAGCCAATTACAAACAAATTGCCTTGAATGCATTTCATGCAGAAATTCCCAATGTCAGCGCAAAACAACTAACACTCTCAGTCACTGGTAAAGCAACCGGTGAAGCGCAACAGATGCTAGAGTATTTTTATGCTTCTCCTGTAGGCAAAAGACAAGCCAAAATGGAACAAAATCTCCGCGTCAGTGGTCCAGTAGATATAGGTCTTGGTCTCAAGGTTCCACTCTCTAACTCTGCCGATACTAATGTTGATCTCAAATTAACACTACCAGGCAATAAAGCGGAATGGGCTGGTATTCCACCTTTTGAAAACCTCAAGGGCAGTATTCGTATCACCGAAATCAATCCTGAATTTGAAGATGTGTCAGCTAATTTCTTGGGTGGATCCATCAAAATTAGCAGCGCTGATCAAAGTAGCAATAAGCAAAACTTCAAAATTGCTGGCGACATTCAAGCAAATTTTATAAAAGAATATTTTGCAAAATCTGCTCGTTCAGAGCTTAGCTCAATACTGAATGCCATGAATGGCTCAATTAAATATGACGGCGCTCTCAGCTTTAATAAACAAGGTAGTGACTCTAATATTCACTTTGATCTTCGGAACTGGTCCATGAATTTACCAGCGCCTACTCGGAAATTAGCGGGTACTTCCATGGCTGGCGATATCAACGTTAAAACTTTCGCCAATGACAAAACAAATCCTAATCGACTAAGCTGGTCTGGAAAGATTGGCGATCTCTATTCCATTCAAGGAGCACTGGGTCGTGATGACGAATTGCGTTACAGCCTGGGAATTGGCGCAGCGCCGAATCTACCTCAACAAGGGTTTAACTTAAATCTCGTTAGCAATGAACTCAATCTTGATGCCTGGCAAGATTTCTTGGGGAGTAAGAAGGGGTCACGTAGTCAAGAAGCAGAAATGAGTTCAAGCTTTCAAGTCACAGCGCAAGTTAAAAAACTGACCTTATTTGAACATCTCTGGCAGGATGTGAATATCCTTGCAAACAATAAGAAGAATGTTTGGGATATACGTCTTGGATCACAACAGGCTACTGGACAAATTCAGTACTATGAGTCCGACAAGACTCATACTAGCGGCCTTGTTAGTGGGCGTTTTGCAAAGCTCAAAATCGCCGAGTCAATTCCACAGCCCCCTGCAAAAGCAAATGCTCCTGTCAAAAAGGCACTGAGTCCTGAATCCATTCCCAGTTTAGATATCAGTATCGATGACTTATCTTGGATGAAAGCCCAGCTTGGTCAAGTCAAAATCAAAACCAAAACAAGTGACAACACTCTAAAAATTGATTCTATCCAATCCAACAATCCCCAGGGCTCGAGCACTATCAACGGTCAATGGAATGGCGGCACGAAAAATACCATGAACCACAGCGCCCTCAGTATCGACATGAACGTAAAAGATGCTGGCCAAATTATTGCGCACTGGACCCCTCAAAAATCGATTGAAGGTGGGCAAGGAAAAGTTACTGCAAATATGGAATGGGATGGTTCACCCTTCAGCCCGAAATTCGAAACACTTTCTGGCAAGGTAGGCATTAGTCTTGAAAAGGGTCGACTGTTAGAAGTAAATACTAGCGGCGCCAAAATATTAGACGTACTTAGTCTGCAAAGTTTATTCCGCTTTGCTACGCTCGACCTGCAAGGCAGTCTTGGCAACATTGTGACCAAGGGGACACCCTTTAACTCGATTAACAGTAACTTCGACATCAGCAATGGTGTTGCACAAACTCAGCAATTCAATATGAATTTAGACCAAGCTCGTGTGGCGATGAGCGGTCAAATTAATATTCCAAAACAAACGCAAGATCTGCGGATCACAATTTTTCCAACGATTGATGCCACAGCTGGCTCACTGGCTGCTTTTGCAATCAACCCCATTGTTGGCTTAGGCGCTCTCGTTGGGCAATATCTCCTCACGAGCCAGATCAACCGTAGCCTGCAATCAGATTACTTGGTCCAAGGATCTTGGGATGACCCTGAAGTCATCCCCTTAGATCAAAAGGGTCAACCCATTGACACCAAAACACTCAATTCCATTCGCAGCAAAGAATTGCTGAAAGAGCAGAGCAAACCGAACTCCAATGCCACCCCAAACTCCCCACCCCAAAATAATTTGGGCAATCCTACTAAATCCTCCAATTAGATTCTTATGAGCACCTCAACGACACTGAAGATCGCATCTATTCAGATGGTCTCCTCTCCAGATCTTCAAGAAAATCTCAATACTGCGGGCAGACTCATTAGCGCAGCTACCCAAGATGGCGCACAACTCATCGTACTTCCGGAATACTTTTGCATGATGGGCCTGAAAGACACTGACAAAGTACGTGTTCGAGAGCCTTTTGGCAGCGGTCCAATTCAAGAGCAGCTTGCCAGCTTTGCCAAAGACAATCAAATTTATCTTGTTGCAGGCACAATCCCACTGGAGTCCAAAGACCCAGGCAAGGTACTCAATACGATGCTCGCATTTGATACGACAGGCCAACATATCGGACGCTACGACAAAATTCATTTATTTGGTTTTCAAACTAAAACCGAGCGCTATCAAGAATCCGAAACGATTGAAGCTGGTATTGCGCCAGGGATTCTCAAAATCACTCACAATCAGCAAGATTGGTCTTTTGGGCTGAGCATTTGTTATGACTTGCGATTTCCCGAACTATATCGAGCAATGGGTGCTGTCGATTGCCATATCATTCCTGCAGCCTTTACTTACACTACCGGTAAAGATCACTGGGAGATTCTCTTGCGCGCTCGCGCCATTGAAAATCAATGCTATGTTTTAGCTTCGGCACAAGGCGGTATTCATCTCAATCAACGACGCACATGGGGTCACAGCATGCTGATTGACCCCTGGGGCACCGTATTAGCCGACCTGCCCGAGGGAGAAGGCTTTATCTCAGGGGTTTTAAGCAAAGAAAAATTAAACGAGGTACGCTCTCAGTTACCAGCTCTTGCGCACCGCAAGCTTTAAAGAAAGACCTGCCGAATCACATGAATGCACCAGAAGCACTATTTCCAGCCAATTGGACAAAAACCAAAAAGCAGGCAGACCTCATCAAAGTAGCGAAATCTATCTTGCTTGAGCCAACCGGTTTATCAGAGCAAGATCTACATCGCACCTTTGGCAACATGTTTTCTCATCGGCTAGACGATGCTGACCTCTATTTTCAACATACTCGCAGTGAAAGCTGGAGCCTTGAAGAAGGAATTGTGAAGTCTGGCAGCTTCAACATTGACCAAGGTGTTGGGGTACGCGCTATCTATGGTGATAAAACTGCTTTTGCCTATTCTGATGAAATCAATTTAGAGGCTTTAAGCAAAGCTGCAAAAGCGACCCGTGTGATTGGCCCAGAGGGTGGCAAACAAGCGGTGGCAAGTAAGTTATTCAACCCCCTATCAAATAAGCTGTATTCCGATCTAAATCCCCTTGATTCATTACAACCTAAAGAAAAAATTGCTTTGCTCGAAAGCATTGAGCGTCGCGCCAAAGCTCGCGACCCTCGCATCATTCAAGTCATGGCTAGCCTTGCTGGTGAATTTGATGTCGTCTTAGTTGCAAGAGCGGATGGATTACTTGCAGCCGATATTCGCCCGCTAGTGCGTGTCTCTGTTCATGTCATTGCGGAACAAAATGGCCGACGTGAATCTGGCTCTTCGGGTGGTGGCGCTCGCCATGACTACCTCTACTTTAATACTGAGTTGATCAATCGTTATGTTGATGAGGCGGTCGATGGGGCGCTAGTCAATTTAGAATCGCGCCCTGCACCAGCTGGCCCAATGACAGTCGTTATGGGTCCAGGCTGGCCGGGCGTACTCTTACATGAAGCAGTAGGTCACGGTCTTGAGGGTGACTTTAATCGTAAGGGCTCCTCTGCATTTGCAGGACGCATTGGTCAACGCGTCGCAGCCAAGGGCGTCACTGTAGTGGATGATGGAACATTATCTGGGCGTAGAGGTTCTCTCAATATTGATGATGAAGGCACTCCGACGCAGTGCACTACATTGATTGAAGACGGTATTTTGAAGGCTTACATTCAGGATAGCCTCAATGCACGACTCATGAATATGCCTTTAACAGGTAATGGGCGCCGCGAAAGTTTTGCTTCCTTGCCCATGCCGCGGATGACGAATACCTACATGTTGGCCGGCAAAGATGATCCCCAAGAAATTGTGGCCAGCATTAAGCGAGGCCTATATGCAGTCAATTTTGGCGGTGGCCAAGTAGATATCACCAGCGGTAAATTTGTATTTTCAGCTTCAGAAGCCTACTGGGTAGAGAATGGAAAAATTCAATATCCCGTGAAAGGCGCCACTATCATCGGTAGCGGACCAGAGTCCTTAAAACAGGTCTCCATGATCGGTAATGACCTCAAATTAGATGGCGGCGTTGGGGTTTGTGGCAAAGAAGGTCAAAGTGTGCCAGTTGGGGTTGGACAGCCCACTTTAAGAATCGACAGCCTGACTGTTGGTGGCACTGCCTGATATTGGCAAATTACGGCTTAAAATAGCCAGATGAGCCAACAAAATACTAATCCCGCTAATTGGTACTCCGCCGTTGATAAAACGTCGGATACTGACGATCAACGCATTGATAACATCTCCGTTCTGCCACCTCCAGAACATCTGATTCGTTTTTTTCCGATCTCCGGAACGCCGACTGAAGCATTAATCAGTAAAACTCGGAAAAAGATTCGCGACATTATTCACGGTAAAGATGATCGCTTACTCGTCATCATAGGGCCTTGCTCGATTCATGATCCAAGAGCAGCATTGGAATATTGCCAACGACTCTTAGCCGAGCGTGAACGCTTTGCTGGTGAATTAGAAATCGTGATGCGAGTCTATTTTGAAAAACCTCGCACTACTGTTGGCTGGAAGGGTTTAATTAATGATCCTTACCTCGATGAGTCCTATCGCATTGAAGAAGGTCTGCGCCTTGCTCGCCAAGTACTCATGGAAATCAATCGTCTTGGCATGCCTGCTGGCAGCGAATTCTTGGATGTGATTTCTCCGCAATATATTGCTGACCTGATTTCTTGGGGCGCTATAGGTGCACGTACAACCGAGAGCCAAGTACATCGTGAACTCGCTTCCGGTTTATCTGCACCCATTGGGTTTAAAAATGGCACCGATGGCAACATCAAAATTGCAACAGATGCGATTCAAGCGGCAGGTCGTCCACACCACTTCTTGTCAGTTCATAAGAACGGTCAAGTCTCTGTTGTGGAAACTAAGGGCAATAAAGATTGCCACGTTATTTTGCGCGGTGGTAAAGAGCCTAATTATGAAGAAAAATATGTTCAGGCAGCCTGCTCTGAGCTAGCAGCTGGCAAGCTTCGCGGTAGTTTGATGGTTGATCTGTCTCATGCCAATTCTAGTAAACAGCATGAGCGTCAAATCCTGGTGGCAGATGACGTTGCCAAGCAAATTGAAGCTGGTTCTCAACAAGTTTTTGGTGTGATGATTGAAAGTCATCTCAACGATGGTGCTCAGAAATTTACCCCAGGAAAAGATGATCCTAGCAAGCTGGAATACGGCAAGAGTATTACGGATGCCTGTATTAATTGGGATGATTCAGTTCAAGTACTGGAGCGTCTTGCTGCGGCCGTAAAAAAACGCAGAAGTAAGAAAAAGTAATGCTTTAAAAAATAATTAGGGCAAGTAGAAGAGACTAATTTACTTAGTCTCTTTTTTTTCGTGCTTCCACAATACATCGGTACCGCCCGCAGCTCTATTGAGAATGCGTGCGATGACAAACAAAAGATCTGATAAACGATTGACGTACTGTCGTGGCGCGTCATACAAAGACTCTTCCCAACCTAAACGTACAATCGAGCGCTCCGCTCTTCTGCATACCGTGCGGCATACATGAGCTTGTGCAGCAGCACGAGTACCACCCGGCAGAATAAATTCTGTTAGCGGAGGTAATTGCTGGTTGTATTTCTCTAGCCAGATATCCAATTGAGCTACGTGCTCTGGATTGAGTAACTTGTAGTTCGGAATACAGAGTTCGCCGCCTAAATCAAACAAATCATGCTGAATTTGTAAAAAGAGGGGTTTTAACTCATTAGCAATGCTTTCTGGGATCTCTTCGGTCATCAAAACACCGATTTCGGAGTTGAGCTCATCGACATCACCCATAGCGCAAATGCGTAAATGATCCTTTTCAACGCGACTGCCGTCTCCAAGGCCAGTCATGCCAGCATCGCCCGTTCTAGTGGCGATTTTTGATAGTCGATTTCCCATGAGCTTAATTATAGGTAAATGGCTAAAATGGTTGTCATGAATATGGTGACCCCGCCCCCCGATCTTGCTGCGATTAGCGCCCTTCAGTCCAAACTGGTTTCGGCTCTACGCCCAATCCTCCCAGAACATGCCCTCCTTTGGGAGCCTGAAGACACCATTCCCTATGAATGTGATGGTTTAGCAGCCTATCGGCGTATGCCCTTAGCTGTTGCCCTTCCAGAAACGGAAGCGCAAGTAGCCCAAATTCTGAAGATTTGCTCTGAGATGCAAATCCCAGTAGTGCCTCGGGGATCTGGTACCGGTCTGTCTGGGGGAGCCATGCCGCTTTCTCAAGGTCTTGTACTTTCGCTAGCGAAGCTCAAAAAGATCATCAGCATCGATCCATTTACTCGAACTGCAGTGGTTCAGCCGGGCGTTCGTAATTTGGCAATCTCAGAAGCAGTAAGTCATTTAGGTTTGTATTACGCTCCAGATCCATCATCTCAAATTGCTTGTTCAATTGGAGGCAATGTCAATGAGAACTCTGGGGGAGTGCATTGCCTTAAATATGGCTTGACTCTTCATAACGTCTTGCGTGTTCGTGGCGTTCTCATGAATGGCGAGATCGTAGAGTTCGGTAGCTTGGCTCCAGATTCTCCTGGCCTAGATTTACTCGCGATTATTCTAGGTAGTGAAGGGATGCTAGCGGTTGTCACGGAAGTCACTGTGAAGTTAGTTGCTAAACCAAAACTAGCCCGCGTGATCATGGCTAGCTTTGACGATATTGAGAAAGGTGGCAATGCTGTTGCGGCAATCATCGCTGCCGGCATTATTCCTGCAGGTCTTGAGATGATGGATAAAGCCACCACTCGTGCAGTAGAAGAATTTGTGCATGCAGGCTATGACCTAGAGGCTGCAGCCATTTTGCTTTGCGAATCTGATGGCACGCCTGAAGAAGTCGCCGAAGAAATTGAACGCATGACTAAAGTGCTTGAGCAATCTGGTGCTAGTGGTATTAGGATCTCCAAAGATGAGACTGAACGCTTGAAGTTTTGGAGTGGTCGCAAGAACGCCTTTCCCGCTGCTGGTCGCATTGCTGCTGACTACTACTGTATGGATGGCACGATTCCGCGTCGTCACATTGCAACTCTGCTAAAGCGTATTCAAGGCATGGAAGCCAAATACGGTCTTGGCTGCTTAAACGTATTTCATGCGGGTGACGGCAATATGCACCCTCTCATTTTGTTTAATGGTGCAGATGAAGAAGAGTGGCATCGCGCAGAAGAATTCGGCACCGAAATATTAGAAGCTTGTGTTGAGCTCGGTGGCACAATTACAGGCGAACATGGTGTGGGCATTGAAAAAATTAATTCGATGTGCGTGCAGTTTGGCGAAGGTGAGCGCGAATCTTTCTGGGGTGTCAAAGCAGCATTTGATCCTGAAAAACTTCTGAATCCTGATAAGGGCATCCCAACACTGAGTCGCTGCGCTGAATATGGCCGCATGCGCATTAGTGGAGGCAAACTACCGCATCCGGAACTGGAGCGCTTCTAATGTCCAGCTCCAACAGCCAGATTGAAGCATTCCGCGAACAAGTCCTGAACGCAGCAAAAAATAAAGTGCAACTATCCATTGAGGGCGGCGGTTCGAAAGCTTGGTATGGCAACCCAAATCAATTTACAAAATTAAATACGCGCAGCTATTCCGGTATTTTGGAATATCAGCCTGAAGAGTTGGTGATTACCGCTTGCGCTGGTACCCCTCTGCAAGAAATTGAAGCAGCTCTCGAGGAAAAAAATCAGGTACTCGCCTTTGAGCCACCTCACTTTGGTGAGCATGCTACTTTTGGCGGTGCGATTGCTGCAGGGCTCGCTGGTCCTGGTCGCATCAGCGCCGGTAATTTCCGCGACTTTGTTTTAGGCGCCCGCATTCTAGATGGCAAAGGGCAAGATCTTTCCTTCGGCGGCAAAGTCATGAAGAATGTTGCAGGGTATGACATTTCTCGCTTACTACCTGGATCTATGGGTACATTTTCTTTATTACTAGAAGCGTCAGTTAAGGTATTACCAAAACCTGCTGCAACAGCAACACTACGTTGCCAACTCTCTCAAGAGAAAGCGTTGAAAGTTCTGAATGAGTTGGCAGGACAACCTTTTCCTCTCTCAGCTAGCTGCTGGATTGGGAATAGCAAAGATGGAGATGGCGAACTGACGATTCGCCTAGCAGGCGCTGCAGCTGCGGTGAAAGCTGCCATTCCTTTAATGAGCTCTCTAGTGCTTGCCAAGGAAATGGATCCTGAAACAGCTGAGCTTTTTTGGAAAGATTTACGTGAGCAAAAACTTGCAGCATTTACCAATCTTGGCGTAGACCAAACTCTCTATCGCTTAGCGCTTCCAGCAGCCTGTGGCCCACTTGCAGTGCCCAACTCCAGCGATGATCTCGTGCTGGAGTGGCATGGGCAACAACGCTGGATGAAAGCTGCTGGTGATGAAGCTACATTTACCGCCATTAAGCAATTGGCTAATAGTCATGGTGGTAATGCAACGCGCTTCAGGCAGGGTAGCAAGGTTAATCCCTCTTTTGAGCGCTTCACCTTGCTGAGTGAGCAAGCGTACTCTAAAGCTCTTGAAGCAGTACAAGCACGCCTGAGATCTGCATTTGATCCAGCTGGTGTATTTGCCACTAACCGTCTTCCATAAGTATTGCTATGTATACTCAACTTGCCCCTCAATTTGCCAATACACCAGAAGGTATAGAGGTAGCGCGCATTCTTGGTAATTGTGTTCACTGTGGTTTTTGTACTGCCACTTGCCCAACCTATCAAATACTGGGTGACGAACTCGATGGTCCTCGCGGTCGCATCTACCTCATCAAGCAAATGGCTGAAGGGCAAGCGCCGACCGAGAAGACCCGCTTACATTTGGATCGCTGCTTAACATGCCGTAACTGCGAAAGCACTTGTCCTAGTGGTGTGCAATATGGCAACTTGGTAGATATTGGTCGTAAATGGGCAGAAGAAAATACTCCCGAGCGCCCCCTAGGCGAGCGCCTTACTCGTTGGGCTCTCAAGGAAGGCTTAACCAAGCCAGCCTTGTTTAATTCCGCGATGGCATTAGGTCGTTTAGTGCGCCCCCTCATGCCAAGTAGCGTTAAACGCAAGATTCCGCTCGCTAAAAATAAAGCCTTAGATCAAACAACTGATCCTTATGCAAGACCCGGCACACAACATACGCGCAAGATGCTGATTCTGGAGGGATGCGTTCAACCTGGCATGCTACCCAACATCAATTCAGCAACAGCAAGAGTATTAGATGCACTCAAGATTCAACTCATCAGCGCTCCCAATGCAACTTGTTGTGGTGCGCTGCGCTATCACCTAAATGATCAATCAGGTGGACTAGAGAATGCCAAGCAAAATATTGATGCTTGGTGGCCCCTCGTTGAGCAAGGCGTTGAAGCAATCGTAATGACTGCATCTGGATGTGGTGTGATGGTCAAAGATTATGGCCATCTCTTGGTGAACGATTCTTTATATGCTACCAAGGCAAAAAAGATTTCTGAGTTAGCTAAAGATATTGCGGAGATTTTGCCTTCATTACAAAATGAGCTAGTTCAACTCATTGGCGCGGATCAAAAACCAGGCGTGGTCTATCACCCGCCTTGTACTTTACAGCATGGCCAACAAATACGCGGCAAAGTTGAAGGCTTGCTTTCTGGCTTGGGAATTGGTGTGCGCTTGTGTAGTGACAGCCACCTTTGCTGTGGCTCGGCTGGAACCTACTCAGTCACTCAGCCAGAGCTCTCGGAACAATTACGCAAGAACAAACTGACCCACCTAAATGTAGCATGTGAAGAATCTGGTGCACAAATCATTGTTTCTGGAAATATTGGGTGCATTGCCCACCTCCAACAAGACGACACACCAGTGCTTCACTGGATTGAGATCGTCGATCAACTGATTAGCAAATCATCTAAGGCCCGATGAATTCAATTGTTGTTAATCTCATGCAGGTTCGGCAGCGCATTGAACTTGCAGCCCTAGCTGCAAAACGTGAGCCTGAAGAGATTGAACTCTTGGCGGTTAGCAAAACCTTTCCAGCATCTGCCATTGAAGAAGCGATGCATGCAGGTCAATCGGCTTTTGGTGAAAACTATGTCCAAGAAGGCGTTGAAAAAATTATCCAGCTTGAAAAGCTACGTCCTTGGCTGGTGTGGCATTTTATTGGACCACTCCAAAGCAATAAAACCAGGGAGGTCGCTGAGCACTTTGATTGGGTGCATAGCATAGATCGGCTCAAAATTGCAGAGCGCCTATCAGCGCAGCGAGGAGAGTTTCCGCACTTGGCAGAATTACAAGTTTGCGTACAGGTCAATGTCAGCGAAGAAGATAGTAAAAGTGGTATTCCGCTCGCAGATGCACAGGCTCTTTGCGACGCCATCAGCAAATTACCAAACGTGATCCTGAGAGGCTTAATGGCCATCCCAGCACCCAACCCAGATCCCAAGATTCAGCGGGAGGCATTTGCTGCCGTCCGCGCTTGTTTTCAAAGTATTCAAGCGAGTCATTTGGTTGATCCAGGCTATCAATTCTTCGACACCTTATCCATGGGGATGTCCGATGATTTAGAGGCAGCCATAGCCGAAGGCAGCACCATGGTTCGTATTGGAACTGCTATTTTTGGGAAGCGCGATAAGATTAGCAAATGAGCCAACAAAAGAACCTGCAAAAGAATAGTAATGCACACATCACCTTTATTGGTGGTGGCAATATGGGTCGCGCCTTAATTAGCGGTCTATTGGCAAATGGGTTTGAATCTAAGCAAATTTCAGTGGTTGAAACAAATGCAAGCACTGCCTTAAAGCTATATGAAGATTTTGGTGTTCAAGGTATCGGTGCCCTGGAACAAATTGCATTCGATTTTTCAAAAAATAATGTAGTGGTTATGGCCATCAAGCCACAAGACTTTAATGTCGTTGCCAAAAACTTAGCCTCCAAACTCAAACATGCCAGCGCACCTGGCCCACTGATTCTGAGTATTGCTGCAGGCATTCGACTCAAAGATATGAGTCGCTGGCTCGACCATACGCGTTGCGTGCGCGCTATGCCCAACACGCCTGCTCTGATTGGTAAAGGCATCACAGGTTTATTTGCAGATGCTGCAGTCAATGCATCTGATCGCGACCTAGCAGAAACGATTTGTAATGCTGTTGGTCAAGCGGTTTGGGTTTCTGAAGAAAAATTGATGGATGCTGTAACAGCAGTCTCTGGTAGCGGCCCTGCTTATGTGTTTGCATTTTTGGAAGCCATGCAATCCGCTGGCGAAAAGCTGGGGCTTGACGCACAAACTGCTCGTCAATTAGCTTATGCGACCCTCGAAGGCGCTACCCAGCTAGCGCACAACTCCGATGAGCATGCTGGCATCTTACGTGAACGCGTCACTTCCAAAGGCGGCACAACTGCAGCTGCACTTGAGGTCATGCAGCAGCATGGCTGGCATGAGATCTTGGAAAAAGCGATTGATGCAGCAAGTCAGCGTGGCAAAACGATGGGCGATGAATTAGGTAAAAACTAGCTTAGTGAATACTGAGTCCCAACACAATTCCCAAAAATAAAAATCCGCCCAACCAATTGTTGTGACGGAAAGCTAAAAAACATTCTTCTCGTCCTCTAGTAGAGATGAGTTTAAGGTGATACATTGAGCAGCCTAAAGCTATGAACCAGCCGACTAAAAAATAATTGCTTAAGTCCGCTAGTTGCGCCACCCAAAGTTGACTTACAAACAAGATGCCATAACTTACAGCGATTGCTAGCACGTCATACTTTCCGAAAGTAATCGCCGAAGTTCTCAGACCTAAACGCAGGTCATCATCTCGATCGACCATTGCGTATGCCGTGTCATAGGCAATGGCCCAAAAAATATTCCCCACAAACAAGACCCACGCTTCCAAAGGAATGAAATCCAAAATCGCTGCATAAGCCATGGGAATCCCAAAACCAAATGCAATCCCTAGCACAGCCTGCGGCATGGCAAAGAAGCGTTTGGTGAATGGATAAACAAAGGCTACCAATAAGGCGAGTACTGAGAGTTGCTTAGTAAAAGTATTGAGGGGTTGAATCAGTAAAAAAGCAATTAGGGCCAAGCTAGCCGCTACAGCAACCGCTTCTTTCCCAGAAATTTTTCCACTAGTGACAGGACGCCCTTTCGTTCTCTCAACATGACGGTCAAAGTCACGATCTGCATAATCGTTGATGGCGCACCCCGCACTACGCATCAGAAACGTACCGACTATAAAAATAAACAAAATGGTCAAATCCGGAATGCCCGAGCTTGCCAACCACAGCGCCCATAAAGTGGGCCATAAGAGCAAGAGCGTACCAATCGGCTTATCTAGGCGGATTAAGTAGGCGTAAGCTTTAAGACGTTCAGTGCGTGGCATAGCCAGAATTATGCCTTCAGAAACTCTGCTCGAGAGCCTAGCCAACGCTCTAAATGACGCTCAACGATATCAGCATGGTCTGCCAGCAAACGTTCTGCTGCCTGCTGAGCCAAATCAATCAGCCAAGCGTCGCGTTGCAAGTCTACAAAGCGCAACATGGCATCACCAGATTGCTTTGCACCCAACAGCTCACCAGGACCCCGAAGAGATAAATCGCGCTCGGCAATCACAAAACCATCAGAGGTCTCGCGTAGAGTTTGTAGGCGCTCTTTAGCTGCTAAAGACAAAGGTTCTGCATACATCAAAATACATACTGAATCCGCAGAACCTCGGCCTACGCGCCCGCGCAACTGATGAATCTGGGCATAACCAAATCGTTCAGCGTGCTCAATCACCATTAAGGCCGCATTAGAAACATCAACACCCACTTCAATCACGGTGGTTGCTACTAGCAATTGGATTGCATTGGCTTTAAATGCTGCCATCACTGCTGCTTTTTCTTCTGCCTTTAAACGTCCATGTACTAGACCGACTTTAAATTCTGGCAAGGCCTGAGTGAGCTGCTCAAAACTTTCCACAGCTGTTTGTAATTGCAAAGCTTCTGATTCTTCAATTAAGGGGCAAACCCAATAAGCTTGCAAACCTCTAGAGAGCCAGCTTTGTAGACCACCAATCACTTCATCACGACGGGTAGCCTTCACAACTTTGGTAGTAATTGGCTTACGCCCTGGCGGCAACTCATCAATTACGGATACATCTAAATCAGCGTAATAGGTCATTGCTAAAGTACGAGGAATGGGTGTGGCAGACATCATCAACTGATGGCAGTAAAATAATTCAGAGCCTACCCGTTGCTGAATTTCTAAACGCTGACGCACTCCAAAACGATGTTGCTCATCTATCACCGCTAAACCTAATTTAGCAAAACTTACATTCTCCTGAATCAGTGCATGCGTACCAATAATGAGTTGAGCGCCACCACTCTCAATCATTTCTTGCGCTAATCTTTTTTCTTTTGCTTTTAAGCTACCTGATAACCAGGCAACTTGAACTCCCAAAGGCTCAAACCACTCTTTCATCTTCAGATAATGTTGCTCAGCTAATATCTCAGTAGGCGCCATCACTGCTGCTTGATAGCCATGATCTATGACACGCGCTACTGCTAAGGCGGCCACGACTGTCTTACCACTACCAACGTCGCCCTGAAGAAGGCGATTCATCGGAAATGATTTGGATAAGTCATGACCAATTTCATCCCACACACGTGTTTGGGCAGTGGTTAATTCAAATGGCAAAGCCTTCAGCAATCCTACTTCAAGACTCTGAGCCTTTTCAGCTTGTTTAAAGCTCGGTGCATGACGCTCTTGACGAATGGCATGTGCACGCTTTAAAGAAATTTGTTGGGCAAGGAGTTCTTCAAACTGTACGCGGCGCCATGCAGAATGGGTCCGCTCTAGTAAAGCCTGTGTATCAGCATCTGCTGGTGGTTGATGCAAATAGGTGATTGCAGACTGTAAGTTAGGCCAATCGTTACTGGGCAGTAATTCAGCCATCAGTTTTTGAGGTAAAAACTCGGCCAAACTCTCATGCAAACTTGGATCACGTAATGCCTGAGTGACCGCCTTACGAATTGCAGCTTGTGATACTCCAGCGCTTGCTGGATAGACTGGCGTCAAACTGGTCGGCAGTGGTGTATCTGGAGTGACCGCTCGCACAGTTGGATGAACTATCTCGGGACCTTGAAAGCCCTCGCGCACCTCTCCTCGCACACGAATATGAGCGCCTACTGCCATTTGCTTTTGCTGACTTGGATAAAAATTCAAAAACCGTAGCTGCAAAGTTGCAGAGTCGTCTTCAATAGTGACAAGCATCTGCCGTCTAGGTCGAAAAAGGACTTGATTTCTAATCACTACGCCCTGAGTTTGTACCGAGTGAAAGCGCCCTTGAATCAAGCCTTCTTCGATAGTACATAACTCTGTCTCATCCTCATAACGGGATGGAAGATGCAAAGCAAGGGCCATTGGGCTGTCTAAACCCATTTTTTGGAGTGTGTTTGGCGCTGGCTTAGTGGTCATCGTTAAAATCTAATACCTGATGGTAATGCTATGCAACTCTCCGACTTCAATTACGAACTCCCAGCCGAACTAATCGCCCAACATCCCTTGGCGAATAGAACCGACAGCCGCCTGCTTGAGCTCAAGCTTGATGGGGGAAATCATATCCATTTAATAGATCGTCAGTTTAAGGACATTCTGAGCCTATTTAAGCCAGGGGACTTATTAGTATTTAACGATACCAAGGTCATTCCAGCTCGACTACACGGCAAAAAAGAGACGGGAGGCAATGTCGAGCTCCTGATCGAGCGTATTAGCGGCGATAAACAAGCCTGGGTCCAGATCAGGGCATCCAAAGTTCCTAAGACTGGATCTATTGTTCATATCCATAACCAGGCTGGCGAGAGCTTTCCTGTTGAAATGATTGGCTACGACGGACGCTTTTATGAAGTTCGCTTTCCAGAGAATGTATTTGGATTGCTTGAGCGTTTTGGTGAACTCCCCTTACCGCCTTATATTGAGCATGAGCCCGACGGGGAGGATGTTCAGCGCTATCAAACTGTCCTTGCTAAAAATCCGGGTGCAGTTGCAGCGCCCACAGCAGGCCTGCACTTTGACGAAGATATTCTGCAGCAATTAAATAATCTGGGAGTTGAGCAGGCTACAGTTACCTTGCATGTTGGTGCTGGTACCTTTACCCCAGTTCGTGAAGAAGACCTCTCTAAACATAAGATGCACTATGAGTGGTTTTCCATTCCAGAGAAGACTTCACAAGTCATTGCAAAAACTAAGCGTCATGGTGGACGAGTCATTGCAGTTGGCACTACCAGCCTGCGCGCCCTAGAGAGCCAAGCTTTGAATGGTCAAAGTAGTGGTGAAACCAATTTATTTATTACCCCGGGCTTTCAATTTAGGGCCGTAGATTGTTTGCTAACTAACTTTCATCTGCCAAAATCTACCTTATTAATGTTGGTTAGCGCCTTTGCAGGCATGAATCATATTCGTGCTGCATACCAACACGCTATTCATCAGAAATATCGCTTCTTCAGTTATGGAGATGCCATGTTTCTGTGTCGACTTGAGAATACAAAGCCATGACCAAACCTGTTCACTTTAATATTTTGGCGCGCGACTCCCAAAGTCCTGCGCGTCTTGGTCAGCTTGACCTGCCCCATGGCAGTGTGCAAACCCCCATCTTTATGCCGGTCGGAACCTATGGCACTGTAAAGGCGATGACTCCGCGTGACCTCAATGAAGCCAAAGCACAAATCATTTTAGGAAATACTTTTCATCTTTGGTTGAGACCAGGTTTAGATGTCATCAAAAAACATGGCGGCTTACATCGCTTCATGGCCTGGGATAGGCCCATCCTGACTGACTCAGGTGGCTTTCAAGTATTTAGCTTAGGCGCATTGCGCAAGATCTCTGAAGAAGGCGTGACCTTTGCCTCCCCAATTAATGGTGACAAGCTGTTTATGTCTCCAGAAGTTTCAATGGAGATTCAGGCGGTTTTAAATAGTGATATTGCGATGCAATTTGATGAATGCACACCTTATGAGATCAAGGGTCAGCCTACCTCTGAGAAAACAGCGCGTGCCTCACTCGAAATGTCACTGCGTTGGGGAGATCGCTCACTCAAACGTTTTAGAGAACTTAATACAGGTAATGGGCTCTTTGGGATCGTGCAAGGTGGCATGTTTGAAAATTTGCGGGAATTTTCTTTAGACGCTGTGAGTCAGCAAGGTTTTGATGGCATTGCCATTGGTGGTTTATCTGTTGGAGAGCCAAAGCCTGAGTTTGAAAGAATTCTCAATTTCACAGCACCCAAATTGCCGGAACATATGCCTCACTACCTCATGGGGGTAGGAACTCCTGAAGATCTCATCTTGGGCGTAAGCCTAGGAATTGATATGTTCGATTGCGTCATGCCTACTCGCAATGCTCGTAATGGCTGGCTATTCACGCGTTTTGGCGACCTTAAATTACGCAATTCTGGCTATAAGGACGATGATCGCCCGCTTGACCCCACATGCGCTTGCTATACCTGCCAAAACTTCACTCGCTCCTACTTAAATCATCTACAAAAAGCGAATGAAATTTTAGGCTCACAGCTCAATACCATCCATAACCTCACTTATTACCTTCAACTGATGACCGAGGTCAGGGAAGCCCTCAGCAAGGATCGATTTAGCGCCTATCGCGAGGAATTCCACGCCAATCGCCAGCGGGGCGTCGAGCCTGGGCAGGATTAATCACCCTAAGAGGGGCATTGACCCCTTCAAATCACCTCTAAAGCCCCATACCGTTTAGAATTGCGGGTTTACGGCTTCTTTTTAAGGCCTAAAAATAAAGCAGTTTCCAATTGGTAATTAACGGAGGTTTTGTATGTGGATTAGTAATGCTTTTGCTCAGGCTCCAGCCGCGGGCGCAGATGCAGGTGGCTTAATGAGCTTCCTTCCTTTGGTGTTGATGTTTGCAGTGTTGTACTTCATCATGATTCGCCCACAAATGAAGCGTCAAAAAGAAACCAAGGCAATGCTTGAGGCTCTAGCAGTTGGCGATGAAGTGCTCACTGTTGGCGGCATTTTTGGCAAAGTAACAGCGCTAAAGGATGATGCAGTCACTGTTGAGATTGCTGCTGGCACACAAGTGCAAATGCAAAAAGGCGCTATCACCACAGTCTTGCCTAAGGGCACCCTGAAGTCTGCTTAATACGTTTGTTTAAAAGTATCTCGATATGAATCGCTACCCTCTCTGGAAATATATAGTTATCGCTGTTGCATTACTGATTGGCGGACTGTACTCATTACCTAATTTCTATGGTGAGGCGCCAGCGGTTCAAGTCTCGTCCGCCAAACCAACCATCAAGGTTGATTTGGCGACACAGTCTCGAGTTGAAAAGATCCTGACTGATGCTGATATCAAGAGCACTGGGATATTTTTTGAGAGCACTGGTAATGTAGGCTCCATCAAAATTCGCTTTAACAATACTGATATTCAATTACGTGCACGAGATCTCTTGCAGCAAAAATTGAATCTTGATCAAAATGATCCTAATTACACAGTTGCATTAAACCTTTTATCCAATACACCTGGCTGGTTAAATGCAATTAACGCCCTTCCAATGCCCCTAGGTCTGGACTTGCGCGGTGGCGTCTATTTCCTTCTTCAAGTCGATATGAAGGGTGCAGTACAGAAGAAAGTGACTTCTTTAGCGACCGATATCCGCAGTCAATTGCGAGATAAAAATATCCGTCACCAAGGCATTGATCGCGGCTCAGATTCTATCTCCATTAATTTTGGCAGCACTGCAGATGCCGATGCTGCGCGTTCGATATTGATGACTTCTCAACCAGAGCTCATTTGGCAAGTGAAACCAACTGGGCTTTCACCAAAATTAGTTGGTGAATTTAAACCAACAGCCTTAAAAGAAATTCAAGACAGCGCTGTTAAGCAAAATATTATTACCTTGAATAAGCGTGTCAATGAGTTGGCAGTAAAAGAGCCGGTCATTCAACAGCAAGGTGCTGAGCGTATCGTGGTACAGCTACCGGGCGTTCAAGATACCGCACGTGCCAAAGATATTATTGGTCGTACAGCAACCTTAGAATCTCGCCTTGCCGATCCAATCGTTTCTTCGATTGGTCTTGGCGAAACGCCTCCTCCAGGCATGGATACCTTCCGCTTTGGTGAGAACCGCTTAGGTGTATTTAAAAAATCCGTGATTTTTAGCGGTGATCGCATTACTGACGCTAGCGCTGGCTTTGATCAAAACCAACGCCCTGCGGTCAATATCTCCTTGGATGCTGCTGGTGGTCGAGTGATGCAAGAAGTCACTCGTGAAAACATCGGCAAACCCATGGGCATGATTTTGTTTGAAAAGGGTAAGGGTGAAGTTCTCACGATTGCAACCATTCAAGGCGAATTTGGTTCTAAATTCCAAATTACCGGTCAACCGACTACTGAGAGCGCTAATGATTTGGCCCTTCTTCTGCGCGCTGGCTCTTTAGCGGCTCCAATGGAAATTATTGAAGAGCGCACTATTGGACCAAGCTTAGGCGCTGAGAATATTGAGAAGGGCTTCAAGTCTCTCTTAATTGGATTTGCTGCAATCGCGATTTTCATGATGGCTTACTACTTATTATTTGGCACTTTCTCAGTCCTTGCTTTGGCTGTGAACTTGCTATTGTTGATTTCTGTACTGTCGATGCTGCAAGCCACTCTCACCTTACCGGGTATTGCGGCGATGGCATTGGCACTCGGTATGGCTATTGACTCCAACGTGTTAATTAACGAACGTATTCGCGAGGAGTTGCGTAACGGCGCACCTCCACAAACTGCGATTGCCGTTGGCTTTGATAAGGCTTGGGCAACCATCTTGGACTCTAACGTGACGACCTTGATCGCTGGCTTAGCGCTCCTTGCCTTTGGTTCTGGCCCCATCAAAGGCTTTGCAGTAGTTCACTGCTTGGGCATTCTGACTTCAATGTTCTCGGCTGTCTTCTTCTCACGCGGTCTTGTCAATCTTTGGTACGGCAGAAGCAAGAAGACTCAAAAACTCGCGATCGGCCAAGTTTGGCGTCCACAGGGGAAATAAGCCATGGAATTTTTTCGAATCAAAAAAGATATTCCATTCATGCGCCATGCATTGGTGCTCAATGCAATATCTTTGATTACCTTCTTAGCAGCAGTTTTTTTCCTTTGGCAAAACGGCCTTCATCTTTCGATTGAATTTACCGGCGGTACGGTAATGGAAGTTGCCTATCCTCAAACTGCTCCGCTAGAGTCCATTCGCTCTAAAGTCGAAAAACTGGGATATGCAGATAGCCAAATTCAGAACTTTGGTAGTTCACGTGATGTGATGATTCGCTTGCCTTTGCAAAAAGATGCTGAGGGCAAACTGATTTCCTCTGCAGACCAAAGCAATGCTGTGATGCAAGCGCTTGACCCAGCGACTTCTGGAGTGAAGCTGCAACGTGTTGAATTCGTTGGTCCGCAAGTCGGTCAAGAATTAGCGATTGATGGCTTAAAAGCCTTGATATTTGTGATTATTGGCATCGTGCTGTATCTCTCCTTCCGCTTTGAGTGGAAGTTTGCTCTTGCCGGCATCATTGCAAACTTACATGATGTGGTGATCATTTTGGGCTTCTTTGCTTTCTTCCACTGGGAGTTCTCGCTCTCCGTATTGGCGGCCGTCCTCGCAGTTCTAGGCTACTCCGTAAATGAGTCTGTGGTGATCTTTGACCGAATTCGTGAGAACTTCCGCAAATATCGCAAGATGAATACCCGTGAAATTATTGATAACGCTATTACCAGCACCATCAGTCGGACCGTCATTACTCACGGCAGCACCGAAATGATGGTACTTGCTATGCTCATCTTTGGCGGACCAACACTGTTCTACTTTGCCTTGGCGCTGACTATCGGTATTTTGTTTGGTATTTACTCTTCAGTCTTCGTTGCTGCTGCATTAGCAATGTGGCTTGGTGTCACTCGGGAAGATTTGGTGAAGGGCGATAAAAAGCCAGATGACAATGCTCGCAATGATGACCCGAACTTCGGAGCACGGGTTTAAGCGAAACTAGCTTTAAGCCATTTTTTATTGATCAAGAGCAGCTAAGATTCTTTTGCTTGCCCCTTGATGCTCAATTGAGTACGTCTTCGCAGCCTCACTCATCTTGGTAAGTTCTGAGGAGTTTAAGAGCAAGCTCTTTAAAGACTCCACTAAAGCAGTCGTGTCTCCCAAGAGCAAATCACCCTTGATTCGCTTTGCGGCGCCAACCGCAATTGCATCTAAAGCAGCTTGCTGAAAGTTATAGGTATACTCACCAAGCAATACTGGGCAACCAGCTGCACAAGCTTCAATGAGGTTCTGGCCACCGAAGGACAATAGGCTTCCACCCATCACCACTAAATCAGATGCGCTGTAGTACAGGGGCATCTCACCCATAGAATCGCCTAGGATCACATCTAATCCTGCACTATCTTTTGGTAAGCCAGACCACTCAGAACGGCGGCGAAACTTGAGGTCAGCAGCATGAATTTGATTAGCCACTTCGGCAAAGCGTTCTGGGTGACGGGGCACTAACAGAAGTAAAGGCTGTACTTCAAAAGCATTGCTCAGGAGCAAATCTTTCCAGGCTTTGAGAATAAGTCCTTCCTCACCATCACGCGTACTAGCAGCACATACCATGAGGCGCTTAGTAGCATGCAAATCATGTTGCCACTCTTTTCCTTGAGAAACTAGCTGAGGATCAAGGGGCACATCAAATTTCAGATTACCGGTGATGAGAACATTTTTTACACCAAGGCTGCGATAACGCTGTGCATCAAATTCGGTTTGTGCCAGAACGCCTGCAAATGCCTGGAATAAAGCACGTCCGGCCTTACCAAAGCGCTTGATTCGACGAGCACTTCTTTCTGATAAACGGGCATTAACTAAAAATAAAGGCAAGTCAATTTCGGCACAACGAAATACTACGGTTGGCCAAGCCTCGGTTTCCATAAAGAGACCAAACTTGGGCTTGAATATTTTTAAGAAATGTTCTACGCACCAACAGAGGTCATAAGGCAAATACACCTGACGAATTTGTCCTGCGGCAATCGCTTTAGCAAAGAGTTGCTTACCAGTACGACGACCATTTAAAGTCATGTGCGTGAGCAAAATAGATTCGCCCCTCGCAAGGTAGGCATCAATCAATGGTTGAGCCGCGCGAGTCTCACCAACCGAAACTGCATGAATCCAAATCGAGTCTTTGGTAATTGGTTTGTCATAACCAAAACCAAGACGCTCTGGGATGTGATGCAGATAGGCAAATGAATGGCGTGCGCGCCAAGCTAAACGGACAAAAGCCAATGGCAGCAAGAGATGCCAGAGCAGTTGATAAACAGCAAACCAGAATAGAGGACGCGCCCCGTATTCTGAATGGGAAGTCACACTCACTTTTTGAGACGTTCGGTCAATTCAACCGCCTTGCCAAGATAAGAAGATGGTGTCATCTCTAGTAAACGTGCTTTGGCATCTTCTGGAATCTTTAAACCACGAATAAAGTTTTGCAGATCCGCTTGATTGATCCCTTTGCCACGAGTCAATTCTTTTAATTGTTCATAGGGATTCTCAATGCCATAGCGACGCATCACGGTTTGTACTGGCTCAGCCAATACCTCCCAACATCCATCTAAATCAGCTGCAATCGCAGCATGATTAACTTCCAATTTGCCAAGACCGCGCAGTGCGCTGTCATAAGCCAATACGCTATGACCAAATGCAGGACCTAGATTACGCAAAACCGTTGAGTCGGTGAGGTCGCGCTGCCAACGAGAAATCGGTAACTTCTCCGCCAAGTGACGCAACAACGCATTAGCAACACCCAAGTTACCTTCAGAATTTTCAAAGTCGATAGGGTTAACTTTATGTGGCATGGTGGATGAACCAATCTCACCCGCTTTAGTGCGCTGCTTAAAGTAACCGACAGAAATATATGCCCAGAAATCACGATCCATATCCAACAGAATCGTATTCGCACGCGCAATCGCATCAAACAATTGCGCCATACCATCATGCGGCTCAATTTGAATCGTGTAGGGATTGAAAGTTAAACCGAGGCGCTTCTCAACAACGCTCTTGGAGAAATTCTCCCAATCAAAATCAGGGTAAGCAGACAAATGTGCGTTGTAGTTACCAACGGCGCCATTCATTTTGCCAAGTAATGGGGCTGCGACAATGGATTCAATTGCGCGCTCTAGACGCTTGGCAATATTGGCAATCTCTTTGCCCAGAGTACTTGGTGAAGCTGGTTGCCCATGTGTGCGCGAGAGTAATGGCACCTTGGCATGCTCAATAGCCAAATCAGTCAATACTGAAAGTACTTTGCGAAGCTGTGGCAAAAGTACTTCGTCACGCGCACCACGCAACATCAAACCATGCGAGGTATTGTTGATATCTTCAGATGTGCAGGCGAAATGAATGAACTCGCTCGCTTTTAATAAATCAGGGCGACCAGCTACTTTTTCTTTTAAGAAATATTCAACTGCCTTAACGTCATGATTGGTTACTGCTTCAATATCTTTAATACGCTGTGCATCAGCATCAGAAAAGTTTTCCGGCAAGGAAAGCAAAAAGGCTTCATCAGCGGCATTGATTTTAGGTACATCTGGGAGGCCCGCCCCCGCCAAAGCCAGCAACCAATGAATCTCCACAAAAACGCGCTGGCGCATGAAAGCAGCTTCAGATAGCCATGGACGTAAAGCGTCTAGTTTTCCAGCATAGCGGCCATCTAGAGGGGAAAGGGCATTGAGGGTAGAAAGCGGCTGACTCACGAATATTGCCTTTGCATTGGATATTTCAATAAAACCTAATTTTAATGCGTTC
The DNA here is from genome assembly GCF_018882005.1 of Polynucleobacter sp. es-GGE-1. NCBI lineage: Bacteria > Pseudomonadati > Pseudomonadota > Betaproteobacteria > Burkholderiales > Burkholderiaceae > Polynucleobacter > Polynucleobacter sp. es-GGE-1. Next base: position 110,204 of record NZ_JACVPE010000005.1, read on the forward strand.
TGCGCCTGGGTAAACCTGAGTTTGGTTGGCTATACTGTGCCCTATGAAACTGATCGGATCCCTTACCAGCCCCTACGTACGTAAAGTACGCATCGTTTTCTTGGAAAAAAAGCTTGATATAGACCTTGAATTAGAGAATGTTTGGGCTGCAGACACCAAAATTACCAATTCCAACCCTTTGGGGAAGGTTCCGTGCCTGATTCCAGATGATGGCGAGCCAATCTATGACTCCCGCGTGATTGCAGAATATGCCGACGCCTTAAGCCCCGTCAGCAAGCTCATTCCTGCGAATAATCGTGAATGTGCGGCGGTTAAAACTTGGGAAGCCCTTGCTGACGGCGTGATGGATGCCGCTATTTTGGCTCGCCTAGAGCGCACTTGGCGCCCAGCGGACCAACAAAGCTCTGCTTGGGTTGATCGTCAAATGGGCAAAATTCAACACTCGCTACGCCAAATGTCCGAGAAACTCGGTGGGAATGCATGGTGCCATGGCAATCAAATGACCTTGGCTGATGTTGCTGTTGGATGCGCCGTTGGCTATTTGTTGCTGCGTTTTCCAGATATCAAATGGCAAGCACAATACCCAAACTTAGACCGCTTATATCAAAAATTATTACAACGCCCTTCGTTTATTGAAACTGAACCACCCGCTGCATAAATTCTTTTTTTACAATTAGGCGGAAATAATACCGCCGCCTAAACAGATATCGCCGTCGTATAAGACAGCAGATTGTCCAGGCGTTACTGCCCATTGAGCCTCTGAAAAATTTAAGCTGAAATTCAAGGGCTCAGCGCCTGGATTCAAAGTGCAAGCTGAATCTGCTTGACGATAGCGTGTCTTTGCAGAGTAATTTCCAGGAGAGGGTGCAGTGCCCGCAATCCAACTAGCATCGATGGCCTCAAGCCGATTAGCCAATAGCCACGGGTGCTCATGACCCTGAACGACATACAAGGTGTTATTGACTATATCTTTGCGCGCGACATACCAAGCATCTCCGTTGCCATCTTGGCTCCCGCCTAGTCCAATACCCTTACGCTGGCCGAGCGTAAAAAACGCTAAACCCATATGTTCACCCACTATTTTTCCTTCGGGGGTTTTAATGGGACCCGGCACGCGCGGTAAGTAGCGATTTAAGAATTCTCTGAATGGTCTCTCACCAATAAAACATATTCCAGTCGAATCTTTTTTGCGCGCGTTGTGTAAACCAATTTTTTCTGCAATCGTGCGCACTTCAGTTTTTGGAATTTCCCCCAAAGGGAATAAAACATTAGCTAACTGCTGCTGAGTTAAGCGATGCAAAAAATAGCTCTGATCTTTGGTGGCATCCAAGGCCTTCAATAATTGCACCCTGCCGCCCTCATGGCGTACTCTTGCATAGTGACCTGTAGCAATCTCATCTGCGCCCAAACTCATGGCGTGATCTAAGAAGGCCTTGAACTTAATTTCAGCATTACAAAGTACATCGGGATTAGGGGTTCGCCCTGCAGCATATTCGCGCAAAAACTCGGCAAATACCCGCTCACGATACTCGGCAGCAAAATTGACTGCCTCAACATCAATGCCGATCAAATCCGCTACAGAAACGACATCCAACCAATCCTGGCGGGCGGAACAATATTCATCGTTATCGTCATCCTCCCAATTCTTCATAAAAAGGCCAATAACCTCATAGCCCTGCTCCTTCAGCATCCAAGCAGCAACTGACGAATCTACCCCTCCAGACATGCCTATGACGACTTTCTTGGGCTTTTTAAGGGGGGTTTCAGAAGAATTAGGCTGGCTCATCAAAAAAATGCGAAAATGCTTTATAGACAGATAAACCCCATTGTAGAAGTCTCAACCAGACTTCGCATGATTTTAGGCAAAACCATAGCCGGCAGACCTGGGGTTCCAATAGATAGGTAAAACCTTCCCTGTTTATCTATAAAATAGATTCTTTATAAATTTTGCTTTTGGAGACATGCCATGCGCATAGGAGTGCCGCTGGAAACTAAATCTGGGGAAACGCGGGTTGCTGCCACACCAGAAACTGTTAAAAAATTAATTGCTCAAGGCCATACTGTTGTCATCCAAAAAGATGCTGGTGTCCAAGCAAGCCAACCTGACTCTGCTTATGTAGCCGTTGGTGCATCTATCGGTAGCGCAGCAGATGCCTTTGGCGCGGAAATTGTTCTCAAGGTGCGCGCTCCCGAAGCTGCAGAGCTGAAGCAAATGAAGTCTGGTAGCGTGCTCATTGGCATGCTCGATCCATTTGATAACGACAACATTGCTGCAATGGCTGCGCAAGGCATTACTAGCTTCTCATTAGAAGCTGCGCCACGTACAACTCGCGCACAAAGCATGGACGTCTTGTCATCTCAAGCAAATATTGCTGGCTACAAAGCCGTGATGGTTGCTGCCAATGAATATCAACGTTTCATGCCAATGCTAATGACAGCTGCTGGTACTGTTAAGGCGGCACGTGTATTGATCTTGGGTGCTGGCGTTGCTGGTTTACAAGCAATTGCAACAGCAAAACGTCTGGGTGCTGTGATTGAAGCATCTGATGTTCGTCCTGCAGCTAAAGAACAAATTGAATCTTTAGGCGCCAAGTTTGTTGATGTTCCGTATGAGACCGATGAAGAACGTGAAATTGCTAAAGGCGTTGGTGGCTATGCTCGCCCAATGCCAGAAGCTTGGATGAAGCGTCAAGCAGCATTGGTTGCAGAGCGTGCACAACAAGCTGATATTGTTATTGCCACTGCCTTGATCCCAGGTCGTAAACCGCCTGTTCTCTTGCATAGCGATACGGTTGCCAATATGAAACCAGGCTCAATTGTGATCGACTTGGCTGCTGGTAAAGGAGATAACGGTTCAGGTAACTGCCCCCTCACTCAAGCAGACAAAGTAGTTGACGTTAATGGCGTGAAGATTGTCGGCTATACCAATCTAGCAAGCATGGTAGCTGCCGATGCCTCTGCGCTCTATGCACGCAACTTGCTTGACTTCATGAAACTCATCGTCGACAAAGAAGCGAAGTTAGTGATCCCAAGTGATGATGACATCGTGACTGCCTGCTTAATGTGTCGTGATGGCCAAGCCATCCGCAAAAACTAATAGAACATTCATACTAAGGAAACATCATGGATCTCGCTGCTTTTCAAAGCATCCTCACTGTTCAAAACATCACTGTGTTTGTATTGGCTATTTTTGTTGGCTACCACGTGGTTTGGAACGTCACTCCTGCGCTACACACACCTTTGATGGCTGTTACTAATGCTATTTCTGGAATTATCATTGTTGGCGCACTCTTGCAGACGGAAGTCATCGGCGGCGATGAAATTACCCTCACTAGCGTGATTGGTGCCGTTGCGGTTTTCTTAGCCTCCATTAATATTTTCGGTGGCTTTATGGTTACCCGTCGCATGCTAGAGATGTTTAAGAAAAAAGTACCTAAAGCAAATGCGGCTGATGCAGCCAAATAAATAGAACAAGATCTATAGAGACCAAAATAATGTCAAACATAACCGCTATTTCTTATCTCATTTCGTCGGTGTTATTCATCCTCGCATTGCGTGGCTTGTCATCACCAACTACCTCACGCCAAGGCAATACCTTCGGCATGGTTGGTATGTTGCTCGCCGTCACTACTACTTTCTTCATTCCGGACTTTAAACCAGTCTTTTCGCTCATCATTGGCGCCGTTGTCGGTGGTGCCATTATTGGTACGATCGCAGCTAAACGTGTGCAAATGACCAAGATGCCTGAGCTCGTAGCATTGATGCACTCCTTTGTTGGTTTATCAGCAGTATTGATCGCGATTGCAGCAGTCTTTAATCCAGCACAAGACCATACTGGCGCGCAAAAGATTGAACTCTTTATTGGCGCATTTATTGGTGCCATCACCTTTACTGCATCAGTGATTGCTTTCGGTAAATTATCAGGCAAGGTCAGCGGTAAGCCGGTGACCTTCTCTGGTCAGCACTTACTTAATTTAGTCTTAGCTATTGCGATGGTTGGCGCTGGCATCGCTTATTACATGGGCGATAGCCATGCCGCTTTCTTGGTAATGTGCGCGATTGCCTTGGTATTAGGGGTGACCTTAATTATTCCTATCGGTGGCGCTGATATGCCAGTAGTGGTCTCCATGCTCAACAGCTACTCTGGTTGGGCAGCGGCAGGCATCGGCTTTACCTTGAACAACCCAGTATTGATCATTGCAGGTGCTTGCGTAGGTTCTTCAGGCGCAATTCTGTCTTACATTATGTGTAAAGCAATGAACCGCTCTATTGTTGCGGTATTGCTTGGTGGCTTTGGCGCTGAAGCAGCCGCTGGTGGCGGCGATGATGGTGGTCCTAAGAACTACAAAACTGGCTCCCCAGAAGATGCGGCTTTCCTAATGGAGAATGCGGATACTGTCATCATCGTTCCTGGTTATGGTCTCGCAGTTGCGCGCGCTCAACACGCCTTAAAAGAATTAACTGAGAAATTAACTCACCATGGTGTGACAGTGAAATACGCGATTCACCCAGTTGCAGGTCGTATGCCTGGTCATATGAACGTTCTTTTAGCAGAAGCTGAAGTACCATACGATCAAGTATTTGAAATGGAAGATATCAACAGCGACTTTGGACAGGCTGACGTTGTCTTAGTACTAGGTGCAAACGACGTGGTGAACCCTGCTGCTCGCACACCCGGTAGCCCCATTTTTGGCATGCCGATTTTGGAAGCCTTTAAAGCTAAAACAATTATTGTGAACAAACGCTCTATGGCTGCTGGCTACGCCGGACTAGATAATGAGCTCTTCTACATGGATAAAACCATGATGGTCTTCGGTGATGCGAAGAAGGTGGTTGAGGACATGGTCAAAGCTGTTGAGTAAGAGTAAACAATGAGTTACTTCAGAAAACCGCCTACGGGCGGTTTTTTAATGCGCTAAGATACACCAAAGAAGTGTCAACAGAATGCTTCATCACTTTATAAGTCGAGACAATATGCAAATCAAGTCAGCATTACGAGCTTTACTCTTTTCCATATGTAATCTATTGTGGATTGGGTTCGCACACGCACAAACCAACTATCCCACTCGTACTATCCAAACCATCATGCCACTTCAAGCTGGTAGCGGTGTTGATATCTTGATGCGCCCGATTGCGCAGAAAATGAGTGAGGGCTTGGGTCAAGCAATCACGATCGAGAATATTCCTGGAGGTGCAGGGTTAATTGGAACAGCCAAGGTCGCACAAAGTCCAGCTGATGGTTATGTTTTAGGTGCATTTAATGACAGCATCCTAACCATGTTGCCGAATCTTTACAAAAAGATTGATTACGATCCCGTACAAAGTTTTGCACCAATATCTGAAGTTGCTGCAATTACCTTTGTGATGGTTGCCAATCCGTCCTTTCCTGGCAACACTGCAGCAGACTTAGTGCGCATTGCCAAAGAGAAACCCGGCAAGATTGACTATGCCTCTGGAGGCAATGGCTCGCCACAACATATCGGCATGGAAATCTTCCGTCAATATACGGGCGCTCCCATTGTGCATATTCCTTATCGTGGTGCGGCTGCTGCAGTCACTGACGTCATGGCTGGCCAAGTGCCCGTAATGATTAGCGCCCTGTCTGTAGTGCTTCCCCATATTCGTGCCGGGAAGCTAAAAGTATTGGGGGTTGCCAGTAAAGCACGGTCTCCATTGCTACCCAACACACCAACAATCAACGAGAGTGTGAAAGGGTATGAGTTCTCAACCTGGGGCGCTCTGCTAGCACCCAAAGGTACTTCACCAGTCATGATTGAAAAACTAAATGAGTCTTTAGCTACCGCTCTAAAGGACCCGAAAATACGGGAACAACTCATTCAGCAAGGCTTTGAATTTGTCCCGCTTGGCCCTGATCATCTAAAAGAAATGATTGCACAGGGATTGGTGAGGATGAAAAAGGTCATCAAGGATGGCGGCATTCAGCCTGATTAATAAAGAAGAGTAAGCAATAAAAAACGCCTGGTCTTTTGAACCAAGCGTTTTTACTTCAACGATCAGATGACCGCAGAAATGAACAGCTATTACATCATGCCGCCCATGCCACCCATACCGCCCATGCCACCCATATCAGGCATACCGCCACCAGCAGACTCATCTTTTGGTGCTTCGGAGATTGCACAGTCAGTAGTCAACAACAAACCAGCAACAGAAGCTGCATTTACTAATGCTGTCTTAGTCACCTTAGTTGGGTCAATCACACCTTGTGCAACGAGGTCACCGTATTCACCGGTAGCTGCGTTGTAGCCATTATTGCCTTTGCTTTCTTGTACGGCATTCACAACTACACCAGCATCTTCACCGGCATTGCTGACAATAGTACGAAGTGGCTCTTGCATAGCGCGCAATACGATGCTGATACCAGCGTCTTGATCAGCGTTATCGCCTTTCAAGCCTTTGATACCTTGCATCGCACGAATCAACGCAACGCCACCGCCAGGAACAATACCTTCTTCAACTGCGGCACGAGTAGCATGTAATGCGTCATCAACGCGAGCTTTCTTCTCTTTCATCTCTACTTCAGTAGCTGCACCAACACGAATCACTGCAACACCGCCTGCCAACTTCGCAACGCGCTCTTGCAATTTTTCTTTATCGTAGTCACTAGTCGCTTCGTCGATCTGAACACGAATATTTTTCACGCGAGCTTCAATCGCTTTAGCATCGCCAGCACCGTCAATAATGATGGTGTTTTCTTTGCCCACTTCGATACGCTTTGCTTGACCTAAGTGTTCAAGAGTTGTCTTCTCAAGTGTCAGGCCAATTTCTTCAGCAATAACAGTACCGCCAGTCAATATAGCGATGTCTTCTAACATTGCCTTGCGACGATCACCGAAACCTGGAGCCTTAACAGCACAAGTTTTGATGATGCCGCGAATATTATTTACAACCAAAGTTGCCAAGGCTTCACCTTCAACATCTTCAGCGATGATCAACAATGGGCGACCAGACTTAGCCACTTGCTCGAGCACTGGGAGCAAATCACGGATGTTGGCAATTTTCTTGTCAAACAAGAGAACGTATGGAGATTCCAGTACCGCTACTTGTTTTTCTGGTTGATTAATGAAGTATGGAGAGAGGTAGCCACGGTCAAACTGCATACCTTCAACCACTTCAAGCTCATCTTCTAAAGACTTGCCATCTTCAACGGTGATAACACCCTCTTTGCCTACCTTTTCCATTGCTTCTGCAATACGCTGACCAATGCTATGGTCGCTGTTTGCAGAAATAGAACCTACTTGAGCAATTTCTTTAGTAGTAGTGCATGGCTTGCTAATTTTTGCGAGCTCACCGATTGCGGCTGTCACGGCCTTGTCGATACCACGCTTCAAGTCCATCGGGTTATGACCTGAAACTACATACTTCATACCTTCACGAACGATAGATTGCGCTAAAACAGTCGCGGTAGTTGTTCCGTCACCAGCGATATCTGCAGTTTTAGAAGCAACTTCCTTCACCATCTGCGCGCCCATGTTTTGAAGCTTGTCTTTGAGTTCGATTTCTTTTGCGACAGTTACACCATCTTTAGTGATGGTTGGACCACCGAATGAACGTTCAATAACTACGTTACGACCTTTTGGCCCCAAAGTAGTTTTTACTGCGTTCGCCAGAATATTGACGCCTTCGACCATCTTGGTGCGAGCGTTATCTCCAAATACAACGTCTTTTGCTGCCATGATTAAATTCCTCTCTTAAATACCGAAATTACTTCTGTACAACAGCCATGATGTCGTCTTCACGCATCACGATGAGTTCGTCGCCATCGACCTTAACGGTTTGACCAGCATATTTGCCAAACAACACGCGCTCGCCAACTTTGACGTCGAGTGCATTTAACTTGCCAGTTTCATCGCGCTTTCCTGGGCCAACTGCCAATACTTCACCTTGATCAGGCTTTTCTGCAGCCGCGTCAGGAATGATGATTCCAGATGCAGTTTTTGATTCTTGATCTAAACGCTTGATGATTACGCGATCATGTAAGGGACGCAAATTCATCTCTTCTCCTATGTTAGTAAGTGTTAACTCATTAAAAATCTATATAAATCAATGCTTTATAATCTCCCACAAACAAACTAAAGCTAATTTACTGGAAAACCAGTTTTTTAGCACTCGCGTGTAGGGAGTGCTGATTATATAGGTCTGATTGCCAGGATTTCAAGGGCAGATCTCCATAAATTCTTTAAGGATTTAACTCTTCCCTATACTTTGGACAGGCTGGTAGGACTATTCCTACAGATAAATCAGCCCAAAGCCCTTACCGCTCCAATCCGTCCTGCCTAGACTGGACAGTCACCGATTGGAGAATGCTGATGAGCCCGAAATCCCGGCTGTACACGCTTGTAAAGGCATGGAAGAACAAACCCTTCCAAGAAGTACGCGACGCCTGTGGCGCACCCTGGCTTGGCCTAAGTGGCCAAGCTCTTGAAGAACACCAATCCTGGTCCAAGCGACAAGCGATTAGTCATGAACCCATTTTTAACTGCAAGGGAACAAAACTGACCAGCTCTTTATTTAGACCATTGCTCGCAGCCTCCGATATGCAATTACTGCGTTTATTTATGGAGGGCTTAGATACGATTTCTTACTGGTATCGAAGTGGCCGTTTTATTCCTGGCATTTTGCCCATCCCAACGCACGTCATTGCTTCGAGTGCTTATGTGGATGCTTTGAGCGACCTCATTCTCAATTCACGACTGCCAGTAGGTCTAGTGACTCTGGGTATGCAAACACTTCCAACACCAGAACTTGTGGATGACTGTAAAGAAGGCTTGCTGCGCATGCGTCGACTTGGCGTCTTACTGCACTACCTTCAATTCACAGGAAGTGGAGATCAGCTGCATTGGGTTGAAGAGATGCAGATGGAGGGAGTCCATTTGGATATGAGCGTTCTTCGCGAGCAAACACTCTCACATGATGCGCTCGCAAAAATCAGACGCTCACCATATTCACCAACACAAATTTATGCAAGCAATATAGGACTCGTTAAAGATTTAGAGAATGCCTCAGATTGGCAAATGGATCACTGCTATGGCGGCCTTATGATGGCGCCAATAAGCCGACATCAAATGCTCCAGATCAACGATAGCCGCATAGCAAAAGCCATTTTTTCGCTGCACCCTCATCAACACCTAAACCTAAACGGAGACAAGTAATGAGAAAACGCGTGATGTTGGTAGATGACCATCCAGCAATGCTGATGGCTCTTAAAAGTATGTTGCAAGACCAGTTGCTATTCGAGGTAGTGGGCCAAGCCCAGAATGGCGAGGAATGCCTTCGATCCATTAAAGAGGTCAATCCAAATATGGTCATTCTAGATTTGGATATGCCCAAAACAGATGGGTTTGATGTTATTCGACGCATTGGTCTTATGTACCCGGATGTGCGCATGTTGATTTTATCCAGCATGGATGAAGCAGTTTATGGCGGTAGAGTGCGATCTTTAGGCGGTCATGGCTTTGTCAATAAAACGGCTGGTGCTGATGTCATCTTGGCAGCTTGTGTTGCAATCTCTCAGGGTTATAACTTTTTCACCCACGGGAAAAATGGTAATAGCTCTTTAACTGATAACGACAAACTTGCCCTGATTTCAGACCGAGAATTACAAGTCATGAAATACCTTGGTAAAGGTAATACCAACCAACAAATTTCTGACATGCTTCACATCAGCAATAAAACGGTGGCTACTTACAAGACACGAGTCTTTGACAAGCTTGGTATTAATAATATTGCGGATTTGATTTTGTTCTGCCGAATGAACAATATTATCGAAAGCTAAACAGTATGCATCGATTCATCATTCGCTCTATTGTTATGTCTGGCTTAATTTCTAGTGGTGCATTACACGCCATGACCTTGAGCCCTGCAGAGCAACGGTGGATCGATGCCCATCCAGTAGTGCACTTTAGTATTCATGAAAAATATGCCCCATATCTTGAAAATCAACCAGGCCGGGGAACAGCTGGAGTTTTCAATGGATTACTCCAAAAGCTTGGGAACTTTACCCAGCAAGAATTTCGTCCAAAGTGGAGACGATCAGAGCAGGAAGGATTAAAGCAACTCTCTAGCGGTGAAGTTGACTTCATGATTGATCCACCCACCATGAATGATGACTACCTTCGCTTTGGCTCCTTATCAGAAGCTATCTTTTGGGGGCAGGATGCAGTTGTTACTAGAACAGATAGAGCAAGTAGCATGATTTCTCCAGCAAACATTGCTTACTTTGATCGCGGCTATGAAAACTCACCAATAGGATCTGACCCACAAGCCCGCGTTTCAAATCATGCAGAAAAACTCATGGTTGATCTCTTAAAAAATGATATCGAGGCATTAGTACTTCCCATTCGTTTGGCACAACAACTCATTGAGAGGCTGGATAAACCACAAGTACAGATTGATGGCTTATATCAGCGCGAGCCTTTTGCCTATCGATGGTTGGTTTCGCATGAAGATGCTGCGCTTCATGCAGTGCTCGATCGATTTCTAGATAACCTTGACCCCATAGAGTCACGTCAACTCTTTGCGCTAGAGATCAACAAGCCAGAATTCAGAAGCAATTACTGGAAGACGCTACCCTGGCTATCGACCTTAGCAATATTTTTAGGTGGAAGCTTGCTGCTATGGCAGATGCGTAAAAGACAGTTACTTCAAGAGCAAGAGGCTGCGACGCTACTCTCCTCAAAAGAACTAGCTGAAAAAGCAAACGCCGCCAAGTCCTCCTTCTTAGCAACCATGAGCCATGAAATTCGTACGCCGATGAACGCCATTCTTGGGGTACAAGAACTGCTCTTAAATAGCCAACAATTTCCTCCGCATGAAAAATCTTTACTAAAGAGCGCCCATACTTCTGCCGAATCCCTTTTAGGGATTCTCAATCAAGTATTAGATCTTTCTAAAATTGAAGCAGGTAAGCTGATCTTGAACCCAGAACCCTGCTGCCTCAATAGTTTGATCGACAATATTGATCATGCGTTCTCGGCGGTCGCTCAAAAACAAAATCTCAGACTCCATACCTCCAAGGATCCTCGGATTGCTGAAGTGCTCATGATTGATTCATTGCGCCTGCGTCAAACCTTACAAAACCTCATCAGCAATGCCATTAAATTTACCAATCATGGTGAAATTTACTTCTCCATAAGTGTTTTAGCAGATGATCATGCGGGTCAACTCATTGAATTTCGTGTAATTGATACTGGCGTAGGCATGGGTGCAGAAGAAATTCATCTTGCTCTACAAGCCTTTGAACAGATTCCAGGCAAAGGTGATCAAGAGAATGGCACTGGTCTTGGTCTAACGATTACCAATCATCTTGTCACCTCCATGAACAGCCAACTTTACTTTGAGAGCGCTCCTGGTTTTGGAAGTAATATCCATTTTTGCGTAGCCTTCCCACGTACGAGCATTGCACCATCAAAAAATCAATGTCCTACAGGTTTAACCTCTAGAAAACTCGTCTCAAAAAATCCTCGGGAGAAAGATCGGGAACTATTTGCCTTGGTGGTCGAGGATCATCCTGCAAGCAGGCAGATTATCTCCCTGCAGCTTCAAGCGCTTGGCATCCAAGTATCCGTCTGTGATAACGCCAACACAGCACTTAAGATGATTACTGAAGATGACTTTGATCTTTTAATCACAGATCAATCGATCCCGGGTATGCAGGGCTCTGAATTAGCACAAAAAATTCGAGCACTGGGTCTTAAGAATCTTGTCATCATTGGGGTAACGGCAGATATCTACGCCCTTGAATCTCGCTACCAGTTTCTAGCAGCGGGTATGAATGGTGTACTCATTAAACCCCTCAGCCTCATGAGTCTTGAAAATGAGCTCGCACGTTATTTTGACTCCAAAGAGGTAGTTCAATATGGATCGCCTTCTGAGGGAGATTACCGGTTTGATGCCTTCTCCAATCTTCTGAAAAATAATCCTGCACATATACTCGTCATACTGGATGAGATTAAAAAAGTGCATGACGAAGCTCTACTAGCGATTGACTCTGAGGCCCTCGATGAAGCGACCGTATCAAGCCTCATTCATAAGGTGAAGGGTGGCGCACAATTGCTTAATGCAAAGAAATTTATTCAATCCTGTGAATCTTTAGAAAAAGAGCAGGATCTTCAAAATAAGATCTCTTCTTTCCAAAAGCTTCTTGAGGAACAAAACCAAGCAATCAAGCGTTACCAAACAAAGTATGCTGCCCCCTAAACCTGGGGAGATTTATATTCTGGCTCTCTAGGTTTATTCTATGGTGAATGAAACAAGCCATTCACCGATTAGCTTACCTATTTTTAGCAATCCTTTGGATTGGTAACCCCCTCATCGCTCATGCTGCGAAATCGGGAAATCCTGCAATCCCTCCTGCTATTGCAGGCAGCTTAGAGCGCAATCAGATCCCACTAGATGCTATTAGCATTTCAGTAACCGAAATTGAGCAGAGTAAGTCTGGCAAGTACGAAGCCAAAACCATCCTAGACTGGCGCGCTACTGAGGCCATGAATCCCGCCTCAACCATGAAGGTGCTTACAACGCTGGCTGGCCTGGATATTCTTGGGCCACAGTATCGCTGGCGTACCAAAGTATTTACTGAAGGGTTTATTCGTAAGGGTACACTTAAAGGCAATCTCTATTTGCAAGGTAGTGGCGATCCTAAAATGATCCCCGAAGAGCTTGCCAAGCTCATGAAGAACTTGCAAGCACTGGGTATCCAAAAAATTGATGGTAATTTATTGTTTGATCGAAGCGCCTTTGCTCCCAACGTCATGGAACACAATACGATTGATGGCGAATCACTGCGTGCGTATAACGTGCCGCCAGACCCCTTGCTATACGCGTTTAGAACGCTGTCCTTTCAAATAGGCAAATCACACACGGCTGACTTCATCGATCTTAGCTATACACCTGCATTATCCCAACTCAAGGTTGTAAACCAAATGCAATTGGTTGACCGTTCCTGTGATAGCTGGAAAAGTAATATTCGCTTTAGCCTAGAACCAGAAACAGGGATCAATACAGATCGATTACTGACTGCTCAGTTCTCAGGCCCCTTTCCTAGTGGGTGTAAGGGGGTTGATTACAACGTGGTCGCTCTTGATGCCAATACCTTTCTAACACAAGGATTTACTGCAGCCTGGGAATTAGCTGGCGGCACTTGGGCAAAGCCCCCTACCGGCAAAGATGCCGTAGTCCCAATAGCCGCGAGACTTTTGCTGCAGTTCGAAGGCATCAATTTGGCCGAAGATGTACAGGATATTAATAAATACTCCAACAATGTGATGGCGCGCCAACTCTTACTCACACTAGCACTAGAAAAAATGGGTAAACCAGCAACCACTAGTAATGGGGAGCTTGTCATACAAGGTTGGCTCAAACAAAATGGTTTGGAGTTCCCTGGCTTAGTGATCGAGAATGGCTCTGGTCTATCTCGTAATGAAGCTATTTCTGCAGGGCAAATGAATCAACTATTACTAACCGCCCACAATCTACCAATTAAAGAGGTGTTTTATAACAGTCTGCCAATTGCTGGGGCAGATGGCACGATGCGAAATCGCTTAATGACGCAACTCCGTAAATTTTTACATCTTAAGAAAAAGCCTGAGGCCAGAATTAAAACGGGATCACTTGCTGATGTACGCGCAATTGCTGGCTACGTAGTGAGTAAATCTGGAAAGATGTATGCAGTAAGCTCTTTTATTAACCACCCTAATGCATGGCGTGGCTTAGATGCCCACGATCAATTGCTGTCGTGGTTATTAGAAGGTGGCCCTGAACCAAAACAAGCGCGCTGAAGTCGATCTCTAACGCCATCCCATTCCTCACCAGCAGGAGACTCCGGGAATAAAATGAGATCCCAGCCCTGCTGGTCTAGATCCCTGAGCGTACGATAGAGACGACTTGCAAAAGTAGTGGCATCACTAGATACAATTATTTCCTCAACATCAATTGAGGGATGATCTTCCAGAACCAAGGAAGACTCTGAGTCCCAGACCGCTACCGCCACTCGTGACTTAGTATCCGGGAACTCACTGAGCGCATCTAGCACTCGCCCTGGAGCATACAAGCGCAATGGAGTTGTTGGCGCGTAGTGCGCCTTGAGGTTACCTGATACTCTGGGCAGACTATCAAGGTCTTTCAATGCTTCACCGACTTGATAGACCTTGATCCCCGTCTTAGCAAAAATTGCTTTCGGAGTAATCAATCCTGGGCGAAGTAAGACAGCATGATCGCCACTTGATAAATCAATAATGGTCGACTCGATCCCCACTTCACAATCGCCACCATCAAGCACCATCAATCCTAATTCACCCTCAAACTCACTGCGAACATCAGCTGCGCTAGTGGGAGATACCTTACCAAAACGATTTGCTGACGGCGCTACAACACCGCCCTTAAATTTTCGCAATAACTCTTGAGCCACCGGATGGGCTGGTGCACGAATCGCAACGGTGTCTTGACCTCCAGTAAGATCGCTCAGAACACTCTTATCTTTTTTGAATACCAGCGTTAATGGTCCAGGCCAAAATGTATTCATGAGTTTGAGCGCATTCTCAGATAAATCTCTTACCCATGGTGATAAGACTGGGACCCAATCCACTTGAGTTTGGTCAAATTTATCTGGTGCTGCTAAATGCACAATTAAAGGATGGTTTGAAGGTCTACCTTTCATTGTGAAGATCTTCTTAATGGCCTCAGGATTTCTGGCATCTGCCCCTAAGCCATATACCGTCTCAGTAGGGAATGCAACTAATCCGCCATTACGTAAGGTTTGAACCGCTTCATCAATCACTGCAGAAGATTGCAGTGGCGCACTGTCCGACGTGTCCCTAGACATTTCTAGGGCTCGATACCTAATTCAGTAGCAACAGCTGCACAATTTTGGCGTGCTTCATTTAAAACTTCACCTAAGCAATTAATGTGTCCCATTTTTCTGCCAATACGGGGGGCTGATTTTCCATAGAGGTGCAACTTCACATCGGGATGCGCAAGCACTTTATCCCAGGCAGGTTCTTTTGCCTGATCTTCACTACCCTCGAACCAAAGATCGCCTAGAAGATTTAACATCGAAACTGGCGCCAATTGACGAGTGTCACCTAATGGCAAGCGAGCCATAGCTCTGACTTGCTGCTCAAATTGACTACTCACACAAGCATCCATGGTGTAGTGACCGGAGTTATGGGGGCGTGGTGCGATCTCATTAGCAACGATGTCACCATTCTTCAGAATGAAAAATTCAATACACAGTACGCCTACATAATCAATCTTCCGAATCAGCGCTTTGGCCGCTTCAATAATTTTCTTTTCTTGAGCAGGCTTTAAGGAAGGTGCTGGCACCGTAGAGGTATGCAAAATACCATCGCGATGAATATTTTGAGAGACAGGATAAGCAACTACCGTATCGTCATAGCCCCGGACCACTAAGGCAGAGACCTCAAAGTCTAATTCCATACGTTTTTCTAATACGCAAGGCACTTTACCTAGCTCAGCCCAGGCAGCGGGCAAGTCAGCAGCAGCAAGGACGGTGATTTGACCCTTACCGTCATAACCCATGCGAGCTGTTTTCAAAATCCCAGGGAACAGTTCTCCTGGCGTATGCGCAATATCAGCATCGCGCTCAATAACAAAGTTTGGAGCTGGCCCAATATTGGTTTCAGACTTCCAGGTAGCCAAGAAATTTTTTTCAGCAATCCGGTTCTGCGCCAAAGAAACACAGCTACTACGAGGAGCAACAAAAACGCCTAAAGATTCCAACTCATCCAATGCTTGTGCAGGAACATTTTCAAACTCAGTACTCACAGATGAGCAAAGAGATGCCATTTCCTTTAAAGCTGCAGAGTTGGTGTAATCAGCTTGGATAAATTTTTCAGCAATGGAGCCTGCGGGACTATCAGAACCCGGGTCTAGAACACAAACTTTGTAGCCCATCGCTTGAGCAGCCTGAGTAAACATCCGCCCCAATTGACCGCCACCTAATATTCCTAAATACGAACCCGGCAAAATGGGCTCCATGCGATCTGCCATGTAATTAATATCCCGGCAAATTCATAGAACGCGCGGTATCGGATTGCTTCACGCGGAACTCTTCAAGACGCTTAGCCAAATCAGCATCATGCAAGGCTAAGCCTGCAATAACGTGTAAAGCAGCGTTTGCTGCACCAGCTTCGCCAATCGCAAAGGTTGCTACAGGAACACCCTTTGGCATTTGTACGATCGAATATAAAGAGTCTTCACCACGCAAATATTTGCTGGCGACTGGAACACCATAAATCGGAATAATTGTTTTAGAGGCCAGCATACCTGGTAAGTGAGCTGCTCCACCTGCGCCAGCAATGATGGCTTGCAAGCCATTAGCTTGGGCGTTTTCAGCATACTGGAACATATCATCGGGCATGCGGTGTGCGGAGAGTACTTTTGCTTCGTGAGCAATACCAAATTGCTCAAGCATCTGAGCGGCGTGCTGCATGGTATCCCAATCTGAATTGGAACCCATCACTATTCCGACTATTGGCTTCTTGCTCATTTACCTCTCCAAATGCCCTAACTATCGAATCAATATCTATTGAGGACTCTATTATCCCTGAGTTAGGCCTACTCAGTTAAGCGACTCAGGGCTTCACGATACTTTTGAGCGGTCTTTTCAATTACTTCAGCAGGTAATTGCGGGGCAGGCGCTGTCTTAAGCCATAGCTGGCCATTTACCTGCGCAGTTTCCAGCCAATCACGCACAAACTGCTTGTCATAGGATGGTGGGTTTGAGCCCACGTAATAGGTCTCAGCTGGCCAAAAACGTGAAGAATCTGCCGTGAGAATCTCATCCATTAAAACCAATTGACCGGCATCATCCAGACCAAACTCAAACTTCGTATCGGCAATGATGATTCCGCGAGTAGCAGCATATTCAGAAGCTTCTTGATAAAGACGAATGCTGACTTCACGAATTTGATTGGCCAATTTTTCGCCAATCAACTCAATAACTTTTTCAAAGGAAATATTTTCATCATGCTCACCAACTTCAGCTTTAGCGGCAGGAGTAAAAATAGGTTCGGGTAATTTTTGGGCGTTCTCTAAACCAGCGGGCAATGCAATGCCACAAACTTTACCGGTGTCTTTGTAATCCTTCCAACCGCTACCAGCAAGATAGCCGCGCACCACTGCCTCAACTAATATAGGCTTTAAGCGCTTCGCAACTACTGCGCGCCCCTTAACTTGCTCAACTTCATCAGCTGCGACGACAGTTACAGGATCGATACCAGTCAAATGGTTTGGGATTACCTTGCTTAACTTATCAAACCAAAAGTTAGCCATTTGATTGAGGACAATACCTTTTTCTGGAATAGGCTCGCCCATCACTACATCAAACGCAGATAAGCGATCCGTTGTAATCATGAGAAGCTTGTCATCGCCCAGTGCATAGACATCACGCACCTTGCCTTTGGACAGCAAAGGCAATGACTTAATCGAAGTTGCGTATAGAGCGGGCATATTTAAATCACTTGACGATCTGAGCTAACTTGCCGCTCTTATACAGCTCAGCCATTTTTTCCAAAGGAATCGGTTTAATTTTAGAAGCTTGGCCAGCAGAACCAAATGCTTGGAAACGCGCAATACAAACTTTCTTAGCCGCTTCGCGGGCTGGCTTCAGATAATCACGTGGATCAAATTTGCTTGGGTTCTCAAACAGATAACGGCGGATAGCACCAGTCATCGCCAAACGAATATCGGTGTCAATGTTGATCTTACGAACACCATTCTTGATGCCCTCTTGAATCTCTTCAACTGGCACACCGTAGGTTTCTTTCATATCACCACCAAACTCACGAATCTCAGCGAGCAACTCTTGTGGCACGCTAGAGGAGCCATGCATTACCAGGTGGGTATTCGGAATACGCGCATGAATTTCTTTAATACGATCAATTGCCAAAATATCGCCCGTAGGTTTTTTGGTGAATTTATAGGCCCCATGACTGGTACCAATCGCAATAGCCAAGGCATCACACTGAGTTGCCTTCACAAAGTCCGCAGCCTGCTCCACATCCGTTAATAATTGCTCGCGAGTCATCTTGCCATCAGCACCATGGCCATCTTCTTTGTCGCCCTGCATAGTTTCTAAAGAACCTAATACGCCAAGCTCAGCTTCAACGGTAACGCCAATAGAGTGAGAGAACTTCACGACTTCTCTAGAAACATTTACGTTGTATTCATAACTTGCAACGGATTTGCCATCAGCCTCTAGGGAGCCATCCATCATAACGCTCGTAAACCCACTCTTGATAGCAGCCATACAGACTGCTGGGCTTTGACCATGGTCTTGATGCATCACTACTGGGATGTGGGGGTAAGCCTCAACCGCTGCAGATATCAGATGACGCAAGAAGGCTTCACCAGTATATTTACGAGCGCCAGCGGATGCTTGCATGATCACTGGAGAATCAGCCTCATTTGCAGCTTCCATAATCGCAGTCACTTGCTCTAAGTTATTGACGTTGAAAGCTGGTAAGCCATAGCCATTTTCGGCAGCATGATCCAAGAGTTGTCGTAAAGATACTAAAGCCATGATGTTCTCTTAATGTGTATTGAGTAAATAGTTAAATTTGATGAGTGGTGAATTACTTCACATGAATGATCTTGAGAGTATTGGTACCACCGGGCTCACCCATTGGCTCACCAGAAGTTAATACCACCGTATCGCCTTTTTTGACTGCCCCTAATTTCTTTAAGCATGCCTCTACTTCTTGCAAGGCAGTGTCACGATCCTTGGTGTAATCCAAGCCAATTGGCGTGACATTACGGTAAGTACTTAAGGCACGTTGAGTGGCAATCTTAGAGGTCAATGCAAAGATGGGCACATGAATATTGTGACGACTCATCCAAATTGCCGTTGAACCTGAATCAGTCAAAGCAGCAATCGCGTTTGCATTGAGGTGATGAGCGGTAAATAAAGCGCCTAAGGCAATCGTTTGATCAATCCGCGTAAAGGTTTGATCCAAGAAATCGGTATCTATTTTCACGCGATCTGACTTCTCTGCCTCCACACAGATCTCTGCCATCGCTTTGATGGTTTGAACTGGATACATGCCAGCGGCAGATTCAGCGGAAAGCATAACGGCATCAGTACCATCTAGCACTGCGTTTGCCACGTCGCTGACTTCTGCACGCGTTGGCACTGGAGCATTAATCATGGACTCCATCATTTGGGTGGCAGTGATTGTGAATTTATCGGCTTCAAGAGCCCATGCAATCATGCGTTTTTGCAAAGCTGGTACTGCGGCATTGCCAACTTCAATCGCTAGGTCACCACGGGCAACCATGATGCCATCGCTTTCAGCAATAATGCTTTTTAATGCTTCAGGCTCAATCGCTTCTGCACGCTCTACTTTAGCAATTGTTCTTACCTTACCAACGCCATACTTAGCGCTAGCAGCATCTGCTAACTTGCGCGCGTAAGCCATATCAGCACCATCTTTAGGGAAGCTGATCGCTAAAAAATCAACGCCCATTGCAATGGCTGCATCCAAGTCAGCAATATCTTTTTCAGTCAAAGCGGGTGCGGTTAAGCCACCGCCAGCACGGTTAATGCCTTTATTATTTGAGAGCGGGCCACCTTGCTCCACGAGCGTGAAAATTTCTCCGCCCTTAACGCTTTCAACACGGAGCACAACTAGACCGTCATTTAATAAAAGGCGATCGCCCGACTTCACATCGCTAGGCAGTTCTTTATAGTCGAGGCCAACACGTTCTTGATTGCCAAGCTCACAAGCCACATCGAGAATAAATTTCTCACCCTCTTTCAGCAAAATTTTACTGTCCACAAATTTGCCAACACGAATCTTTGGTCCTTGCAGATCGGCCATGATACCAACTTCTCTGCCGACCTCAGCAGAAATGCTGCGGACTAAATCGTGACGTGCCTTATGATCTGCCACGGTGCCGTGTGAAAAATTCATGCGGACCACATCAACACCCGCACGAATCATGTCGCGTAAAACTTCAGGCTTTTCTGATGCTGGCCCTAAGGTTGCAATAATTTTGGTCGCTCTAAGCATAATTAGTCTTTCGCCCTTTCGGCAAGAACTGCAAAGGCTGGGAGGGTTTTGCCTTCGAGAAATTCCAAGAAAGCGCCCCCGCCAGTTGAGATGTAATCCACTTGATTTTCAATACCATACTTGGCAATCGCTGCCAAAGTATCGCCACCACCTGCAATCGAGAATGCAGGTGAATGAGCAATTGCTGCAGCCAACATTTTCGTACCGCCACCAAACTGGTCAATCTCAAATACACCGAGAGGACCATTCCAAACGATCGTGCCAGCATGCGCAAGCATGATCGATAAACGTGCCGCCGTCTTGGGGCCAATATCCAAGATCATGTCATCTTCTGCAACTTGATCTGCAGGTACACGGTTTGCGCGAGCTAGTGGCGAGAGTTCATTCGCGACCACGACATCTTCGGGAATGGGCACATGTGCGCCACGCTTTTCCATGAGATCCATGATTTCTCGGGCCTCATTAACCAAGTCTGGCTCAGCAAGAGACTTCCCAATTGACAAGCCCTTCGCCAACATAAATGTATTCGCAATACCACCACCAACAATCAACTCATCTACTTTTTCAGAGAGTGCTTTGAGAATGGTCAACTTAGAAGACACTTTAGAGCCTGCCACAATCGCTACGAGCGGGCGCTTCGGACTTGCTAACGCACGACTCAAAGCATCTAACTCAGCCGCCATTAGTGGCCCAGCACAAGCAATCGGTGCAAACTTCGCCACCCCATTCGTGGTTGCCTCAGCACGATGTGCTGTGCCAAAGGCATCATTTACATATACATCACACAGAGCAGCAATTTTTTTTGCTAACCCATCATTATTCTTTTTTTCACCAACATTTAAACGGCAGTTTTCTAAAAGAACTATTTCACCTGGATTGACTTCAAAGCCGCCATCTACCCAATTACTAATCAAAGGTACTTTACGATTGAGTAAAGTAGCAATGCGATCCGCTACCGGAGCCAAACTATCTTCAGGCTTAAATTCACCTTCAGTGGGTCGACCTAAATGTGAAGTGACCATCACCGCTGCGCCAGCATCCAAACACATTTGTACCGCTGGCATGGATGCCCGAATACGAGTGTCTTCGGTAATATTTCCAGCCTCGTCTTGCGGCACATTGAGGTCAGCGCGAATGAAGACCCGTTTTCCCTTTAATTGGCCTGATTGGGCCAATTCGCTTAAGCGCTTAACTTTAAATAAGGATTCCGGCATGAAGATGGCTAAATATGGTGATTTATGGGAAAACTCCATTCTAAATCCTCTAGCCCTGCCACACCGAAGGACACAAGCATCTGACTCGGCAGCCTGCTCTACAATAGAGGTTTGGACGCACTTTGAGTCAAAAGGCCTAAAGCCCCCTGACCTGGCATCCCGATTAATCTGCTATTTCATATAGCCTATAGACATAAAAGGTAGAGAAAATGTCGATGTCCGACCGCGATGGCTTTATTTGGTCCGATGGGAAGCTAATTCCTTGGCGTGAGGCCAATATTCACGTTCTAACCCATAGCCTACATTACGGCATGGGCGTATTTGAAGGTATTCGTGCCTATAAAACCCCCCAAGGTACCGCAATTTTCCGCCTCCCAGAGCACGTTAAACGTCTCTTTAATGGCACCAAGATCTTCCAAATGAACATGCCTTATAGCCAGGAAGAGATCACTAAAGGCATTATTGACGTAGTGAACAGCAATAAGCTGGAATCCTGCTATATCCGCCCCATCATCTTTATTGGGTCCCAAAAACTGGGCATCTCCCCTAAAGGCAATAGTATTCACACCGCCATCGCCGCTTGGGAGTGGGGTGCTTATTTAGGCGAAGATGGCCTCAATAAAGGCATTCGCGTTAAAACCTCCTCCTTTACCCGCCACTTCGTGAATTCTTCACTTGTGCGCGCCAAAGCATCTGGCTATTACATCAACTCCATTCTGGCTAATCAAGAAGTCACCGCCAATGGATACGACGAAGCGTTATTGCTAGATACCGAGGGTTATGTTTCTGAAGGCTCCGGCGAGAATATTTTTATGATCAGTAATGGCATTGTTTACACGCCTGACTTAGCCTCCTGTCTTGACGGCATCACCCGTGGCTCGATCATTCAGATTGTGAAAGACATGGGACTTGAGTTGCGTGAAAAACGTATCACTCGCGATGAGATCTACTCTGCTGATGAAGCCTTCTTTACTGGCACCGCCGCAGAAGTGACGCCAATTCGTGAACTTGATGACCGGACGATTGGTGACGGTAAGCGCGGTCCTATCACTGAAAAAATTCAGAATACTTATTTCGATGCGGTCTATGGCAGAAGCGACAAGTACAAATCCTGGCTTACTTACGTTAAATAAGTTAAATAAGTTAAATCAAATTTAGCTAATAGGAAGTAGAACATGACTCAAGCTCAAGCAATGATGGTAGATGGTAAAGATCTACCATTACATTGCCCTACCAATAAAACGCCTGCATGGAACTCTCATCCACGGGTATTTTTGGATATCACTAAAACCGGGGAAGCAAAATGTCCGTATTGCGGCGCTGAGTACAAACTCATTCCTGGCACAGAGCCACACGGACACTAAGCCTTATCAGCACCTCCGGCTAACTCGGGGTGCTGAGTCGGGATACATCACATGCAAGGTATTCTGATCATCGCCCCTAACTGGATTGGGGATGCTGTCATGACACAGCCTTTATTGACAAGGCTTAAGGCGCAATATCCAGAATCAAAAATAGATGTACTTGCGAGCACTTGGGTTGCGCCTATTTATCGTGCCTGTCATGAAGTGAACGAAGTCATTGAAGCAAAATTTGAGCATCAGCAATTACAGTGGGGATTGCGCAAGCAGCTAGCAAAAGATCTTCAATCTAAAAACTATCAAGCCTGCTTTGTTTTACCCAATAGCTTTAAATCTGCTCTCATTCCCTGGTTGGCGAACATTCCATTCCGCATTGGGTATCGCGGTGAACTTCGTTATGGCTTAATTAATTTATCACTGGATAACCCAAGCAAAGTCAATCGCCCGCCGATGATAGAGCACTACCTCGCTCTT
Organism: Polynucleobacter sp. es-GGE-1; assembly: GCF_018882005.1. Taxonomy (NCBI): domain Bacteria; kingdom Pseudomonadati; phylum Pseudomonadota; class Betaproteobacteria; order Burkholderiales; family Burkholderiaceae; genus Polynucleobacter; species Polynucleobacter sp. es-GGE-1. Next base: position 133,301 of record NZ_JACVPE010000005.1, read on the forward strand.
AGTCAGCTCTTACGAGATAAAGAAGAAAATTCATCATCCGTATTAAGACCAACACTTAATGTTTCATCTCTTGCAAAGCGGTCCGTAGAGCAAAAATTGGCGGGGGGCAACATCAATCCCAAATCTCTTTTTGTATTCTGCCCAGGCGCTGAATATGGTCCCACAAAGCGCTGGCCCACCAAGCATTTCGCCCAGCTTGCAAAAAATATTCTTGAAGAAGATGCAAACACCCAAATCATTCTTTTGGGTGGTAAAGGTGATCAAGAAATTGCACAAAATATTCAAGCAGAAACCGGCCTTCACTCGAACATACATAACTGGTGTGGCAGCACTTCTTTAGACGAAGCGATTGCTCTGATTGGTATAGCTAAGACAGTAGTAAGTAATGACTCTGGATTAATGCATATTGCAGCGGCGCTGAAAACTCCTCAGGTAGCCATTTTTGGGTCGAGCGACCCCGCGCACACTCCACCCTTGTCTGACAAGGCTAAAGTGCTTTGGCTTAATCTTCCCTGCAGCCCTTGTCACCAAAAGGTCTGTCCATTAGGACATTTACGGTGCCTTAATGAAATCCTGCCGCAGCAAGTTTTGGCTACACTGAATACCTTGCAATAAATTCCAGGAAATATGAGCCATGACCAAACTAGCCAGACTCTTTCACAATGCAGATGAGGTGGTTGAGGCTTGGCGTGATTCTCTGCGTCATCGAGACGTTAAAGGTGCATTAGACATTTGGTTGGATGATGACTCCATCACTTGCGTTCTTCCTGAGGGACATCGTCTCAGTGGTCATGCAGAAATTCGTGAAGGTTTAGAAAGACTGTTATCTAAACAAGCCTTATTTTTAGAGCCGATTGCTTGCATTAGCCACTCTATTCTTGGAGCGTCGGTGTATGACACTACAGAAGCGGTTCACCTAAGAGCAGATCAAGTCGAGGCTGAATTTTTTCTCAACATCACTTTAGTACTGTTACAAGATAGTCAAGGTTGGCGTATTGCTCACCTGCATGCTAGTCGTTCAACGGATGACACGTTTGATGCACCCTCTACTCCACACGGCTTGCATTAATTAATATGGACGAGCAAGTACTGCGCTCGCTCATTAAATGGCCCAATGTGCCAGATTGCTTTGGCTGGTTAGCCTTAGATCGCCGTGGTCAATGGCGGATGGTTGACGAATTTGCACAACAAAATAAATTACCAGGTCAAGTCATTCAGCATATTGCTTTAAATGAATTCATCTCCCGCAATTACGCGAGCGACCAATTAGGAAGATTCTTTTTCCAGAATGGTCCGCAACGGGTTTTCATTAGTCTAGCGGCAACGCCTTGGATCGTTCGTATCATCCCAAGCGAACAAGGCCAGCAACTCATGACCCAATGTCAAACGCAAATGAAACCAAGCGCTGCGCTTAGTGATGAGAATGGCAGTATCTATATTCTTGGATCGATTAAGCAAGCAATTTATCAAGACCTTAAGACCCAACAGTTTGAAGTCGAAGAACACGCTAGCATTGCCCTTTTGCATGATCATGATTTAGATCAATTTTCTGAGCTAGCCCAGCTTCGTGAAGAAGCCTGTAGTTTCGGTGGATCTTGGAATTGGCATGGCGAACAATTACCTCTAGACCCAATACATTCCGAAGAGCTAGCTAAGCGATTTGGTTTCGTTAAACAACCAAAGCCTTAACTCCAAAAACCTAAACCTACCCAGGAAGTTGTTTACCCTGCTCTTTGAGCTCGTCTTGGTATTGCCTTTGCATTTCACGAAGACGCGCATCAATGCTCGAACCTTGGTAAAAATCTGAGCCGCCGGCACTGCGAGCAATTTTGAGTTGCTCAATTGCAGATGGCCAAGCACCCTCAAGCGCATATTTCTCACCCAAAGCATAGTGACGCATAGGCACATTGTTTGCCTGATCATACGCATTTGATAGTATGCTCCACCAAACAATTTCATTTGGCTGGGATCTGGTGCGAGACTTTAGCCAAGCAATTGCATCATTAGTGCGACCCGTCTTGAGCTCGGCATTCACCATAGCTGCTCCAGCAGCGTAAGACTGAGGATAAGCACGCAATGCAGCCTGTGCAATCTGTAAAGCTTCTTCTTTTTTACCCTTAGCCAAAGCAAGCTCTGAGGCGGTAATCTCAAGAGATAGGCTTTGACGCTGAATCGGCGAGCCCGGTGCACTAGCCTTTTGCGCTAAATTGCGAGCCTGTTGTAAATCGACTTCTGCCTGATCCCATTTACCCTGACGCTGAGCAATGAGTGAAAGCCCATAAAAGCCTTCTATCTGTTTACCAATTGGTTGCTGCTTACTGAGACTATCAAAAGTATTTTTTAAGTCGTAGAGCCCACTCGAGCTACCAGCCTGCTCCATTCGAGCGCGCGCCTTAATAAAATAAAACTCAACAGCAGTTGGTACATTGCGAGAAGGAACAGTACGTGCGCGATCCTGCATATCAGCGATACGATCAGTAGTTAAAGGGTGAGTACGCACATATGCTGGTACGCCCTTATCCATAATGCCAGTCGCTTTTTGCAAACGCTGAAAAAAACCGGGGGCACCATTCACATCATATCCACTAGCATCCAAGATCTGAAAGCCAATACGATCCGCCTCACGCTCTGCATCTCTTGAATAAGACAGTTGATTATTGATTGCTGCGGCTTGACCACCCTGCATTAAGCCAGCAGCGGCCTGAGGATTGCGTGACATCGCCAATGCACCTAATACCATGCCAGCAATCGCAATCATGGTATTTGTTGTCTGCTTATCCATTTGTCTGGCTAGGTGGCGCTGCAAGACGTGACCTGTTTCATGACCCATGACTGAAGCAACTTCAGAGTCCGACTCTGCACTGACTATCAAACCAGTATGAAAACCAATAAAGCCGCCCGGTAAGGCAAACGCATTAATGCTGCTATCTTTGACCGCAAATACTTCAAAGTTATAGGCGCCGCTACCTTGTTCGTTCGCACCACCAAGTTGTAATTTTTTAGCGGCCTGTATTAAGCGGCGCTCCATTTGATTGAGATAGTCATATATAGGTAAATCATTTGAATAATCTGCGTCAGGCCTAATTTGGCGCATGATCAACTCACCGTATCTTCGCTCGTCTACCCGACTTAAAGCATCACCGCCTGGATCACCCATGTCAGGCAAAATAATCGTTGGCTGACTTTGAAGAGTATTGCGTGTTGGAGCATTAGCAGGACGGGCATCTGGAGACTGCATCGCCCGACCAATATTTTGGATGGCGGCAGAATTTCCCTCTACAGAAACATCTCCAGTAGCAGGTGCGGCATACAGAGGAGTAGTCCCAGTACAAGCCAGCCCCAGAACGAGGTGCATCGCTAAAAGACGCTGCCAAACCGAAATATTTTTAACAGACTTTATATCTTGCATCCCTATATGGTAAAACTTATCCCATGAACAAACTAACTCATTTTGATGCCAGTGGCCAAGCCCACATGGTAAATGTTGGCAATAAGCCCAATACTCATCGCATAGCAATTGCTACCGGGACTATTACGATGCTTCCGGAGACCTTTAAAATGGTTGAGGCTGGCACCCATAAAAAGGGTGATGTTTTAGGAATTGCTCGTATTGCAGGTATTCAAGCTTCCAAAAGAACTTCGGATCTGATTCCTCTGTGTCATCCACTGGCACTCACTCACGTTAACCTCGAATTTCAACCAGATCAAAAAACGAGCAGCATCGCTTGCCAAGTTAGGGCCGAAACTACGGGGCCAACGGGCGTAGAAATGGAAGCCCTCACCGCAGTCCAAGTTGCCCTTCTCACAATCTATGACATGTGCAAAGCAGTAGACCGTGGCATGGTGATGAGTGATGTCAAGCTGTTGGAAAAAAGTGGCGGTAAATCTGGGGAATGGAAGGCTGAATAATAACAGCTCCATTAAAAAGCCACCCGAATGAACTGACCCCCAAAAGTTGGACGCTATGTCCAACCAAGGGGGTTTTGTTTTATGAGCAAGTACAGCAAGCAGTTCAAGCTAAAGGTGGTTAAAGAGTTTCTAAAGTTTGGCGGT